>CAYZDV010000086.1:0-8693 GCA_964477275.1 uncultured Eubacteriales bacterium
TTGTCTTGCCTGCCTGACGGGGGCCAACCATAAAAACCATGCTTTTTTCTTGGGCGAGCTCATCCCATACCTTAAGATAAAGCTTTCGTTCTTCCATGTTGACTATTATTCATTTTAATGAAAAATAGTCAAGACCATTTTTCATTAGTCGTAAAAATAGTCAGGTCAATAACCTTTAAAGAATTTTTCTTATTCTTTTGTTAAAGGAAAAGGCATTTGTCGTCGCCTACCATGAATGGATGTGGGAGCTCATGGAGTATCTGGATGGGCAGGGGCTTGTCAGGAAGCCTTTAGCTTTTTCAGATCCTGAGAAGGCCGGCCCGCAGGACATCGGTAAATTATTTTTCATCGTGAGGGGTTCGATCGGCTAGAATCCCAATCGTTAAGGAAAATCAAACTCCCATTCGTAATGTCCAAATTCATCATGTGCTTTTGATGTTTAGGATCAGATTTCAGCAGAGTCTAGAAAACGTAAACAGGAAAATTGTTTTTTTCAATCATATTCGCAAGGAAGAATTGAGATTTGGAGACCTTTATGGACTGATTAGTAACTTGTTTCGGTAAAGTATGTTCTTTGTCTCCTCGAGAATTTTTTCCATTGCCTGAAGGTATGATTTATTACTATCCCTATTACGGACAGGGAAGCTCCATGAGTGATCCTTTTGCCTTTAAAACCTACTTCTGAGCGCGCCGTGGCGCACTAAAAGTCTGCGCCGATTTACCTCGTAATACTACACGCCTCTTGATAAGCGGGGACACACCGTGACAGAACCCATCCTCATGTCCTGACGGCAAATTCAGGGAGATTTCCGGTGGGTTTACACCCTTCTTCAATTGTGATAAAAAGAGAGGGATATTGATTCAATTCCAAATGAAAGGCTTAATCCATGTGTGATGTGAGAGACGTCTTTATCGTCAGCGCCGCCCGCACCGCCATCGGCAATTTCATGGGCGCGCTGAAGAGTTTCACCGCTCCTGAACTGGGAGGCATCGCCATCCGGGGAGCGGTGAGGAACGCCGGCATTTCGGGTGCAGATGTCGACGAAGTGATCATGGGCAATGTCGTTTCCGCCGGGCTGGGACAGGCCCCTGCCAAGCAGGCTGCGGTCAAAGGAGGTCTCCCCTACACGGTGAGCTGCTTTGCGGTCAACAAGGTTTGTGGTTCGGCTTTGAAGGCTGTTGCCCTGGCTGCACAGGCCATCTGGCTGGAGGAGAAGGAAATTATCGTGGCCGGTGGAATGGAGAGCATGAGCCAGGCTCCCCATCTTCTCTGGGGAGCGAGAGAAGGTGTCAAATTCGGAGACATGAAGTTGAAGGACGCCATGATCGTCGACGGTCTCTGGTGCGCCTTCGACGACCAGCACATGGGAATGACAGGAGAGGTCATCGCCGAAAAATTTGGCGCCAGCCGTGAGGAGCAGGACGCCTTTGCTTTGAGCAGTCACCAGAAAGCCGTCCATGCCATCGAGAGAGGGTATTTCAAGGAGGAGATTGTTCCCGTCGAGATTCCCCAGAAGAAAGCCGAGCCGCTTGTCTTTGCTGTGGACGAAGGCCCACGGAAAGACACGAGCCTGGAAAAGCTGGCCAAACTCAGACCTTTTTTCAAGCCGGATGGGACAGTGACGGCCGGAAATGCGTCTACTCTCAATGATGGAGCAGCGGCCGTGGTCGTCGCCTCTGCGGATGCGGTGAAAGCGAAGAAGCTTCAGCCCATGGCCCGGATTCTTGGGTCGACCACCAATGGTGTGGAGCCATCCATGGTCATGTACGCTCCCAAAGGAGCGATCGAAAAGCTGCTGGCCAACATCGGCTGGACAATCGCTGATGTGGACATCTTTGAAATCAACGAAGCGTTCTCTTCGCAGCTGGTGGTCCTTATCAAGGAATTGGGCCTGGACAGGGAGAAGGTCAATGTCCACGGCGGGGCCGTGGCCCTGGGACACCCCATCGGCGCCACCGGAGCCAGGATCCTGGCCACCCTCCTCTATGCCCTGAAACACAGAGGGCTGAAAAAGGGCATCGCCGGCCTGTGCCTGGGCGGAGGAGATGCGGTGGTCATGGCTGTGGAAATGGTCTGAGCGAGGAGGAATGATGGCTGCGAAAAAAATAGGAATCGTCGGTGCCGGAACCATGGGCACGGGCATCGCCCAGGTGGCGGCCACAACGGGCTTTGATGTCATCCTCAATGATGTCGGGGAAGAATTTCTCCAGCGCTCATTGAAGAGCATGGAGAAGAGCTTGAACAAGCTTGCCGAAAAAGGAAAAATCGAGGAGAACACGGACAGGATACTGGCCCGGATAAAGCCCACGACAGACCTCAAAGACCTCAGAGGTTCGGATGTTGTGGTCGAGGCCGTCTTCGAGGACTTTGCGGTGAAAAAGAATGTCATCAGCGAGCTGGATAAGCTGCTCGACCCGTCGGCCATTCTCACTTCCAACACCTCATCGATTTCCATCACCCGCCTGGCCGCCCTGACCGGCCGGCCCTCGCAATTCATGGGCATGCACTTCATGAATCCTGTTCCTCTGATGTCCCTCGTGGAGTTGATCAGAGGAATGGCCACCTCCGAGGAGACATTCGCGAAGGTCAAAAGCATCGCAGAGAAAATGGGGAAGGTCCCGGTGGAAGCGAATGATTTCCCCGGCTTTATCTCGAACAGAATCCTGATGCCCATGATCAACGAAGCGGTTTACACGTTGATGGAAGGCGTCGGAACCCCGGAGGCCATCGATACAGTGATGAAGCTGGGAATGAACCATCCCATGGGTCCTCTCACCCTGGCCGACCTTATCGGGCTGGATGTCTGCCTGGGCATCATGGAGGTCCTTTACGAAGGTTTCAGGGATCCCAAATACCGGCCCTGTCCCCTGCTGAGAAAGATGGTGGATGCCGGATATCTTGGCCGCAAAACTGGAAGGGGCTTTTACACCTACGGCCAGCCCTGATTCGAGGAGAAAAAAGACGGCTGGTTTTTTCGTCTTTAGATAGAGAGCAAAATGGATTCCCGAAAAGGCTGGATGGACCACTAAATCTCCAGAAGTCCGGCCGATGGGGAGGAGAAAATGACGGAAGAAACAGAACAAAAAGAGGCTTCAAGGACAAAGGCGATAGAAGCAGCGCTTTCGCAGATAGAGAAACAGTTCGGTAAGGGAGCAGTGATGAAGCTCGGACAGAGGGAAGCAGCGATTAAAGTGCCCGCTATCCCGACAGGCTCCATCGCTTTCGACTACAGCCTGGGGATCGGAGGATTCCCCAGGGGAAGGGTTGTCGAGGTCTTCGGCCCGGAGGCAACCGGCAAGACGACCCTGGCCCTTCACGTCATTGCTGAAGCCCAGAAGAGTGGAGGCCAGGCCGCCTTTATCGATGCCGAACATGCCCTGTCCCCGAATTACGCGGCCAGGGTCGGCGTGGATGTGGACAACCTCCTCATCTCCCAGCCCGATTATGGAGAACAGGGCCTGGAGATTGCCGAGGTCCTGGTCCGGTCAGGGGCCGTGGACGTGGTCGTGGTCGATTCGGTGGCCGCCCTCGTGCCCAAAGCCGAGCTGGAGGGAGATATGGGGGATGCCCATATGGGGCTTCAGGCAAGGCTGATGTCTCAGGCCCTTCGGAAGCTGACCGCCATCGTCAGCCGTTCCAAGACATGCTTCATCTTTGTCAACCAGATGAGGGAGAAAATCGGGTTTTTCCTGGGCAGCCCGGAGACGACAACCGGCGGAAGGGCATTGAAGTTCTACTCTTCCTTGAGAATCGATATCCGGAGGATGGCTACCCTGAAGGAAGGGGATACCGTGGTCGGCAACCGGGTCAAGGTAAAGATCGTCAAGAACAAAATGGCCCCTCCCTTCCGGGAAGCCCAGTTTGACATCATCTACGGTGAGGGCATCTCCAGAGAAGGGGACCTGGTCGACTGCGGAGTAGAGAATGGAATCCTGGAAAAGACCGGGACCTGGTATTCCTATAAAGGCGAGCGGCTGGGTCAGGGAAGGGAGAATGTCAAAAAGCTTCTGAAGGAGAACAAAGAACTGGCGGAGCAGCTCGACAGAGAGATCCGAGTCAAGATGGGACTTTTTCCTCCTGGAAAACCGGAGGAGAAGCCGGCGGAGAAAAAGCAGGAAAAACCCGAAGAAAAACAGCCTTAGGGCCCCGTTTCATCAGTGACCGACCTCAGATGGCCCACGACTGTCATGTAAACAACGCTTTCCTCCTGGCCATCGACATCGAGGAGTGCGTTGACCTCCTCATCGTAGAGGGCGCCAATCTGGCACGTCCCGAGGCCCAGAGAGACAGCGGCCAGGGCGGTGTTCTGAGCGATGTGTCCTGCGTCGAGATAAATATACCTGTAGGCCCGCTGGTCGTATTTCCACCGGGAGCGGGCAAACACCGCGGTCCAGACGAAGACGCAGCTGGCCGAATAGGCCATATCCTGGTCAAGAGCGGCCCGGGTCACAGCCTCCCTGAAGTCTCCTCGCTGGAGCTGTTCGAGCGCATGGCGGCGGAGCTGGTAGTGATAAATTCCTGGCTCCATGTTTGCCACATTGTGGGCAACGAGATAGGTCTCTACCGGGTAGAGAGCCCCGGCCGAGGGCGCGGCGCGGAACTCGTAGCCCATGTGTTCTGCCGTGATTCCCTGCGAGGCCCAGAGGAGCTGGGAAAGGGCCTCCATGGCAAGGGGCTTGCTGCTGAAATTGCGGATGCTCCGGCGGCGGCTGATCGCCTCCCAGAGGGGAAGGCCGCCTTTTTTCTGGGGCGGAGGAAGGGTTAACCGGGGAGCTTTCGGGTAGTCCTTGTGCATCCGGGGCCTGGCCTGCCAGAGAAGCGGGCCTCCTTTGAGCTTGCCTCTCAAATACTTTGTTTCCTGATGGAAAACATCACCGACTCCCTTTTTCATCGTTCTCCCCTTCTGTTTTTAGGTTTTTATTGTTTGATTCTCTTCCAGAGGGAATGGCGTTAAAAATCTGAAGGGAGCGATGCCATTTCCGTGTGTTTTCGTCATTCAATGACCCACACAAAATGGAAGAGAACCTATTGTTTTTTCTTCTTCTTTTCAAGCTGCCCCAGCTTCTCCTTGACTCCTTCGAGATTGGGATTGAGTTCCAGAGCCTTCTTGTAGAACTGAACAGCCTTTTCCCTGTCTCCGGCTTTAAGGTAGAGATTTCCCACCTCCAGCCGGAGTTCGGCGCTCCGAGGATAGAGCTCGAGGGCAATATCGGCAAGGGCAAAGACCTCGTTCTCTTTTTTGGCGTTGCCCAGACGGCGGGCAAGGAAGGAGAATCGCTCCAGGCTCACGCCCGGGTGGCGGGGATGGAGGTTAAAAGCCTTTTTAAAGAATGTTCGGGCCTGTTCAATATTCCCGGTCCAGATGTGGGCCACGGCCAGGCTGCTGAGCGCTGATGGAGATTGGGGGTAGAGCTCGGAGCTGGAGACGAATATTCTGAACGCTTTGTCAGTCTCACCTTTCATGAGAAAATGCTCTCCCGCTGCTCCCATTTCTCTCGTGAAATCGGGATAGATCGTCTTTCCGGAGAAAGCCTGCTTCAGCCAGGATTCCAGTTCCTCAAAGTCCGTTTTGACCGTAATATGGAGACGGCGGATGTCATCGGTGTAGATCGCAGACCAGTCTCTCTCCCAGGAGGCGATCAATTCTCCAAAGTCATCGGAGAATTTGTACATGTTTTTCTCCGGAGGCCATTGCTGACTGATTTCCGTGTAGTCCCTGAAAAAGGCCAGCGGCCCGTTTTGATAATAGCTGCGAAGCCTCTCCTCTCCCAGCTCGTCCTTGAGGGCGGAAGCCATGGAGGTTCCGACCTTGATCATGGCCTGATTGGCAACAGGATGAAAGCCCAGGACGATCATTTTTTCCGTTTCCCTGAAATTTTTCTCCAGGGCCTTCCTGTTGAGATGCTTGTTGAAGTAGGAAAAAGCCTCGGCGCGGTCCTTTTCGCCGGTGGAAGCGTGCTTCCCCAGCCAGCTGAACTGACTCATCCCGTGAGAGAAGACCTCGGCGCAGTAGTCCGCAATGGCCTGTCCAATCCTGTCGGACACATAAGCGGCGCTGTCCAGGTCTTCATCCAGCACCAGCTCGGCCAGCCTCCTCACGTAGTTCATCAGGTCGAGCCTTTCCAGGTTGGAAGCAATGGCCACGGCGAACTCCTCGGCTGGAAAGATGAGTAGATGGGTCCGCGTCTCGGGCTGGGAGCCGCCATGGCTGACCTGGAAATGTCCTCTCCAGGGTCTGACACCCCATCCCATGCCGTAACCTGTCAGATAACCATCGCGGGTGGCCATGGAGCTGAACATCCGCCTCCAGGTCTCTTCCCTGAGGAGTTTACCGTCGATGATGCCCCTTGCGTACTTGAGAAGGTCGAGGACTGTGGACCGCGTGCCTCCTGCCGCAAAACGGCTGGAGATGTCCACGTACTCCGAGTTCTTGATTTCGCCGTTGATCAGTTGATAGCCTCTGACCCGGTTGGGGATAAGCTCCAGCGGGTCGTCCAGCCGCGAGGCGGACATACCCAGCGGAGCGAAGATGTTGTTCTGGACGTAGTGACCGTAAGACTTGCCAGTGGCGCCTTCGATGACCGCACCCAGAAGATTATAGCCGTAACTTGAGTAGTGATACCTGGTTCCCGGCTCTGCCACCAGATCCCAGTCCTGGAAGATGGCCATGGCTTCTCTGGTGGTTTTCTGGTCCCTGATCCGGCCTTCGACCTCGTAGTTTTTGTAATGGTTGATTCCTCCCAGGTGACCCAGAAGAAGGCGGACTGTCACCGGCCATTTTTTCCTGGGGAAATAGGGAATATAAGTCTGGACCTCCGCGTCCAGGTCGACCCTGCCCTGTTCGACGAGCTGGAGAACGGCGATGGCGGTGATGGTCTTGGTAACGGATGCCAGCCGGTAAGCACTCTCGGGTCGGGCCGGAATCCTGTTCTCCAGGTCAGAGTAGCCGTATCCATTGGTCCAGATGAGGTCGCCTTTCAGAAATCCGACGGAAAGGCCGGGAGCATTGTCCACAGCCATCTGATCCTCGACGAATTGTTCGAAGCGCTCAACCGCTTCCAGCGGAAACGCCTGAGCGGATTCTGCCTCAGTCGAACCCGGGCTCCCGCTTAGAGTTAATGAGAAAAGACAGATGACGAACAGGATGGGCGGGAAGCGCTTAATCATGGCAGCTCACCTCCTCTTGTCCAGAAAATTTTACAGAATAAAGCCCAAGGTGATGAAAAGAAGGAGGGAAACTCCGGCGGCAGTGAACGCATAAGGCAGCTGTGTCCGGACATGGTCGATATGGTCGCAGGCTGAGGCCATGGAGGCGATGATGGTGGTGTCGGAAATGGGGGAGCAGTGGTCTCCGAAGACTCCCCCTCCGAGAACGGCGGCGATGGTCAGGCCTGGATGAAGTCCGATGATGGTGATCATGGGCACAGCGATGGGAATCATGATGGCAAACGTTCCCCAGGAGGTCCCGGTGGAAAAGGCGATGCCGCAGGAGACCAGAAAAACCACTGCCGGAATGACTCCGCTGGGGAGAGTGGACTTAGCCGCCTGGGCCACAAACGGCCCGGTGCCAAGGGCTTCGCAGGTGTCTCCGATGGCAAAGGCCAGAATCATCAAGCTGGCCAGCGGAACGAGACCTCCCACTCCTTTCATGAAGATATCCGTGATCTCTTTGACCCTCAGGATATTCTGGGCTCTATAAGCAACGGCACCGGCCGCAAGCCCGGAAATGACCGCCCACAGCACGGACAGCGAGCCAGAGCCTTCCATGAGGTTTCCCTTTCCGGTGACGAGGAGAACAACCGGCATCATCACAACCATGGTCCCCACGGGAAGGAGCATGTTGATGGAGCGTGGAGGGACACCTTGTTTTGTTTCCATCTCCACCACTTCTTCCGATATGAGCGGCTCGGCTCCGTCCCGGAGGAGTTTGTTCTCTGCCCGAACCCGGTGTTCGGCTGTTCGCATCGGCCCCATGTCTTTCCCGGTGAGGACAACGAACAGGACCAGAAACAGAGCGATGATCGCGTAGAAGTTGAAAGGCATGGAGGAAACCAGGTATCTGACCGGTTTTTCCACGCCCTGGGAAGCAAGGAGTCCGATGACAAAGGCTCCCCAGGCATTGAGAGGGAGAAGGATGCATTTGGGAGCTGAGGTGGAATCGAGGATGTAGCTCAACTTCTCCCGCGAAATCTTCAGCTTGTCAAAGATGGGCCGGGACACGGCGCCCGAGACAAGGACACAGATGCTGGATTCGATAAAGATGATGAATCCCAGAAACCAGGCTAGGAGTCCAGCCGATTTCCTGGTTTTGACCAGACCCCGGCCGGTAACCCAGGTGACAAAGCCTTTCATCCCGCCCGAATACTGGGTGAAGGTAATGATGGCTCCGATCATGGCGCTGAACAGGACAACCCGGGTGTTGTCGGCGTCTTTGAAAACATCGACGAGAGCGTTGAGGGTGTGGATGATTCCCTGGAGCGGGTTCCAGGAATGGATGATGGTCCAGCCCAACCAGATGCCCAGAATGAGAGAGAGGTAGACGTGCTTGGTCCGGATGGCGAGAACAATGGCCAGGAGAGGGGGAAGAACAGACAGCCAGCCGCAGGTCTCCATCTCGAAATCTTTTCAGGGAGACATATAACACCCGGAGCGAGTGTTGTCAAATGAGACCGGTGACTCAAAAGGAGGGAAA
>CAYZDV010000087.1:0-8671 GCA_964477275.1 uncultured Eubacteriales bacterium
TGTTCCGCCGGATCATCGGGCTGAGGATTCTTCGAGGGGAATGGACAACGTCTCTGATGAGGAACCGGCCCTTGACACAGGCCTGGCCTCTGTTCACCGCTCCGTTTGCAGAAGGCCTGGAGCTCAAAATCTGCCCCGCCTTCAGCTCCACTTCCAGCTCACAGCCCATGCTGCAGAGAGGACAGATGGTCCTGGCTTTCCTTTCCGGCAGCGTCTCATACTTCACCACTCTCTCGCCCAAGGCGCCGGTAGGACAGACATCCACACAGGCGCCGCAGAACTGGCAGCCAGACTCCAGAAGCGGACGATCGAGCACTGTTCCGATGACAGCCTGTGAGCCCCGGTAAACAAAGCTCACCGCGGAGGCTCCCCTGACCTCATGGCAGACCCTGACGCACCTGCCACAGAGGATGCACAGGTTGTAGTTTCGGTCAAAGAAGGGATCATTTTTCTTCAACTCGAAATCCCTGTAGAGGGAAGGAAACCTGACTCTTTCGACCTCCAGGGCTTCGACAACATCCTGAAGTTCGCACCGCTGGTTGTTGGGACAGAGCACACAGCCGGTCGTCTCGCCCACCTTGCGGATGGTGGATTTATACTCGTCACAGTTCGCTTTTTCACTGCAGATGAGGCAGGCATGGGGATGTTCCGAGAGGATGAGCTCGAGAATCTGCCTCCTCAACTTCTGCAGGGTGGGGGTCTTTGTCCTTACATTCATGCCCTCCTCGGCGTAAGTCCCGCAGGAAGGCGGATAGCCTTTTCTTCCTTTGATCTCGACAATACAGAGCCGGCAGCCAGTAAAGGGAGTCAGGCGGTGATGGTCACAGAGAGAAGGGATGAAGATGCCGTTGGCTCTGGCAATGTCCAGAATCGTCTTTTTCTCTTCGAATTCGAACTGCTTTCCGTCGATGGTGATCTTCATGGTCTGGCTCTTTTGGCTGAGTTTTTCAGAATACGGTCTCTTTTCTTTCCTGTGTATTTCAAAACCGCACTGACCTTTGGCGGACAGACATCCAGACAGGCGCCGCACTTGATGCAGAGGTCCTGGTCGATGACGTGGAGCTTCTTCCTCTCGCCGCTTATGGCCTCAACAGGACAGTTTTTTAAACACAGCAGGCATCCGACGCATTTCCGGGGGTCGATATAATAGTTGATCAAATCCTTGCAGATGAGGGCCGGGCAGCTCTTCTCCTTGATATGGGCATCATACTCATCCCTGAAGTAGCGGATGGTGGTCAGGACGGGGTTGGGAGCCGTCTGCCCCAGGCCGCAGAGAGAGCCGCACTGGACGGTTCTGGCCAGGTCTTCCAGCTTTTCCACGTCCCCATCCTCTCCTTCGCCTCTGGTGATGCGGGTCAGGATTTCCACCATCTGCCGGGTTCCCACCCGGCAGGGGACGCACTTGCCGCACGATTCTTCCTGGGTAAAGTTCAGAAAGTAGCGGGCGATATCCACCATGCAGGTGTCCTCGTCCATGACGATCATGCCGCCCGAGCCCATGATCGACCCGGCCTTGGCCAGCGTGTCGTAATCGACAGGAAGGTCGAGCATGCCGGCCGGGATGCAGCCTCCCGAAGGTCCTCCGGTCTGGACGGCTTTGAATTTCTTGTTATCCCGCATACCGCCGCCAATATCGTAGATAATCTCCTTGAGCGTGATCCCCATCGGCACTTCCACCAGGCCCGTGTTGTTGATCTTGCCCACCAGGGAAAAAATTTTTGTCCCCTTGCTCTTCTGGGTCCCGATCTGCGAATACCACTCCGCTCCCCTGTTGAGAATCAGAGGGACATTGGCCCATGTCTCCACGTTGTTGATGTTGGTCGGTTTCCTCCACAGGCCTTCCTGAGCGGGAAAGGGAGGCCTTTGCCTGGGAAAAGCCCGCCGGCCTTCGATGGAGGTCATCAGAGAGGTTTCCTCTCCAGAGACAAAGGCACCCGCGCCCTGGACGATGTGAAGGTCAAACTGGAATTCCGAGCCGAGGATGGAATTCCCGAGCAGGCCGTGCTCCCTGGCCTGCTGGATGGCGATGGTCACGTTCTTCACCGCCAGCGGATACTCCATCCGGACATAGATGAAGCCTTCGGCTGCTCCGATGGCGTAGCCTCCGATAATCATGCCTTCGAGCACGCTGTGAGGATTCCCCTCCAGCAGGCTCCTGTCCATATAGGCTCCGGGGTCTCCTTCGTCGGCATTGCAGATGATGTATTTGATGTCGGATTTCGCCTGACGGCAGATCTCCCACTTCCTGCCGGTGGGGAATCCGGCTCCCCCTCTTCCTCTCAACCCGGAGGCTTCGACCTCGGCGATCACTTCCTCGCAGGTCATGTTGAAAAGGACTTTGGCCAACGCCCGGTACCCGTCCAGAGCGATGTAGTCGGAGATGCTGCGGGGATTGATGCGGAAGTTGTTTTCGGTCAGCAGCCTGAGCTGTTTGTGGTAGAAGGGAATATCCTCCTGCTTGCTTGTCCTGCGGCGGGTTTTGGCGTCTTCGTAGACGAGGGCCGGGATGATTTTATCCTTGAGAATCGTCTCATCCACGATTCTGGGAACGTCCTTCGGACTGAGCTTTTTATAAAAAATGCCTTCAGGGTAAATGACGATGTTCGGCTCCATCTCACAGAAACCGTGACATCCGGTTATCTCGAGCCTGATTGTCTCCTGGAGGTCCCTCTTCTGGAGCTCACGCTCAAAGGCCTCGATAAGCTGAAGGGACCCGCTCGCCTGGCCGCAGGTTCCTGAAGAGACGACCACAGTCTTTTTAAAGGCCTGTCGTTTGGAGAGAATCCCCCGCTTCAGCCCAATCAACCGATCTGGATGAGTGATTGGTCGTGTCATTGTTTGCCCTGATTCGAATATTCTTTCAACACAGAATCGACTTTTTTGACTGTGACATGGGAATGATACTTGCCGTTGACGACGACCACCGGCCCGATGGCGCAGCAGCCGAGGCAGTTGACTGTTTCCAGGCTGAACTTTCCATCAGGCGATGTCTGGCCCACTTTGATCTTCAGCTTGCGCTCCATCTGCTCCACAATCTGGACTGCTCCCCGGACATGACAGGCTGTTCCCAGGCAGACCGTGACCTGGTTCTCGCCCTTCGGCTGCAGGGCAAAGGCCTTGTAAAAAGTGAGAACGCCGAAGATTTCGCTTTCGGAGATTTTCAGCTGGTTCGCGATCCGGGTGATGGCATCGGCCGGAATATAGCCGCATTTCTCCTGAATCTTATGCAGGATGTGAATGAGCTCCTTCTGATTTTTGGCGAAACCGCTGGCAATATCTTCCATATCTCGTTACCTTTTCATGGCCGTCATGATTTCTCGATAGTCGAGACCGAACCTCTCGGCGATGGACTTTCTGGCCATTTTCCCCTTGTACACATAAACTCCACGGGCCAGGGCCAGCCTCTGCCTCAGGACTTCTTCAATCCCTGATTCCCCGATTTCCAGCAGACAGGGAGCGACCAGGTTGGAGAGGACTTTTGTGGAGGTGCGGCTGACCCCGGAAGTGATGTTGGGAACACAGTAATGGATAACACCCTCCTCGATATAGGTCGGTTGTTCGAGAGTTGCAGGCCGGCTCGTCTCGATGCACCCTCCCTGGTCGATGGCCAGGTCAATGATCAGAGAGCCCTTTTTCATCTCTTTGACCATGTCTCTCGAAATCATGATCGGCGCTTTCTCTCCCGGCCGGAGCACGGCTCCGATGAGGATATCGGCAATCTTTGTCATCCGGGCCAGGTTGTAGTTACTGGCGAAGAGCGTGACCACTCTTCCGGCCGTCATCTCTTCCAGCTCTCTCAACCTGTCCATGTAACGGCCCAGAGCGATGGTATGGGCTCCGGCGCCGAGAAAGCTTCTGATGGCGCTCCGGGCCAGAACCCCGCTTCCGATCACCACGGCCGTGGCCGGCGGAACGCTCACCACTCCTCCGATAATGATGCCCTGGCCGCCCTGGCTGGTCTGAAGATAGTGACCGGCGATCGTCAGGCACATCTGGCCGGCAATCTCGCTCAGGCTCTCGATATAGGGAAGGGATTCATCGTCTTCCTGAATGATTTCATAGCCGATGACGGTGACGTTCTTTTTGAGGAGTTCCTCGACCACGTTTCTGCGGGCCACCGCGAGGTGATGGAAACCGAACAAAATCTGGTCTTCCTTGACCAGCCGGCATTCCTCCTCGTTGAGAGGAGAGATGTTGAGCACGATATCCGATCGGCCGAACACTTCATCCTTGGTGAAGACAACCTGGCCACCGAGGCCGGCATACTCTTCGTTGCTGTAGCCAGACTTTAATCCGGCTCCGGCCTGGACATAGACCGTATGTCCTTTTTCGGCCAGCATCGAGACGCCGCCGGGGTTCAGGCCGACCCTGTTCTCTATCTTGCTGCTTTCATTGATGACGCCGATGTTCATGCCTTCCTCCTGCACTCAGGAAAACAGATAATATTAGCAGGTTAGTAAGTTGAGGGCAACAATTCGAATCGATTCATCCAAAATATATCCGAAGAGGCAATGTCCTGTCATTCCCCTGTAACTTGCCTTCTTCAGTTTTGATTCTTCTTTAACCTGGATTGAACCGTTCCACTCTCATCGGCCCGATATCGATCACCGGCTTTTCCCCAATCAAAATCTGACTGACCAGCTTGCCGGTTATCGGACCGAGGGATACTCCCTGCATCGCGTGGCCGCTGGCCACCACCAGATTGTTATATCTCTCGCAACGTCCCAGGAGCGGCACCCCATCCGGACTGCACGGCCTCAATCCCCGCCAGAGCTCAACCAGTTCCAGCTCCTCGGCCTTTATCCCCCTCAGATAATTCGGCACCGCCTTCATGATCGCCTCCACCCGCCGCCGGTTTATGCGCAAGTCCACTCCCGCCAATTCCAGCGTTCCTCCCAGACGGAGTATTCCCGGCAACGGCGTCACCGCGATTTTGGTCTCCGACAATATCATCGGTATCGCCGGGCTGTTCATCGGCTTCTTATAGCTCAAGCTGTATCCCTTGGCCGCTTGAATGGGAAGCCTTAAACCCAGCTCTTTCACCAGGGATGCTGACCAGGCACCTGCCGCAAGAACTATCTGATCAGCCGATATCTCCCCCCGCGTCGTCATTAATTTTTTCACCTTTCCCTGCCCCGTTTCCCATCCGATCACCTCTGTCCCTGTCATTATTCTCGCACCCTTGTCCCGTGCCTGCTCGGCCATCGCCTTCACAAACTGACAACAGTCGATATGCCCATCCTGGGAAAAATGCACTCCCCCTACCACATCATCCCGCAGCGCTGGCTCCATCTCCAGCAGCTGCTCCCTGTTCAATATCGCCGCCTGGACATTCAGCTTCTCCTTATCCCTGACTTCTTGAATCGCCGCCTGCAGGCTTGACTTCGTCTTACAGACTACAAGCAAACCCTTCTTCTCAAAGAAAAATTCCACGCCTTTAGCGGCCAACTCCTCGAACAACTGCTTGCTCGCTGAATTCAGATGACATAAATACTCCATCGACCGATGCATCTTTTCTGCCCGGCATGCATGCCGAAACTTCCATAGCCAGCTGAATAAATCCATCTCGCTCCGCGCTTTGATATAAAAAGGACTCTCCGGGTTGAGCATCCAGCGAATGCCTTTGGCGATAATCCCCGGCGTCGCCAGGGGCATACTATGTCCAGGGACCAGCAGTCCCGCGTTGGCATTCGAGCATCCGGACCCCACCTCACCCTTCTCTACCAGCATCACTTCGCCGCCCCTCTCCGCTAAATAATACGCCGCGCAAACCCCCATCATGCCTCCCCCTATCACCAGCACATCTGCCTTCTGCCGATCGATTCGGTCTCCCATTGATGTTCCTCTCCTTTCATCAAAAACGGAAAACTTTTCCTCTCATAAGAGAAGTCATTATATATTAGCCTGCTGCCACAATAAATAAGAATTGATGGCTTCTATCCGGGATGTTAAATGCCTTTTATAGGTGCTAAAAAGATTGGTTCTCTTCCATTCTGTGTGGGTAATTTAATGGCAAAAATACACGGAAATGGCACCGCTCCCTTCAGATTTTTAACGCCATTCCCTCACCGTCCCCCTCGGCACCTGCGTAATTCCGCATTCAAGATATATCACTTCCAACCGGATGTCCGTATTCAATCATTTTTTCATCAGATTGATTCTCACGTGCTCAAACATACTCGGCGGCCGATTTCATCGGCTTCCCTCGGGAGACGGTTCGGGAAGGCTAAATCTTCAAGGTCGCTTCTTCCATTTCCGTGTATTTTACCCACACTAAGCTGGAAAAGATTCAAAAGATTGAACAGCCCCTATTTTTGGCGTGGGATCTGGGGGCGGCGGATCCAGGTTCCGTTCCACATTACTAAATCGTTGTTGAAATCCGACGTTTTCTTGAGCTCGTAGAATCCCGCTGCAGGAGATTCGGGTTGGAAGGAGAAACTGTCCTGCTGGCCATCCTTGCCGAAGGAAGCGACCAGAAAGTCGTCGGCTTGCGGGCTGGAGATTCCGTACTGGGTGGCGTTCGGTCCGGTCCAGACCCTGAAGGGATTGCCCCACTGGTCTTTTATGGGAAGAGATTTTATATAGAAAGGGAAGAGGGACTTATAGAACGCAGTGCTGGCATCATAGGTGCCGTCCTGTTCTGGAGGGATTCCGTTGTCAGTCAAGAAATTTGCAACAGCCGTGGAAATTGCCGTGACATCCTTCATTACTGATTTCTGTTTGGACCTGTTGATCGCCACCAAGACGTTGGGAATGACGATTGTGGCCAGGATGACGACGATAGCGGTGACGATCAGCAGCTCGATGAGCGTAAAACCTTTGGAGTTGATTTTCAATTTAAGCTTCTTTGTTTTAACCTTGGCTTTTGATTTAAATGCTTTTTGCGATGAGAATCCAACGGGGAAATGTGGCTCATAGATTAAATATAAAGGTGAAGAATTTGAGAGAATTATTTTGCTCTCAGCCGCTTCACTTCTTGCTCGAGCTCCTGAATTTTTTTCAGATAATTTTCTTTCTCGCCTTTTCTCGTTTTCTTCATAATCCTAAAAAGGACCGCGCCCAAGCAAACAAGAATCAGGAGGGTCAAGAAAGAACCGATCAAGAAAGGAAACCTGACCTGAAGAGAAAAGAGGATGCCCACTTGAGATAGATAAGACAGGATCACCAAGACAGCCAAGATGAGGATCCACCAAATCATTGAACTCCCTCGTTTATCTCCATTAAATATGCTCCGCTCAAATCAGACCTTTTTCCTCTACAGGTTATAACCAGGAAAATTCGAAGTCAAGAACATTTTTGATTTTGTTTTCTGTCAAGCGATCATACCGTCCTCTTAAGCCTGCCTTGACATTCCATCAACCCATGATCTATCATCCATGGCGATGGGACAAGGTAAAAGTGGCGCATGAGGGCCCATCCAGCCATCTCAGCAGAAAAACAAATTCTTCCATGATGATGTGATGCAATGACTTTCTATAGCGCCGCCGGCTGGAGCTGTCCTGACGGGGAAGGCACCGTCTGCTCCGGGACGAAAACTCGAACATTTCATCCGCTTGTCCTCTTGGCCCGGTTTATCAATATTGTCGAAATCGACAGCCCATTCTCTCGTCCGCTTTCTGTCTATATCGCTCTGTCCTGGATTAAACGAGAAGGAAACAAGAAATGGCCTGGTGGGAAAACGAATTCTTGAAAGCCAAAAAGGGAAAGCTCTGCCTCGGCGAAAAAGAAGCGGTGAAAGTGGCCCAATCGCACGGAACCCCTATTTTTGTCTACAGTAACGAGCAGATTCTCTCTAACTTTAGCGCCCTGCATAAGGCTTTCACCGAGCGGGCTCCCCTCGACATCCGAATCTGCTATGCGATGAAAGCTAATCCCCATCGCGAAATCTTGAAGATCCTCAAAGAGGCCGGGGCTTGGATCGATGCCGTCTCCCCGGGCGAAGTCGAGGAAGCGCTGCGGGCAGGGTTCCCGTCTAAAAAAATACTCTTCACCGGCACGAGCCTCAGCACCGAGGACCTTAAACAGGCATTCAAACACGACTCTCTCGTTATCAACATCGATGCTGAAGAGCAGCTCGAGCTGATGAAAGAAGTCAAGGAGAGATGGTACCGGAACAAGAAGATTCGCGTCGCGGTCAGGTGGAATCCAGGAATCGGAATCGGTTTCAGTCCGAAAACGATCACTGCCGGAGAACGGTTGAGCGGCAAAATTCCTGTCAAGTTTGGCGTTGCGGACAGAAAAGTCATCCCGACTTTTGTTAGGGCCAAAAGCTACGGGTTTGTTCCGGTCGCTCTTCATCAGCATCTCGGCTCAGGATGGTCAAGAGCAGACTTCAAGGATGTCAGGCGCGCGGTAGACAGGATGGTCGAGAAGGCTTCTGAAATACAAGATCACGGCATCAAGATTGAGTTTTTAGACCTGGGCGGCGGGTTTGGACCCAGGTATTCACCAGACCAGGAAATTTTTCCGGTCAAGGATTACGCCGAATACATCTGCCGGAAAATCAAGAAATCGGGCCTGAAGATAAAAGCGATTGCCGTCGAGCCCGGGAAATATCTCGTTGGAGATGCGGGCGCGCTTCTCGTCAGAGTCGAATATGTGAAAAGAAGCTTCCGAAACACCTTTGCCTGCGTCAATGCCGGGACATTTAACACTGTGCCCAGGCCGGCCA
>CAYZDV010000088.1:0-8621 GCA_964477275.1 uncultured Eubacteriales bacterium
GAATGAGCCTGTCCCTGAAGGAATCTACCTCATCCAGGACGACACGGGCCTGGGAGGGGTCTATATCCAGGGAGATGTGGAGGAAATGGTGACAGCCGTTGAGGAGGATTTCCAGATTGTCTCCTTCCTCACCGACAGCGGCCGCTGGACGCTCAGGTTCAGTCCTCAAAGGTCTCAGACATTCTTCGCCACTCCGGATGAGGTCCAGCATTTTGACCTCACTCCTGTCGGAATCATCATTGCCAACGGCAATATCCGCTCCCTGGGAGGAGGGGTGAGCGACCTCTCCGGCCGTATCGAGATGGTCAGGGACAAAGAAATTCCCTCCATTCTCCAGGGAGTGAGCATGACCATTATCTCTCCCCAGAGGATCACGCTCTCTTCGCATCTCATCCAGCAGGGGTTCCAGTGGATGGAGAGAGTGCCTTACGTGAAAGGTGCAAAGCCGCCGCTGGTCATTTTTGCCACCGGAAAGGATTTCCAGGGAGACACCAAAAGGGAAGGCGAAATCATCATTGATGGAAACGCACCAGCGGAAATCAGGCTTCAGGCTTCGCTCACCGCAGCAGGCAAGGGCTTCTCCATCGAGGGAAAAAACAAAAAGGTCCACCTGCTGGGCAGCCTCCAGGTTTCGGACTACTCCTCGGGCGGAAACGCACTCGAGCTTTTCTTTGATGACTCGATTTTGGAAAGCAACTTTTTGGGATTCGACGCGCCGCGGACAGCAAAGCCTGTCCTCTGGCTGTCTTTCTTCAAGCCAGTGGCCTGGAAGGAGTTCTGAATGGATTGGAAAAAGCCTCCCTTTGCCAGAACTTTCGGCGGCGGTTTCTCTCTGACCGAAGCGCTGGTCGCACTTTTTATTCTCGGGCTTGTGGCAGCCCTAACTTCCAGCACGCTCCAGAACCTTGCCCCGAAATACAGGCTCATGTCCGCTGTCCGGGAAATCCATTCCCGCTTGAACCAAGCCAGGTATACGGCAATCTTAGAGGGCAGGACGGTCCGGCTGACCTTCAAGTCCCATTCCTACACCATCGAAAAATACGACGAAGACCGGAAAGAATGGATACCGGAGAAAGAATGTTTTCTGGACGGAACCACAATCCAGGCCAACAACAGCCCGATGTTCCATCCTCAGGGAACGGTTTCGGGGTTAGCCTCTATCTATGTCTCCAATTCCTGGGGAACGTACAGGATTACACTCTCTATTTCAGGACGGATCAAAGTTTCGAGGCTCGAGCCTTAATTCTTCCTGAAGAGAGCGTCATCCAGACCGGAGTTGAATTTCACCTGCGAAAAAGTCATGGAGACCGCTTCCTGCCCGTCATAGAAAACTTTCATCGAGTGGGAGACCATCACGTCGCCGACCTTGCGGTAGTCGGCAAAATACGTCTCTGCCTCAGCCTCTGCTCCCATCTGAGTGAGAGTTTTTGCTTTGGTCTTGCAAGTCAGGAAGGTATTGGAATCAATGTAGAGTGTCGCCGTGTAGCCGTCTGAGAAGGTCTGATCCAGCACGATGCAGTCCTTATCGTCGACTTTTTCCTCACCCTTATAGGCATAGGTAATGCCGTATTTTCCGGGGTTGAGGATGGAATCGTTCCCCAGAGATTGCCGGATCATCTGTTCTGCCTCCTCGCCGCTCATATCCTCTGTGGCTCCGGTCTGAGGATTGGTGAACCAGACTTTCACTCCGTCATAAGCGGTGGTCATCACCATTCCCATGATTTCCATATCCATGCGCATCTTGTTCGGCTCTTTATGGTACATGGATATAGAACCTCTCATGCCGGCCATGGGAATTTCCAGCGTCCCTACCAGGGTCGTATCCTTGACGGCGGCAAGGGTTTTGCGTCCACCCTGGGCTTCGATCCACTTTTCCAGGATCTCTTTTTCCTTCTGGCACAATCCTGGAGTGGCCGTCAAGCTGAGAAGAAAAACACCTAAAAGACACAGGGAAAGGATTTTTTTCATGAGTTCCTCCTTCTAACCCTTGCTTCGAAGTGCTCCTCAAGCGTTTATAGCGTTTTTTTCGCCTCTCTGCTTCTCATCCACGCTTCCGCGCTCGAGAGGTGGCAACAGAATAGCAGCAAAGGAGTGAAGAGTCAATGGCAATGGCTATTTTTTTTCGAAGACGACCTTGCCGTCGATGATGGTGTATTCGACTTCCGCATTCAGGATGTTATTTTCGGGAATCCGGAGCAGATTGCGGTCAAAGATGGTGATGTCCGCGAGCTTGCCAATCTCCAAAGAGCCACGTATGTCGTCTTCAAAGGCAGCACAGGCATTGTTGATGGTGTAAGCCCTGATGGCCTCCTCGACAGAGATGCGCTGTTCGGGAAACCAGCCGCTTTCGGGCGTCCCCTTCAGGGTTTTTCGGGCCACAGCGGCATAAATCAGGTATCTGGGATGCATGTGGTAGAGGGCGGCGCTTGTCCCCGGCCAGTCGGAGCCGAAGCTCAGCGCAGCGCCGTTATCCAGGAGTGACCGGAAAGCATAGGCTCCTTTACACCGCTCGTGACCGATGCGTTCTTCCATCCAGCGCATGTCGTCCGAGATGTGGTAAGGGTTCACTTCGGCAATGACGCCCAGGGCTTTGAATCTGGGAAAATCCTGCGGCCTGACGACCTGGGCATGGATGACACGGAAACCCTTTAAGTCCACGCCCTCGTTCCTCAGCCGTTCGTAGAGGTCGAGCATTTCCGCCACTCCCCTTGTCCCGATGGCGTGGACGTTGGGAACGAATCCCGCTTCAAGCCCGATCTTGATGAGCCTGTACATTTTCTCCATATTGCCCTTTTTGAGCTGCGGGTCATCGGAAGTATGGTGGCGCCAGTGGCCATAGTTGCCGGGCTGGTCATTATAGGGCTCGAAAAAGAGGGCCCCATGAGTGCCCATGATGCCGTCGATATAGCCTTTCAAGGCGCCGTAGCGGAGCCAGCGGTCTTTTTTCTTCGTCCGGGGGTGAAGGCCCATGAAGACACCCGCCTCTTTGAGCTCAGCGCCCCGGGAGAGGTCTGGCCGCAGCCAGACGCGGCAGCTCAGCTCCCCCTTTTCCTGGAGCTCGATGAAACGACGGGTCTGGTCCGGTGTTTCGATATCGTGAATCTCCACGATTCCCGCCTCCCGCAACGCGCGGAGCGCGGCGCGGTTTTCATCGAGAAGCCTCTTGTGCGACTTCGATTTGCGGGCTTTCCTCAACCGGTCAAATGCCGGGGTGGCGGGGAAGATGATTCCGGTCGGCTGCCCATCCGGGCCAATCTCTATTCCTTCCACTCCACCGTTCGCCAGGCCGGCTGCCTCGAGCGCCGCCGTGTTGGCCAGCCATTCTCTATAATCGAACCGGCAGAGAAAGCAGGGATTGTGCGGCGTGAGGTCGTCGATCATCTGCCTCGTCGGCCGCCAGGCCGGCCTTTTCTCAGTTTTCTTCTCGCCGGCATCGCCCAGAGCCCACTGCTCATAGGCTCCCCATAGCCCTTCAGTGATCCATTCACCGTTATCGATGATACAGACAACCCGGCGGATCTCATTCCGCAGGCCTTCCTCATCGGAGACGGTCATCAGGTTGGCGTCGTTGATCAGCGCTCCAGCCCTGTTGAAATGGACATGGGCGTCGATGATTCCGGGCGTGACAAACTTTTCCTTCAGGTCGATGACTCTTGTCCTCTCTCCGATGGACTTCCTGGCTTCACTGTCCTTCCTGCAGACATCGGTGATGATGTTTCCGGTGATGACCAGTGCTCTGGCGGTTGGATTAGCAGGGTCAACGGTATAGACATCGCCGTTGAGCAGAACAAGGTCTGCCGGCGGATAGGTCTTCTGTCCGCACCGGGAAAGGAACAAAATAAAAGAAAACACCAGGACAACGCCTGCACCAACACTCCATATTCGGGTAATCCGACCCATGAACCCTCCTCTTCATACGGCATCTAAGCCTGACTTCATTTGCACAGGCCGCACTGATTATATCCAGCGAAATCACCGCTGTCAAAAATGAACAATTCTCAATCCGCTTCTCCCTCTCGTTTCAATGCATTTCCGTCTGTGCTATTTTATAAAAAGGAAGGGAGTTCAAAACACCTGTAAAAAATAAGAGCCGCTGAATGGCATTTGAAATTTCTGTTTTTCCTGGATGAAGGGAGGATTTTTGTCCAGACCTGGGAGAAGACCAACCGACGACGATACGTATTATCACGATATTTTTAACGATGAAGGAAAATTCACGGGCAGAATCCCTATCAGAAGCACTCCTCATATCTGCAAGATGAACACCGGATTGAAAATCAGCCTGGCTGTTTTTCTTCTTTTGAATTTTTTTATCATTTCGGCCTGCGAGAAGCAGAAGACCGGATGGAAAGGAACAATCTCGCATGAAAACGGAATCCCGGTGGTCAGGAACCCGCAAGAACCCTTTTACGGGGAGCTGACTCTCGAACTGGAAGAAGATTTGGCCATCGGGAGGGAGGAAGACGAAAATTATCTGTTTTTCCGGATCAGTGACATGCAGGTGGACAGCCATGGAAACATTTATGTCCTGGATTCCGGAAACCAGAGGATTCAAAAATACGACAGGGACGGAAACTATCTCCAGACCATCGGACGAAAAGGCCAGGGGCCGGGCGAGTTTGAACGGCCCTATCGCATGGCTCTGGATGAAGACACCAACATTATCGTCTCTGAAGGCCGGAAAATTCAGATGTTCAGCCAGAAAGGAGAATACATCAAGGGGGGAGTTGTTCCGCTCTTCGTCCTGAATTTTACTCCGGATACAGACGGAAATATCCTCGCCCACAGCTTTGTCAGGGCCGAGAAGGGGCAGAATTTCGGAATCGTCAGCATCGACTGGGAAGGAAAAATATTGAAGAGGATACAGGCGAAGCAAGGGTTCGCAGATACAGGATTAAAAACTGGTCGCGCATCAAAGAGAGAATTCTGTAAAGAAAATCAATGCATTAGGCCGGCGGAACGGATTAAAAAAGGGGCCTGTCCCCTTTTATTAAATGGCCTGAGCGAGGAAGTAATGGGCCACGTTGACGCCGTAATCCTCGGGGTTTAAGGTCTTCACAATACTTCTGCTAAATTTGCCTGTTTCCGGGTCTTTCTCGCTCAAATCCACAATCTCGCCGTCGATTTTGTTCTTGTCCTTGTCAGTAATCAGCTTCACCTTGGGCCTGAGCATGAATTCCTCTTCGGGGTTTGTCTCCACAACGATCGCCAGCTCTTCGCTATCCAGCGCGACCAGGGTCCCCACAGGAAAAACCCCGATCATGTTGGCAAAAACCTTGAGCAGGACCGGGTCGAATTCCGACCCGGCGTGCTCGCACATCATTCCCAGCGCCTGCTCTCTGGTGAAGGAAAATTTCCTGTAGATTCTCTTGGTGGTCACCGCATCGAAAAAGTCGCAGATTTTGGCGATCATGCTGAACAGGTTCAAATCCTTCTTTTTCCAGCTCTTGGGATAGCCGGAGGAAAGGTCGGCCCAGATATGGTGCTCCAGGGCCACCGAAAGCGCCCTGATGGGGAAGTAGGTCAGGTCTTGCATGCAGACCAGCTTGACCAGCCCATGGCGGGGATGGGTCTCGATGATTTTCCTCTCTTCATCGTCCAGCTTGCCATTCTTATCCAGAATCTCCAGAGGAATATCTAACTTCCCGATATCATGGAAGAAGGCCGCCAGTCCCAAATCCAGCAGTTCATTCTTCTCCAGCCCCAGCCTCCTTCCCAGACAGAGGCAGAGAATGGCGACGTTGATGGAGTGGTTGAGGGTGTATTCCTGATAATTCTTGATGTTGGCCAGACCGAGCATGAACGACTCGTCATGGCCGATGAGGTTGAGAATGGTCTGAATCAGACGGCGGCTGGTCTTGAAATAGAGCTTTTCCTGCTTTTTTCCCTTCTCCAGGACTTCCTGGAGGTGGGCGATACTTTTGAAGAAGACTTTCTTGGCCGAGCGGCGAATCTCATCGGGCGTCATCCGGGTGGTCATCTCGTAGGGATGAAGCCTTTCCAGGAAAATATGGGTGATTCCGTTTCTTGCCAGCTCCTCCACAAAAGCGTCATAAGAATCCAGCTTTTTTTCTCTGGCTTTGGCAAAAATGACGATGAATCGTTTAAACTCCTCCTCATCCAGGCCATCCTGGAAGCCGATGGCTTCGATCTCTCTCTGCTTGAACTCATTGACCAGGAATTTGAACCTCTGGTAGCTGTGGAAATCGATCTTGATTCTGATGGTATTGAAAAACAGGGCATTGGCCCGGAAGAGCAAAACGGCTTTCCCCAGATTCTGGATGAGATTCTGGATGGCTGCGTAGAGAGGCTGAACCTGCTGAACGAAGGAGATGTTGTTGGGCTCAAAAATCTGGGCTGTTCTTAGGGCTGAAGCGAAATGCAAGAACACATCATCAATGGCTTTGGCCAGAGTTTTTTTGTCGAGTTCTTTTAAAACCGCCTTCTCTCTGTCCAGCATATCTTCCATCTTCATCGGTCGCTCCCGCTATTTCATGGCACTCAGAGCGCCCTGACAGGCGCGGCGGATTTTTTTGTTAAAAAATTTTGTTCCTTCCTCGAGAATCTCCTTTGCCCTTGAAGTCCCGAGCGCCTGCAGCGCAGAAACCGCAGCCAGCCGTGTCTCATTCTGTCTGGAAGCAGAGAAAAGGCTCCATTTTCTCAGTATGGAACGAAGAAGCCCATTAACCTCTTCCTTCCTGGTGCTGGCCAGGAAACAGAGCAGGGCCTCTTTTTCAGGCCCTGTCCTGCTGATGAAATCTTTATCCCTGGCCATTTCCAGGGTATATTCGTAGGCTTCTCTATCATCGAAGTATTTCAGGCTCTGCGCTGCCTGGATACGGACTTCATCATCCTCGTCGGAAAGAAAATTGAGGATAATCTTGTTGGCCGCTGGATTTTCCGCTTTCCCCAGGACGTTGACCACTTCCAGCCTGACTCCGCTGTGGGGATGAGAGGCAAACTCTGCCAGGGATTGGAGCTTATCCTCATCCATGAAGGTCTCGAACAGAGATATGATTTCCTTGGTCAGGGAGACATTGCCTTCTTTGGAAAAATAGAGCAGCGCAGAAATATTTCTCCGTCCGATGTCTTTCAAGAATTCGGAAGCTTTCTTTCTGAGATCCTGATCAGTGGACTTCACCCAGATAGTTCCCAGCACGGGGACGGCTTCCTCTCCCATGAATTTCAGGTAATTGAAGAAAGCATCCACGTTTTCAACCTTTCCGTCCATGAACAGCTTCCTCAACTGCTCGATCGACCTTTTATCCCCGGCGTTTTTCTCGATTTTCTGCAGCATTTTGAACCTATCTTCTGATTTGCCAGAGAGGAGAATTTTCAGGTCTTTCACCTGGGTAAGAATCCTGGTGGCCCGCTCAAAATCCGCCTTGCGCAGGATTTCCTGAAAGTACTTATCGAAGATCCTCAAAACATTCTCGTATTGTTCCAGGTCCTCTTCAAAAAAAAGGATTTCGAAGAGGAGAGAGATGAGCTCGTCCAGGGGGCCCCTTTCCCGGCTCTTGGACAGCATGGCTTCAATTTCCGGGATATCCTGCTTTTCGATAACGGGCAACTGAACGCTCCGGGTGACCGGACTCCCTTCTATCTCCCCATCCCCTTCGGCCGCTGCCTCCTCATCTTTTTCCGAGACGAAACTCAACACAGCCTTTTCCCTAAAGATTTCTTCTTCATCTTCCCGGGTCAAAACGATTTTTCCTTCGGAAAGCTCCCCCGGGTCCACTTCTATTTTCTTATCCCCGCTGATCGACAGGTCGAGATACTCATCGAGCACAAAATACCGGATGTGAACAAAATCCTTCTCCCAGAGAAGGCTGACCACATCGCTTTCTTCATGTGGGAGGTCGATCGCTTTCTTGAGAACCTCCAGAAAAGCCTGAAGCTCCTCGCGTTCCAGCTCCGGATAGAAAGACAGCTCCCTCATCCCATCCTTGAAAAGAAAGAAAGGAAGGCTCTTCTTTTTCTCTTCATCCTGAAAGACCGCCACTCCTTTGTACAGAAAGCTGAATTCCTCAATCCCAATCCTCAATTCCTCATGGGTATCCAGGAATTTTTTCAATTCCCTGTTAAATACATCAACAGCCTGCCTGATCGAAGGATTTCCCGGAGGATAAAGCTTCATGGCGGAGAAAGCGGCATCAAAGTAGCGGAAGATGCGTTTGGCCTCACTCAATTCTCCTGGAGTCAGAACAGGCTTATCTTCCTGTTGTCCGACGGATTTTGTCTTCTTGAGTTCCATGGGTCAGTGGTTAACCAACAGAAATCCTTTTTCTCCTCCAGTGAGATTTTTACCCCACCGATTGTTGCCCGTGTTTCAATCTTGCACTATTTTAACACAAATCGGAATATCTGAATCAATAGTCTTCAGAGGTGATTCAGGGGAGTAATTTTCGCTTTTTTCTCTCATCTTTAAAGGGGAATTGCAATATGCAAAACCAATAGTGTAATATAAAAAGCCTCCGTTGTGAATCATGAATACCGATATTTTCCGTGACAGCGAATAAAACTACGGGTCAGGCTGGATGCATCGAAAACACACGGAATTTCCCCGGCGAGGAATGCCGTGACGTGATAATCGATCACTTGTCAGAAGAAAAAATGGCCAC
>CAYZDV010000089.1:0-8576 GCA_964477275.1 uncultured Eubacteriales bacterium
TTACGGCGCGATAAGGGGCATACTGCAGACTCTGGACCCCCATTCCTATTTTCTCGACCCCAGCCGCTTTTCCCGCTTGACCGAGGAATACGAAGGGAAATACCACGGCCTGGGCATTCAGATTCAGAAACAGGAAGACCGGCTGGTGGTCATCGCTCCCATCGAGGGCGGTCCGGCCTACAGGCTGGGAATTCAGGCCGGAGACATCATCTCCCATGTCAACGGGGAAAGCACCAAGACCATCTCCAGCCTGGACGCTGTGCAGAAGTTGAGGGGGCCCAAGGGAACCAAGGTCAACATCACCATCGTCCGGGAAGGGTTGAAGCAGCCGCTGGAGCTGACCATTACCCGGGAGGAAATCCCCCTCCACAGCGTGCCCTATGCCTTCCTGCTCAACGAGGAGGCGGGGTACATATTCATCCGCAATTTCTCCTCGACCACCACCAGAGAGTTCGAAGAAAAGATGGAGTTGCTGCTTTCCCGGGGCATGAAGAAGCTCATCCTGGATTTGCGCTCGAACGGAGGGGGGACATTTCTGCAATCCGTGGAAATTGCCGATGCCTTCCTGCCCGAAGGAGCCCTGATCGTTTCCGTCAGGGGCAGGAACAAGGCTTACGACAGCGAATTCCGGGCGAGGAGTGACGGTCAGTACGAACATATTCCCCTCGTTCTTCTGATCGACCGGGGGAGTGCCAGCGCTCCCGAGATCCTCAGCGGCGCGATAAAGGATAACGACAGAGGCCTGATCGTCGGGGAAAATTCCTTCGGAAAAGGGCTGGTTCAGACAGTGTTCCGCCTCGCAGAAAATGCGGCAGTCGCCCTGACTACCGCCAAATATCTAACACCCAGCGGAAGGTCGATACAGAGGGATTACAGGCGGATCGATGACTGGCTGTTGCGGAGAGAGGTTCCGGAGGAGGAGCGAGAGGTGAGATACACCGCGAGCGGGAGAAAAGTCCTGGGTCAGGGAGGGATTGACCCTGATTACGAGGCGAAGACAGAGCTTCATGACCAGACATTCGCTTTTCTTTACAAGGGGGCCTTCTTCAGCTATGCGCGCAAATTCAAAAACAGGGAGACGCCGTTTTCGAAAAAAATCATTTTTTCCGGGGAAAGAGAAATCCTCAGGGAGGATGCGAGCGGAAAACTCACCGCAGAGAAATTGACCGTCGACTCTCATCTCATGGATGACTTCAAGGCCTATCTCGAGGCAAGCCAGATCGAGTTCAGCCCGCTCGAGTTCAAAGAAGCCGAAGAGGAGATCAGGAGAGAATTGCTCAGGGAGGTCTCTGCTGCTCTCTGGGGCGCGGAAGAAGGGTGGAAGGTTTACCAGGAGAGCGACCCTGTGACGTTAAAGGCATGGGAGGTGTTGGCTGAGGCGGCCGCGCTCGTCAAAAAAGCACAATCTGCCTTTCTGGAAAAAAAGAGAGAGTCTCCCGTTTTTTAGAGCCGGTTCCTCCTTTTTGAACTTTTTCAATTCTTGTTACGATGCCTCATCACCTGAAAGTGCCGCGAAAGACTTTCCGCAATTTCTTCTGAAAAGGAGGAGGAGGTGAAGATCGCCGTTGCTTCAGACCACGCCGGCTACGAGCTCAAGGCCGGCATTCTCGCCTATTTGAAGGAAAAAGTCATCGAACACAGGGATTTTGGATGCGGCCCGGGAGAGGAGGTGGATTATGTCGACTATGGACAAAGAGCTGTGGAAAGCGTCCTGTCCGGCGAGTTTGACAGGGCAATTCTCCTTTGCGGGACGGGCCTCGGGATGGCCATCGTCGCCAACAAGTTTAGAGGCATCCGGGCCACGCCCTGTTTCGACGAATACACGGCAGAGGTCAGCCGGAGCCACAATGATTCGAACTGCCTGAGCCTGGGGGGAAGAATCCTTCCTCTGGATGAAGCCCTGTCCATCGTTGAGACCTGGCTGAAGACCGGCTTTGAGGGAGGCCGTCATCAGCGACGAATAGAAAAGATCATGGCCATCGAGAAAAAAAATTTTAACGCATGAGGAGAAAAGACCATGGCTTCTTTCGACGAGAAAATCCAGTCCCTGGCCACAGAGATCATAGAGAATAACCTGTGGAGACAGCGCGAGTCCTTCAATCTCATCCCCTCCGAGACCACTCCGTCTCTGCTTGTAAAGATGTGCGAGATTTCTGACCCTTCGGGCCGTTATGCCGAACACCGGACGATGAAGGGCGAGGAGGTCTATTTTTATCAGGGGACGGATTTCATCCGGAAGGTGGAGGAGGAAGCGCAGCGGGAACTCTGCCAGTTTTTTAACTGCACGGAGGCAGAGCTCAGGCCGATCAGCGGACAGATGGCCAACGAAGTCGTCTTCAAGGGCATGGTCCGGTTCATCAACCGCGACCGGCCTGAAGGACAGCCGATGCGGAAGATGAAGCTGGTCATGAACAATGATTTGACCAAAGGAGGCCACCTCAGCTCCCAGCCCATGGGCGCCCTGTTCAACTGCGTGGAAGAGGACCCCCGGACGGGAAAAGAATCCGTCATCAATTTTCCTGTCTCTGAGGACAACCCCTACAGGGCCGACCTGAAGAAGCTGGGAGAACTTCTCGAAGAGCACCGTCCCGAGCTGGTCGTGTTCGGGAAGAGCATGTTTCTCTACCCGGAGCCCGTGGAATTCGTGGCCGAGGCGGTGAAGGACCGGGACGAGCGGCCGGTGCTCATGTACGACATGGCTCACGTTCTGGGCCTTTACGGAGCCTTCCAGGCTCCTCTCCAGGAAGGGGCCGATGTCCTCACGGGAAGCACCCACAAGACCTTTTTCGGCCCCCAGCGCGGAGTTGTGGTCGGAAATTTCCCCAAGGAGAGTCCGCTGCGGAAATTCTGGCTGGATGTCAAGGGGCGGGCTTTTCCCGGCTCCACCAGCAATCACCACCTGGGAACGCTTCTCGCCCTGTTGACGGCCAGCTACGAGATGAACGCTTTCAAGCCGGAATACCAGGCGCAGGTCCGGCGAAACGCCAAGGCTTTTGCGCATGCCTTGAATGAGAAAGGCATCCACGTCGAGGGGGACGAAAAGGACGGGTTCACAGAGACGCATCAGGTGGTCATCCGTGTCAGGCCCGAGGCCGGAGGCCGGGAGATAGCCCGACGCCTCGAGCAGAACAACATCATCACGAACTACCAGGCATTGCCCGATGACGAAACGTTTCTCGAGGCGAGCGGAATCCGGATGGGCGTTCAGGAGATGACCCGCTTCGGGATGGTGGAGAAGGATTTCGATGTCCTTTCCGGGTTTGTGGCTGATGTGGTCCTGAGAAACAAGAGCGTGAAGGAAGAGGTGGCCAGGTTCCGCCAGAATTTTCTGGAGATGAAATACTGTCTTCCGCTCCGGCAGGCGGTGCCGCTGGCAGCACAGATCCTGAAGAGCGTTTTTCCCTGCTCCCGGTTTGTGGACCTCCTTTTGGAGTGTCTCCAGAAAAACACTTGATGGAAAGGCCGTTTCGCTCCTGTTGACGATTCATCCCGTTTTTGCCAGAATGATTCTCAAAAAGAGGGTTTTGAGATGAAGGTTTTGGTCATTGGCTCAGGAGGAAGAGAGCACGCCCTGGCCTGGAAGATTTCTCAGAGTCCGGGCCTTCAAAAACTCTTCTGTGCGCCGGGAAATCCGGGCACCATGGACATCGCCGAGAATATCGCCATCGACGCCGCCGATGTCCGGGGGCTGGCTGAATTCGCCGCAAACAAGAAAATCGACCTTGCGGTTGTCGGTCCTGAGCTGCCCTTGACCCTCGGCATCGTGGATGAGTTCGAGAGGAGTGGATTAAAGGCCTTTGGCCCTGACCGGAAGACCTCTGAGCTGGAGGGCAGCAAGGTCTTCGCCAAGCAGTTCATGGAACGCCACCGCATTCCCACAGCCAGGGCCGGAGTCGCTCATTCGCCCCGGGAAGCCGTCGAGATTCTGAATTCCGGGCAATTTTCCTTTCCGCTGGTGGTCAAGGCCGACGGCCTGGCGGCAGGAAAGGGAGCCATCATCTGCAATGAGAGAAAAGAGGCGGATGATGCTCTGGCCATGATCATGGTCAAGAATCAATTCGGAGAAGCGGGACGAAGAGTCCTCATCGAGGAATTTTTAAGGGGGAAAGAGGCCTCTTTCATCGTTCTCTCCGACGGGACCGATGTCCTGCCCCTGGTCACCACCATGGACCACAAGGCCGTTTACGACGGAGACCGGGGCCCCAACACCGGAGGAATGGGAGCAGTTTCCCCTTCTCCCTTTATCGATGAGGCCCTGTTTGAAGAGGTCATGGAGACCATCGTCTTTCCCACCATCCGCCACCTGAGCGAGGAAGGCCGCAAATACAAGGGCGTTCTCTATGTGGGGCTGATGCTGAACGATGAAGGGCCCAGAGTCCTCGAGTACAACTGCCGCTTCGGGGACCCCGAGACTCAGCCCCAGATGTTGAGGATGGAGAGTGATTTCCTGGACCTTCTCCTCTCCATCGTCGAGGAGAGAGCTTCGGGACAGGAGATCCGCTGGAGCCCGAATGCCTCTGGATGCGTGGTTCTGGCCTCGGGCGGATATCCGATGGATTATGAAAAGGGAAAGCGGATCCGGGGACTTGAGGAAGCGGCGCGGATGCCGGGAATCACGGTCTTTCACGCCGGGACAAAGTATCAGGACGGAACGCATTTCACCAACGGGGGAAGAGTGCTGAATGTCTGCGCTGCAGAAAAGAGCCTGGAGCAGACCATGGAAAAAATCTATTCCGCCATCCCCGTGATTTCCTTTGAAGGCATGCATTTTCGACGGGACATCGGTGCCGTCAAGGAGGCGAGGGAATGAAAGTTGCGCTGCTTATCGGAAGCGATTCGGATTTTGAAATCGTCAGGGAGGCCCTGGAGACTCTCAGGGAATTCCAGGTTCCTTTCGTTCTGGAGGTCAGTTCCGCTCACCGCAGTCCGCAGAGGACCATCAACCTGGTAAAATCCTGCGAGGAGAAGGGTGCTGAGGTATTCATTGCCGTAGCCGGGAATGCCGCGCATCTCGCCGGCGTGGTGGCATCCCATACCGTTCGCCCGGTGATCGGCGTTCCGGTGGAAAGCGCGGCTCTCGGCGGCCTGGATGCTCTCCTCTCCACGGTTCAGATGCCGAGGGGGGTTCCGGTGGCCACCATGAGCCTGGGAAAATCCGGTGCGGTCAACGCCGCGCTGATGGCCGTCGAGATCCTGGCCTTGAAGGACGAGTCTCTGACCAGGAGGCTCGAGGACTACCGGGAGAGGATGGCCTCCCAGGTGGAGGACAAATCCAGGGAAATTCAAAAGAAGCGATGAACTCTTTTTCCATCCAGACCTTCGGATGCCGGGTAAATCAGGCCGAAGCTTTCCAGTGGTCCGACGAGCTCCAGCGGCATGGCCTGAAGTATGAACCGGATTCTGTCTCGAGCGACATTGTTCTCGTCAACACCTGCACCCTGACCAGCCGGGCGGACAGCGACGCCCGGAGCTTTATCCGAAGAGTGGCGCGGCTGAATCCCGGGGCCAGGCTGATCGTGACCGGCTGCTATGCGGAACGGGCCAGCCAGGAGCTGGCCAGGATGTCCGGGGTATGGCGAGTTCTCAGGAACCAGGAGAAAGAAAAGGTCACGGAGAGCGTTCTGGCCCTGGTCGAAAACACGGAGAGCGTTCCGGTCTTGCCCTTTCGCGCCAGAGCCTGCGTTAAAGTTCAGGATGGCTGCAATTTTCAATGCCGGTTTTGCATCGTTCCCAGCGTCAGGGGCAGGAGCCGGAGCTTTCAGAAAAAAGAGGTCCTGGACAGGATCAGAGCTTTCGCGGAACAGGGGTTCCAGGAAGTTGTCCTGACAGGAATCCATCTCTGCTCCTATGGAAGGGACCTCATCCCGAAGAGCGCGTTGCTCGACCTGCTCCAGGAGGCGGAAGAGCTCCCTGGCCCGGCCCGGGTCAGGCTGAGCTCCCTCGACCCTCGCTTTCTGACTCCGGTTCTGACGGATTTCATTACCGGGAGCGAAAAAATCTGCCCCCACTTTCACCTCTCCCTGCAGAGCGGCTCTGATCCCATTTTGAAGCGGATGGGAAGAAGAATCGAGGTTGATGACTACCGGCGGATCCTTTCTGTGCTGCGGAAGAGGTCTCCCCATGCTTCCCTGGGCGCAGACATCATCGTCGGCTTCCCCGGAGAGACCGAGGACGATTTTGCCCGGAGCGAAGACTTTCTGAAGAGTTCGCATCTGACCTATTTTCACGTCTTCACCTATTCGCCCCGGCCCGGGACCGCGGCGGCCAGCTGGCCTCAAATCCAGAGCAGGGTGAAAAAAGAGAGAGCCCGGCGTCTCAAAAGCCTGTCCGCAGCGAAAAACCTGGAATTCCGCAGCCGGCTTGTGGGCCAGGAGCGGGAGGCCGTGGTCATCAAAAAGGGCCGGACAGAAGAAGAGGTGCTGACCGATAATTACGTGAAGGTTTTTATCCCGCCCACTTCCTGCCCGGAGCGCCTCCGGCTGATGGTGAGAATCTGCTCGGCGGACGCGATGAGGACAACGGGACAGGTCCAGGAATTTTGACGCCGGGGAGATTTTCTGTGTTTCATGGCCAGCCTCACCCATGCGGCAGACGGCGTTGATGATTTTCATTTCAGATGAGGCCTGAGGAGATTGCGATGAGCAAGATCACCATCCTCCCCCCCGACATTTCGCAGAAGATCGCTGCGGGCGAAGTCATTGAGAGGCCTTTCTCCGCCGTCAAGGAGCTCGTCGAGAACGCCCTGGATGCGGAGGCTTCCGAGATCAAGATCGAGCTTCTCGACGGCGGAAAGAAGCTGATCAGGGTGACGGACAACGGCTGCGGGATGAGCGCCGAGGATGCCCAGCTCTGCTTTGAGCGCCATTCCACGAGCAAGGTGGGAAGGGTGGAGGACCTGTCGCGGATTTCGACGCTGGGTTTCAGGGGCGAGGCCCTTCCCAGCATCGCCGCTGTTTCCCGGGTGAGCCTTCGGACCGCGGATGGGGAAGCCGGCAAAGGAACCCAGGTCGAAAAGGAAGGGAATCAGCTGGCCCGGGTCTCGGAAGTGGCTTTTCCAAAAGGAACAGCGGTTGAAGTCAGGGAGCTTTTCTTCAACCTGCCCGCAAGACGAAAGTTCCTGCGCTCGGAGCGGTCCGAGTTGAACATGATTGTCAGGCATGTGACTCTCATCTCCCTCGCCTACCCGGAAGTCAGGTTTTCCCTGACGCATGGAAAAAAACAGGTCTTCGATTATCCCCGGGTTGCCGCTCTCAGGGAAAGGATTTTTCAGGTCTTTGGCAAATCGCAGCTCGAGCGCCTGATGGAGATCGGCCATGAGGAGGAAGGGAAACGCCTTCATGGGTATGCCTCGCTCCCGCCTTCAGGCCGGCGGGAGAAAAGCCAGCAATTCTTCTGTGTCAACAGACGTCCGGTCAGGGACCGGACTCTTCTGGCCGCCCTCAATCAGGCATACCGGCCTTTTCTGGAAAAGGACCGCTTCGCCGAGGCCTTCCTTTTTCTCAGTTGCCCGTACCATGAGGTCGATGTCAACGTCCACCCTGCCAAGGCCGAGGTCCGGTTCAGGGACTCGCGGCCCTATTTCCAGCTTGTCCTCCACGCCGTGGAGCAGGCGATGCTCAGCGAGAAAGGGATAAAGGAGCTTCGTCCCGTCCAGTTAGCGGCAAGGCCCGAATGGCGGACGCCTGTTGAGCCGGGAGTTCAAGCCTTGTTGATAGGCGAAGAGAGGGAGCCCCGCTGGAAGCACCTTCCCTCTTCCCTCCCCGGCGGAGAGAAGGCCTGGCCACGGGTGCTGGGGCAGTACCGGAATGCCTACATCGTGGCGGTCTCCGAGGAAGGACTGTTCATCATCGACCAGCACAATGCCCACGAGAGAGTGCTTTTCGAGCAGTACGAAGAGACCGACAAAAAAAAGAGCTGGCCCCGAAGAATGGCCCTCCTTCCTCTCCTGGTTGAGCTTTCGCCCTCCCAGGTTTTGAGCCTGGAGGACAACCGGCCGCTTCTGGAGGAAGCCGGCTTTCTTCTCGAAGCCATGGGCGGCAGGAGCTATGCCCTGAAGGAATACCCTGCCCTGTTCAGGGATGAAGAGGCGAAGGAAGTCTTCCTTTCCATTCTGGAAGAGGTGAGCAGGGAGAAAGCGGTGGAGAGGAAGAACAGAATGCTGGCCACCCTGGCCTGCAGGACAGCGGTCAAGGCGGGTGAGCCGCTCTCCGGAGAGAGGATGGATTTCCTGGTGGAGGCGCTGTTCAAGGCCAGAAATTCCTCTCTCTGCCCTCACGGCCGGCCGATCATGGTCAGAATCGGCAAAAGAGAGATTGAAAGGGGGCTGAAAAGAGGCTAAAATGGGGACTGTCTCCATTTTTTCCCAGCCGGGGAGTAGCGCAGCCTGGTTAGCGCGCCTGCCTTGGGAGCAGGAGGTCGTCGGTTCAAATCCGATCTCCCCGATCGGCGTCTCTGGCGAAAGAATTCGGTTTGCCTTAAAATAAAAAAAGGTGCGCCTGTAGCTCAGCCGGATAGAGCAGCTGCCTTCTAAGCAGCGGGTCGGGAGTTCGAGTCTCTCCAGGCGCGCCAGCTACTGG
>CAYZDV010000090.1:0-8403 GCA_964477275.1 uncultured Eubacteriales bacterium
GGGCGAGCCGATCTTGCCGCATCTGCTTCGTTACAGGACACTTGCGGTGGACGGACCACAGCGGCGTGTCCTGTGCCTTGCATCTGCCGCAACCTCAGGCTCATGAATAATCCAGGTCAGCTTATGGCTTCCCTTCTCAGGTGAAGGCTTTGATGCCGAGTTCGTAGGCGCCGATGATGAGCTGCTGGATCTGAGAGGTGCCCTCATAAAGCGTGTTGATGCGAGCGTCCCGATAATAGCGCTCGACATCGTATTCGCCGGAAAAGCCGTAGCCGCCGTGGATCTGGATCGCTTTGTAAGCCACGCGGTTGACCATCTCGCTGCAGTAGTATTTGGCGATGGAGGTCTCCCTGGTGTTGGGAAGCCCTTTGTTTTTCAGATGGCCGGCCCGGTAGACAAGCAGCCGGCCGGCTTCGCATTCCACCACCATATCGGCGATCATCTGCTGGATGAGCTGGAAGCTGGCGATCGGTTTTCCGAACTGGATTCTCTGCCTGGCGTATTCTTTGCAGATGTCGATGCAGCCCTGGGCGGTGCCAACACAGCCAGCAGCCACCGTGTAGCGGCCGAAATCGAGCGTGCCCATGGCGACTTTAAAACCCTGGTTCAGCGCGCCGAGGATATTCTCCCTGGGAACCCGGCAGTTCTCCAGGTAAATCTCTCCGGTGTTGGAAGCGCGAAGGCCAAGCTTGTCGTGGATGTCTTTTGTCGTGAAACCCTCGATCCCTCTTTCCACCAGGAAGGCGGTGATTCCCCTGACGCCGGCTTCCTTGTCGGTCTTGGCATAGACGATGGCCAGGTCGGCGATCCCGGCGTTTGTGATCCAGGTCTTCTGTCCGTTGAGCAGGTAAAAGTCGCCGTCTTCCTCCGCGGTGGAGACCATGCTGGCCGGGTCGCTTCCCGCGTTGGGTTCGGTGAGGCCAAAGCAGCCGATCCACTCTCCGCTGGTCAACCGGGGGAGATACCTTTTCCGCTGCTCCTCGTTGCCGAATTTGTAGATGGGAAGCTCGACCAGGGAAACCTGGACAGAATAGGTGCCCCGCAGGGAGGAGTCGACGCGGCCGATCTCCTCAGCCACGATGGCATGGCTGATGAAGTCGAAACCCGCACCTCCGTATTCTTCGGGAATGGGAGTCCCCATGAATCCCAGCCCGGCCAGCTTCTGAAAAATGTCACGGGGGAAGCGGCCTTTCTTATCGTTTTCACTGGCCACAGGCGCGATTTCTTTCAGGGCAAAATCCCGGATTGTCTCCTGGATCATCTTCTGTTCTTCGCTGAAATCAAAATCCATGGTTCTCTCCTTTCAAAAGGGAATGACCGGCCATTGCCGGCCGGTCCGCTTATTCTTGTGCGTTCCGGCAGGATGTCGAGGGACCGCCGGCACTGCGATTCGAATTGGCGGTAATATCTGCTTCTTTTGGGGACAAAATCTCAGTACTTATAAAATCCCTCTCCGGATTTCTTGCCCAGCTTCCCGGCCGCGACCATGTCCCGAATGATACCCGGCGGCCGGTAGCGCTCGTCCTTCAATTTTTTGTAAAGCGTTTCCATTTTGGCCAGATGGATATCCAGGCCGATCATATCGATGAGCGCCAGGGGTCCCATGGGAAGGCCAGCACCGAGCTTCATGGCCTCATCGATATCCGCAGCAGAGGCAATCCCTTCGGAAAAGACCACGGCCGCTTCATTCAAAAGCCCGGCCAGGACGCGGCTGACGATTCCTGCCGGCGCTTCTCTGGCCGTGATGACGGGAGTCTTACCCAGGCTTTCGGCAAACTTCCGGGTGGTCTCGATCGTCTCCTCCGATGTTTTCTCGCCACGGATGATTTCCACCAGCTTCATGACCACAGCCGGGTTGAAGAAATGCATGCCGATCACTCTCTCCGGCCGGGAAGCGGCAGAGGCAATCTCGGAGATAGAAAGGGCTGTGGTGTTGGAGGCGTAGATTGTCTCAGCCGGACAGATCGAATCCAGCTTCCGGAAAAGCTCCTTCTTGGCCTCCATGTCCTCGATGATGGCCTCAACGACGAAATCGCAGTCGCCGGCGAGGTCCAGGTCAGTGGACCAGGTGATTCGGGACAGGATGGTTTCCAATTCCTCCCGGCTGATCTTTCCTTTCTCCACTCGCCCCTCGAGACCGGCCCTGACCTTTCCTCTGGCCTTCTCGACGATCTGCTCAGAGACATCGACCACGCACACTTCATATCCCTGCTGGGCGCAGAGCTGCCCGATTCCAGAACCCATAATCCCTGCCCCCACCACAAAAGGCTTCTTGACTTCCATGGTTATCCCTCCGTCTTTAGTGGATATTGAACACAAGAACAGAATTTATATGGTAATTCGCCAGAATGTTCTCCCTGTGTCTTCTGTCTTTGGCCTCTCAGTCCAGTCTTTCCACGACGATGGCCACGCCCTGCCCTCCTCCGATGCACAGGCTGACCAGGCCCAGGGTCTTGTCATGGGTCTTCATGGCATGGAGAAGAGTGGTCAGGATTTTTGCCCCGGTCGCGCCCACCGGATGGCCGAGGGCAACCGCGCCGCCATGGACGTTGAGCCGGGAGCGATCCCACTCGAGTTCCCGCTCCACAGCCAGGATCTGAGCCGCGAAGGCCTCGTTGAGCTCGATGAGGTCGATGTCCTCGAGTTTGAGGCCGGCCCTGCCCAGCGCCTTGCTGACAGCCGGCACCGGCCCGATCCCCATAATGGCCGGATCAACGCCGGCATGGGCGTAGGAAAGAATCCTGGCCAGAGGCCGGACTCCGAGCTCCGCCGCTTTCTCCTCTTTCATGACCACGACCGCCGCCGCCGCATCACAGAGAGCGCAGCTGTTCCCGGCTGTGACCGTCCCGTCTTTCTTGAAAACAGGGGGAAGGCTGGCCAGCTTCTCTGCCGTGATTCCCTCCCGTGGGATTTCCTCGGTGTCGAAGAGCTCTGTCTTCCCCTTGCCTGCCGGGACTTCGATGGGGAGCGTCTCCTCCTTGAATTTCCCCTCTTTGACCGCTGCCATGGCTTTAGCCTGGCTGTCGGCGGCAAAGGCATCCTGCTCTTGCCGGCTGATTCCGTATTTTTCGACGAGTGTTTCAGCGGTCATCCCCATCAGGTTTCCGGCCAGAGGGCACATGAAGCCATCCCGGTGCATGATGTCCACCAGCTTGCTGTCGCCCATCCGGTTCCCCCATCTCGCTCCCTCGGCGATGTAAGGGACCTGGGAGGTGTTCTCCGAACCCCCGGCCAGAACGATGTCCGTGTCGCCAGCCCTGATCATCTGGGCGGCCAGGGAGACAGCCCGCAGCGACGAGCCGCAGCGCATGTTTACCGTAAATGAAGGAACCTCATGGGGCATCCCGCCTTTGACCGTGGCCAGACGTCCGATGTTCGGCCCCAGCCCGGCCTGCCAGCCGGTTCCGAAAACCACTTCCTCCACCTGGTCGGGCTGAATTCCGGCCCGCCGGACAGCTTCCTTGAGCACGAGGGCTCCCAGCTCAACGGCCGAGACGTCCTTCAGGGCTCCGCCAAATCTTCCTCCAGCGGTGCGAACAGCACTGGCGATGACAACACCACTCATGAATGGCCTCCCTTTCCGCGTCGTCATGTTATTAAGGCTTGACCAAAAGGCTTACCATTATAGTTATCCGTTCTTCAAGCTGTCAACACAAACTCTCTCATTCTTGCTCTTTTTTTGTTTTACGGAAAAGCTTCAGCAGGTCGGACAGTTTCCCCTTGATGTATCCCTCCCGGACAAAGTAGGGCCCTTCCTCGGGTTTGATCCACTTAATGTATTTTCCCCGCTTCACGCCCTGAGGGTCTCTGGCCAGGCCGATGCGAAAATCCCCATCCCTGGTTTGAATGATGGCCACGTTGACCGTCCTGTCTTCCGGCGATTTGTACTGGGTGGAGGCGATAACCTTATCCTTGCGGGGCGTCTTCTGGTAGATGAAATGCTCCTCCGGGACAGACTGCGGCAGGTTTTCCTCTTTCAGTCCTTCGCGGGGCCATGTGGGCTTTGTCCGCTCCACAATGCCCACGACGCAGCTGTTGCCGAAACCGCTCATGTTGAACCAGAGACCGTAGTTCAGGTTCTGGAGGTCGTCCTTGAACATCGCCCTGTACTGATTCTGACCCCGCAGCTGCCAGACAAGCTCCACCATCTGGGCACCGCCCGAGGCACCCAGAGGATGGGTCCTGGCCAGGAATCCTCCGGAGCGATTGACGTAGACCCGTCTTCCCTTCCGGTTTTTCTCCTCCATGACAAACCTGTGGCCTTTACCACGCTCGGCCAGGGCGAGGTCTTCGGCAGCGATCCAGGGCACGGGCTTGAAGGCATCGTGGAGCTCGCAGAGGTCGATCTCGTGAGGATTGAGGTGGGCCTCGCGGAAGCACTCACGACCGGCCAGAACCGCCGCATCCATGGTGATCAGGGTTTTCCTCTCCGCAATCTTGATGTTATCGAAGGCCGACTTGACGCTGGTCAATTTGACATCCGTGGGAGAGGGTATGAGGTAGGCAGCTCCGGCTCCATTGTAGGAACCGCTGCAGTCGAGTTTGGTCAGGGGGTCGGCAATCATCCTGTTCACTTCAGGGTCGTTGTATTCCTTCCAGTCGATGGGCTTCCTGAAATAGGCAAACTCGTTGAGCGCGCCGTACTCCAGGCTCCGCACGCTCATTTCAAAGCAAATCTTTTTGAACTCCTTTTCGGAAATCCTGTAGGCATCCATGTACTCCCAGGATGCCAGAGCCGCCACTGCCGACATCTCGCCCAGCCCCCTCTCTCTTTCCTCCTCGGCAATGACAGTGGAGATCTGGGAAGGTATCTCCTCGTTGCGGAGCTTTCCCTTCATCTTCTCTCCGAAGCAGACGAGCACTTTCTGGCCCGAAGAGGCCAGCCGCTTTCCCAGCTCGACGGCGGCCGCTCCGGTGGCTGAGCCCAGCTCCACATGGTAGATCTCCGTATCCCTGGCCAGCCCCAGCTCCATGCCCACCAGAGAATCAAGGCCGGTCTGACGGGCAAATCCGATGGGGTCCATGCTCCCGATCACCAGGCAGTCCGGAACAAGGCCGGAAGTGAAGGCGGAGGAATCCCGAAGAGCTTTCTGGCAGGCGTCGGCCAGCATGACGCCGATCGGCCTGAAATCCTTGCCAAAGGGAGTGAGGGCCACTCCGGCGATATAAACGGGGGGCATGAAACGCATTCCCTCCTTGCGGACGATTCAGGCCATTCCCTTCAGTATTTCCTTTTTTGAAAACCGAAGGAGATGGCAATCAAATAACTTGGTTTCCTCTCTTATTATCTTCAATCCGCAGGGGAAGTCAAACTCAGGGCAGTGGAAAACCGGGGGATTTGACTCACTGGGGAAAATATACTATACACAAAGGCAAAAATGACATCGCACAACAGAAATACTTGACCTGATAAATGGGCTTAAGTTTGTCAGGAAAAACGGCGATGCTGAGAAAAAACATTCCTGCCCTGACCATCCTTCTTCTTGCGGCCCTGACCATTCCGGACTGCGGAAAGAGCGGTGTCCTCAACACCGACATCCTCCGCTCCGACCCTTCATTCGCCTATAATATCCAGCCCATCTTCACTGCGAGCTGCGCTCTCTACGGATGCCACAACAGCACGGCGCGGGCCCGGCTGGTCCTCCTCGACGGGCCCGCTTACATGAACCTGGTCAACGTCGACTCCATCCAGGTTCCAGCCATGAAGCGGGTTCTTCCCGGCGACGCCACCAACAGCTATCTGGTGGTCAAGGTCGAAGGGACCCAGACAGTGGGCACCCGGATGCCCCAGGGAAGGGACCCGCTGACCGAGGTCCAGATCCAGAACATCAAAAACTGGATCAACCGGGGCGCCCGGAACAACTGAGCTATATCAAAATGCCTTCTCTTTTCCAGTAGACTGAGATTGCCAGCCGACCAGCCCTTCATTCATCGAGAAAAGGGGCCTGTCCCCTTTTTCCGAGGTTGAAGCGGAGCCCGGCAGCGATCGTCCTGGCTTTCATTGGATAGCCCGGCTCCGTTGCATAGGCTCTGTCGAGGAGATTTTCCACTCTGACGAAAACAGTGAACGTGGAGAAGCTCCTGGACAGAACCGCATGGAGAACCAGGTAAGCAGGAACCTCGACAACCTCGTTGAAAATCTTCATCTCGGACCGGCCGACAGCCAGCCCCCACAGCGTGAACTCGAAACTCGCCGAAAATCCGAGAACGAAATTCAACTGGGAGCGGGGAACAAGGTCGAGCGGCCGGTCTTCATCCTCGTTTTTCCCTTCGAGGAAGGTGTAGTTGACAGAGAGGCTCAACCCTCCAAACCTTTTTTCCCCCTCGAACTCAAAGCCGGAGATGCGGGCCCGGCCCACGTTCAGGTTCGCACTCGAGCCGTCGGGCAAGCGGACAGGGTTGATCAGGTCCTCGACCCGGTTGTGGAAGAGGGCGGCGGCCAGAAGGAAATCCTTTTCATACCTCAGCCCGAGCTCATAGCTTCTTCCTCTCTCGTCCCTGAGGTCAGGATTTCCGGTCTGCGCGCTGTAGAGTGCCTTCATCGACGGGAACCGGGACTTCCGGGAGAACGTCGCATGAAGGTCAACATAAGTGGAAGGGTTGAACTTCAGACCGAGGATCGGGTTCAGGGATGTTTTGTCCTCGCCGGCGGATTTTTCGAGATGGTCCACACTCAGCCCTCCGACCAGCTTCCATTGCGGGCTCAGGCGGAGGTGATTCTCCATCCCGAGAGATAGAGTCTGGTGCTCATATTCGCTCCACTCTTCTCCCCGGTCATCCTGAATCCTGACCCTGTCGTTCCTGAAATTCAGGCTGAATTCGAGCTCGGAAGGAGCCGCATAAGCGATGGAACCCAGGAGGAAGGCGCCGGAAGAGGCATTCCTGTAGGTGGATTCCCAGAGCAACTCGTTCATGTCCGGCGTCAGAAATGAGTCGAGAACATTGTCGTGCCGCACAAGGTATGTCCGGAATTTCAGGTTCCCGGTTTTCCCGAGCGGAAACAGGCCGCCCAGGTTGACCAGAAAGCGGCTCCAGCTCTTGAACCTCCAGTAGCGGGGGATGTAGAAGTCTCCGGTTGCCGCGGGGATACCGAATTCTGACCGGTAGTGGGCAGCTTCGAAGAGAATCTCGCTCCCGCGGCCGGGGTAAAAATAGACTTTTCCGGTGATGTTTTGCCTGTCGTAATCGCTGTTTTCCCGAAGCACGGTCTCCCGGTCTGCCTTCCACCGGAATCCCTCTGACTTATCAAAGGAGGCAAAACCCGCAAAGGAGAGTCTCCGCCAGCTGACCGCTCCGGACGAGGAGAGGCTGAAGGAATCGTGGCTGTCGTAGATGGCCTTGAGAGAAAAGGAAGGCGGCTCTGGACGCCGGGTGATGATGTTGACCACCCCGCCGAGGGCGTTGGGGCCGTAAAGAACAGATGAGGCCCCCTTGACCACTTTGATGCTGGCCACCTCCTCGCTGGTCAGGGTCTTCAGGTCGAAGGAGTTGAAGAAGGGCTCGTAAACCGGAATGCCGTCATAGAGAAGGGCGATGCGCTGGCTTTCAAACCCGCGGATTTTCATCTGGGATTCGTTTTTTGACCCCGAAGAGACAAACGTTCCCGAGGTGAAGGACAGGACCTCAGAGAGGTCGCGCGGCGCGAGAGCCTCAATTTTTTCACGTCGAATCGAGGAGGTGGAGGAGATGGGAAGCCCGGCAGGCAGTTCGGCCTCCACCACGATCTCTTCAACGATGACTTTCTGCTTTTCCTTTTCTTCCTGCTCTTTTTTTCCCTGACTGAATGCCGCCGAAGAGAGAATCAGCATGAAAGCAGAGACCAACAGAGAGATTCGAAAGCCGCTAAAAAGCAGGAACCTTTTTTGCAAAATTGGGTGCAAAATTGGGGACAGTCCCCAATTTTTTGCGTTAAAAAGCGGGAACTTTTTCTGAGTGCTTGTCGCGGGAAGATTTATCATGACCAGAAGATTTTACATCAAAGAGGCAACTTCGTCACTCTGTTCCTCCTCGTGACATCGGGCCCCACTGTCAAAATTGGGGAGACCTATGAAAAGGCTTGTCAGTCCCGTTGCACCTCTTTCTTCAGTCCTGAAAGGAGATTCCGGGATATTTGGGGCGAGCACCCTCGAATCCTCGAACCTCATGATTTGGATGAAGGCTGTGTCCATGCCGGCTTCCCTGAACGGCTGGGTGGGAAGTCTCCATAACAACAGTGCCGGTGCTCAACCCCCGGACACGTAATCAAATGGTCTTTCATTTCTGAGACGAAGCTGTTTTCTAATGCTGTGGTACGCCCGGAGGGATTTGAACCCCCGACCTTCTGATTCGTAGTCAGACGCTCTATCCAGCTGAGCTACGGGCGCACCGGAGAAATGTGTCTCCTATTATGCCAGATTTCGCGGA
>CAYZDV010000091.1:0-8302 GCA_964477275.1 uncultured Eubacteriales bacterium
CGAGGAGAAAAATGCCTGGCGGGCGGCCAAGAAAATCGCCGAATGGGTCAATCGTGAACTCGTCGCCAGTTATGATGTCGGTTTTGCTTCGGCCCGGGAAGTCCTGGAGACAAAGAAAGGGGATTGTTCGGAGTACACGGTGCTCATGATTGCTCTCTGCCGGGCTGTCGGGATGCCGGCCAGAGCGGCTGTGGGTCTCATGTCTGCTCAGGGGATATTCGCCTACCACATGTGGCCTGAGGTCTATGTCGGGCGCTGGATAGGTCTTGACCCCAGATGGCTGGCTGTCGACACAAAAAGCGGCGAGTATTACACGGATGCGACCCATATCAAACTCGGCCACACCCCGCTTGATGAAAATATTTTCAAGGAGATAGCCCAGGCAATCTCCGAGATCGTGGGCCGGATCCAGATCGAAATCGTTGGTTACTATCCCAATAACTAATGTAACCACAATAACAGAAATATCATTGCGAGGAACGGAGATAAAGAATATCCTCCCAGGCGATAAAATGGTATAATGCTCCCTCAAAAGCGGAACACCTGCCTTTTCCGCTGTCGGCCCGGAGCGAAAGAGTATTCAGGTGGCGGAGGATGCATAAATACTGCTCTCGTTGCGGATCTCGGTTGAAGCGGGAAAAGGTGGAAGAAGAGAAAAGGCCGGTCTGTCCGCGCTGCCGCTCGGTGTATTATGAGAATCCGCTTCCCAGCGCTGCTGCCCTGGTGAGGAATAAAAAGGGCGAGGTTCTCCTCGTCCAGCGGGGAATCGAACCAGGAGTCGGAAAGTGGGCGCTGCCCTCCGGGTTTATTGAGCTGCGGGAAACGCCTGAGCAGGCCTGTCTCAGGGAGCTTGAAGAAGAGACGCGCCTCAAAGGCAGGATCAAACGCCTGGTCGGTGTCTATTCCCAGAAATCTCTCCTTTACAGGAACGTGCTCATCATCGGCTACGAGGTCGAAGTTAGAGGAGAGCTCAAGGCTGGCTCGGATTCCCTGGATGCTCGGTTTTTTCCGGCCAGGGCGCTTCCGGACATTCCGTTCTCCAGCCATCGACACATCATCGAGGATGGGCTGAAGGAGAATGAATAGTTTTTTCATTTTCAGGGTTGAGCATGAGTCAAAACCTGTGAGAGAATTGCCTGTTCAGAACCTGCGCCAATTCCTGCCATTATAAAAATAACAGAGTTTTAAGGAGGGAATGAAAATGAATGAGAGGGATGTTGCGGAAATCACCCATTCTACAAACCGGGTCAGCCGGCGGGATTTCGTCAGGCATCTTCTCGGCGCCTCTGCCCTGTCTCTTGCGGCCCTGAGCGAGCTGAATGCCTCCATCTACCAGAGCATCACCACCTTGAACCAGAAATACATCGAGGACGAATCCCCGGACGGTGTCTACTGGGAGGCTCTGAGCAGGCATTTTCTCTTCCAGGACGGGATGGTCATGATGAACAACGGGACCGTGGGGCCGATGCCCGAGCCCGTCTTCCACACCCTCATCAAGCATTTCAAGACACAGGTCACAAACCCGTTCGATGTCTATAATTTCGTCCCCATGAAGAAGGAAGAAGTCCGCGACAAGATGGCCCGTTTTATCCACTCTTCACCCGATGAGGTGGTCATTACCCGGAACACGACCGAAGGGATGAACTTTGTGGCCAATGGCCTGGATTTGAAAGAGGGTGATGAAGTCCTGCTTTCCACCATGGAGCATCCGGGAGGAATCCATCCCTGGAAGCTCAAGGAGAAAAGATGCGGCATTACCATCAAAGAAGTCCCCGTCGGCCTCCCGCCGAAAAGCGTCGATGCCATCGTCGATGCTTTTCAGAAAGCCCTCACTTCCCGGACAAAAATCATCAGCATCAGCCACACCGTCTACATCTCAGGTCTCATCGCCCCGCTGAAGGAATTGAGCCAGATGGCTCATGAGAAAGGAGTCCTGGTTCTCGCTGACAGTGCCCATGGCATCGGAATGCTGGACCTCAACATGAAGGAACTCGGTGTGGACTTCTTCGCCACCAGCCCCTACAAGTGGCTGGGAGCCCCGACAGGTGTCGGCATTCTCTATGTCCGGAAAGAAGTGCAGGACACGCTGTGGCCGACCATCGCCTCCTCTGGCTGGGATACCTACAAGGACGCCAGACGGTTCGAGACGCTCGGCCAGCGGGCCGACGGTCTGACCATTGCTCTGGGAGAGGCGGTGGACTTCCAGAATGCGATCGGCAAGGAGAGGATTGAGCGACGGATCAAAACCCTGGCTGGATACCTGAAACGGGAGCTGAAAAAGATTCCAGGCGTCAGGCTCCACACCTCAGAAGACCCTTACCTCAGCGCCGGATTGACAGCGTTCTCCATCGAGGGGCTCGACCCGGAGAGGATCGTCGATTACGTGCGGGAACGATACAATATCGTGGTCAGGACCATCGGCAATACGACCAAAGACACCTATGGAGTGAGAGTCTCAACCCACATCTACGTCTCCATGAAGCACATCGATATGTTCCTCGAAGGAGTCCGCCACCTCGCTCGCCGCAGGAGCTGAGCATCAAGGATTTGGAAATGCTTCCCTGTTCCGTTTAAAAGACGCCTGCGGCCAGCCCGCTTTTTTCCACGTTTTCCTTGATGCGATGGAGGTCTTCTCTAAAAACTGGTTTGAGCCCGTCGGCCGGACACCCTCGGTCGAGGGTGTAGAGCTGGATAAAAGAGGGCTTTATCCACTTCACTCTTCTTATCCAGGCCGAAATGTTTTCAGGCTCAAGGTTTCCAGACGGACCGGAAGTCACGAGGGTTTGAATAAAAATACCGGACAGCTGCTCAAGCCCCAGAGTTATTTTCTCGAGGTCCACTCCGGCACAGGGTTTGTTGTATCGTTCAAACATTTCCTCTGTGCCGCAGTCGAGCTTCATGATTCTCAGCTCCAGCCGGGTAAGGGCCTCTCTCACCTCCCGATCAGAGACGAGTGCGGAGTTGGAAAGAATTGCGGTTCTGGCCTTCGGAGCCAGCTTGTCACGCAGTGCCGTCACCATTCCCACGATCCGGGCAAAGTCCGGATGAAGGGTGGGCTCCCCGTTTCCGGAAAATGTGATGTAGGCTGGAGGCGGAAAGATGTGCTTTAGAGCTTTCTTCAAAGCTTCTCTGATCTCTTCAGGGGTGGGGAAGGTGGGGCAAGGGTTGGTTTTCAGTGCGTGGACATCGGTCCAGCCATACTGGCAGTAGACGCAGTTGAACGGACAGGTTTTCCGCTCGAAGGGAAGGATGTTGATTCCCAGCGAGCGGCCCAGCCGCCTGGAGCGAATCGGGCCGTAGATGATGCTGCGTTGAAGTTGAAGAAGCGTTTTTATCTCCCTAAAAGAATTCGCGCAGGGCTTTTCCGGCCCTGCGAATCCCTTCCTTGATTTCTGTCTCGTTGACCGCGGCGATAGACACCCGGAAGTATTCTGAGGAATTTTGACGGGGAAAATAATAGCTTCCCGGCGAGATGACCACCTGATGGGGGAGCATGACCTCGTGGAGCTCATCCTCCCTCAGCTTCCTGGGCATCCTGACCCAGATGGTGTAGCCTCCGGCTGGTCTTGTCCAGGAAACCGAAGGCGGAAAGCATTCCTCCATGGCTTCCAGGGCGGCCTGCAGGCGCCGGCGGAAGACCTTGTGGAGCTTCTTCAACTGGCGGTCATAATATCCCCGATTCAGGAATTCATGGAGAACGACCTGGACCAGGTTTCCGCTGGTCAGGTCGGAGAATCGTTTGAGGGCGGTCAACCTGTCGATGCATTCCCTGTCAGCGGTGACCCAGCCGATTCTCAGCCCCGGGAACAGGGCCTTTGAAAACGTTCCCAGGTAGATGACGATATTCTGCTCGTCGATGGACTTGATGGGGAGGGCGACCTTGCCGAAGTATTTCATGTCCTCCTCGAATCCATCCTCGACCACCGGAACCCCATAACGGAGGCAGATGCTCAGCAGCCTTTCCCGGTGCGGGTGCGAAGTGGTGATGCCGGTGGGGTTTTGAAAATTGGGTATGGTGTAGACAAAGCTGATCTTCTCTTTGCCGAGGACATTCTCCAGAAAATCCAGGTCCAGGCCATCTTCCTTCATCGGGATTCCCTTAATCTTCACTCCGTTGAACTGGAGGAGGGGAAGGATGTTGGCATAGGTGGGAGTCTCCACGGCAATTTTTCTGCCCCCTTCAGTGAAGAGGCGCGTCAGAAGGTCAATGGCCTGTTGCGCTCCGTTGGTGATCAGGATCTCCTCTGCAGAGACAGAAATCCCATGGAGGCGGAGCCGCCGGGCGATGACTTCCCGGAGCGCGGGATAGCCCTTGGCCGTTCCGTACTGAAGAGAATCTCCTCCGTATTCTCTGAGCACGTGATTGACGCACCGCTTGAATTCTTCAGTCGGGTAGAGGCGGGGGTCAAGGTCAAGCTGGGAGATATTGAGGACATCGTTTCCCATTTTTTTACCCATCGGCCGCTCCGGAGAGTAGCGCTCGAAAACCGCATACAGCCTTCTGGCCCGCGGGTTTGAGATTTTCTCCCAGGAGAGAAGGCTTTTTCTCTCCGGGTCGAAGCGAACTTCTTTGCGCCGCTTCTGGACGCGATGATAGGAGCCCGGCCGACTCTGAAGGTAGCCCAGGGCCTGGAGTTCCTCGTAAGCCCGGACGACAGTGGAACGGTCGATCCCCAGCTTGGCTGCCAGGCTTCGGGTGGAGGGAAGAGCCTGCTCGGGAACCAGAGCTCCGCAGTCGACAAGAGACCGGATCTCATCCACGACCTGGAGAAAGAGGGGCTTCGCATGAGATCGGTCGATTTTGATCAGCATTGTCATCTTGGAACTGCAATCTTTCTCTTCGACTATAGTCGGGAAATTGGACTTCGTCAACAGCCAATTTATTAATTTTTCAATACATCCAATCTGCGGGAAGCGGAAGAAATCTTCGCCACACATTCGAATGGGATTTTTCTGGTTGAAATGAAAGCGCAATCGAGGATAATAATGAGATGTTAAAGGATGAAAAAGTCCTGTGCCTGTCCGTCTGAACAGATTCCTGAAATCGAAATTTCAGAGATTCCAAAAAGGAGGTTCTTGATGAAACAAACCGCCAGATTTCTCCGCGCGATGCGCACCTGCCTGGCGCTGGTATTTATTGCCTGGCTGCTTTGTGCCGTCTTTGCCGAGACCCAGCAAAAAATCACGTCTCCCGCAGAGTTCTTCGGGTTCGAGCTGGGAAGCGACCGGAAAATTGCGCGCTGGGACAGAATCGTCGACTACTTCAGGCTGCTGGAGAAAGAAAGCCGCAAGCTCAAGGTTGTTGATATGGGGCCGTCGACCATGGGGAATCCCTTTCTGCTGGCCATCATTTCCTCTCCGGAGAACCTGTCCAGCCTGGACAGGTTCCAGGAGATCAATTCCAGGATCAGCGACCCCCGAGGAATTGCCGAGACTGAAATCAAAAAGTTGGTGAGTGAGGGCAGAGCCGTCATCTGCCAGTCCATGAGCCTTCATGCCACTGAGATCGGAGGGACTCAGATGGCGCCAGAACTCACCTATGACCTCATCACCCGGGATGACGAGGAGACCCGGCGGATCCTGAACCAGGTCATCTTTCTCATGTTCCCCTGCTTCAATCCGGACGGTCAGATCATGGTGACCGACTGGTACCTGAAAACGCTGGGGACAGAGTATGAAGGTGCCGGCCTCCCCTGGCTTTACCACAAATACGTCGGTCACGACAACAACAGAGACGCCGACTTTCTCAACACGGTCGAATCCCGGTACGCGGCCAGAATCATCTATCAGGACTGGCCGCCTCAGGCCTACCTCGATCATCACCACATGGGAAGCTACGGAGCCCGCTTTTACATACCGCCCTACTGCGAGCCCATCCGGCCCTTCGCCGATCCTCTGATCTGGCGCGAGATAAGCTGGTACGGCGCCCACCTCGCCTACAAGCTGGAGGAGGCGGGAAAGACGGGCGTCCTCAACGCCGCCCAGTTTCCCGGCTGGGGACATTTCGGATGGCACTGGATCACGCCGTTCCATAACATCGCCGGGATGCTGACCGAGTCAGCCAGCGCCAGGCTGGCAACGCCTCTGTATATCCATCCCGAGCAGCTCAGGGCCGGCGCCAGGCAGTTTCCGGCCTACGAAGCCCAGTCTACATTTCCCCATCCCTGGCCTGGCGGATGGTGGAAGCTCCGGGACATCATCGACCAGATGAAGATTTCAGCCTGGGCCCTTCTGGACATTGCGGCCAGGAACAAGGAGACCGTGCTCCGGAACGCCTACCTGAAAGCCGATCGCCAGACGAAACGCGGCGCTCACGGCAGCCCGGAAGCGTACATCATCCCGGCCTCCCAGCACGACCCATTGACCGCCGTGAAAATGGTCAACACGCTGCTGTTCTCCGGGATCGATATCCAGCAGGCCCAAAATGAGTTCAGCGCGGGGGGTGTCATCTACCCGGAGGGCTCCTTCTTCATTTCCCTGGCTCAGCCCAAGATGGGCTTGATCCGGAATCTGCTCGGCCGGACGCTTTATCCGGATAACGACTGGACCCGGGCCGCCGACGGTTCTCCGCTTCGGCCTTATGACCTGGCGACACACACCATGAATGAATTCATGGGCGTCCGTGTCGACCCTGTCGAAGAGCCGGTCAGCGGCGACTTCCGGACGCTCACAGCCGCGGTGCCGTTCAAAGGCAAGCTGGCGACAGGTGGTTCTGGATATGTCCTCGACGGCCGGTTGAATGACAGCTTCAAAGCCGTGAACCTTCTCCTGGACGAAAGGATTAAAGTCTGGAGAGCGGAGAATGCCTCTTCGGGGCTCCGTCCTGGAGACTTCATCGTTTCCGGCGGAGCGGAAGCCCGCCTCCGGGATGTGGCCGAGCGGACAGGAGTCGACTTCAAAGCGCTGGAAAGCAAGCCGGATGACGGAATCCACGAGGTCAGGCGGCTGCGCACCGCCATGTATCAGCGCTACTGGGGCGGCAACATGGATGAAGGCTGGACCCGACTTCTCCTCGAGCAGTTCGCCTTCCCTTACACGACCCTGCTGGATGCGGAGATCAGGAAGGGAAACCTGAAGGCGAAGTATGATGTCATCATCCTGCCGGACGATTCGACGGGCATGATCATGGGCGAGATCCCCGAATCCTTTCGCCGGTATTTATCGGCCTATCCTCCGGAATATCGGAGCGGAATCGGCCAGGAAGGTCTCGAGGCGCTGAAGACGTTCGTGGAGAGGGGAGGGACCCTGGTCACCCTCGGCGATGCCTGCAGCTTCGCGATCGAGAAGTTGGCTCTGAATGTCCGGAACGTGGTGGCGAACACCGGCTCAAATGAGTTTTTCTGTCCGGGTTCGACCCTCAGGGTCATTTACGACAACACCCATCCGCTGGCCTACGGAATGCCGTCAGAGGGACTGGTCCTCTTCTGGAACAGCCAGGCCTTCGAGATCACCCCCAGCCAGCACAATGAACGATACGAGACTGTTGTTCGCTACCCGGACAGGGATATTCTCCGCAGCGGCTGGCTCATCGGCGAAGAACATCTGTCGAACAAGCCGGCCATGGTCTCCGCCGAACACGGGCAGGGCCGGGTTGTTCTCATCGGGTTCCGGACCCAGCATCGCAGCCAGACCCATGGCACGTTCAAGCTTCTCTTCAACGCCCTGATCCGCTGATCTGAAAGCGAAGAATTCGGACCCGGGAAGGTGCGGCCGGGATCCTGTTGAATTATCTGGTTATATTTTTGATCTGATCTTTGCAGCGGGAGCAGAACGAGGCGCTTTTCCGGTCCGTGTCGGCCAGGCTGTTCGAAAAATGCATCACGCACTCCGGGTCAGGGCAGTGTCTCGAGCCGAACACATGGCCCAGCTCATGGACAGCTTCCTTTTTCATCCTCTCGAGGAAAAGCTCTCTGCTTTCCGGCAGGCCGTAGAAGCTCTGGCGCAGTCGGACAAGCGAGATGATGGCAAAATGGCCGGTCAGCTCCGCTTCTCCAAAGACGAAATTCAGCCCCCGCACATAGAGGTCCACATCGGCGACAGCCAGGACCTTCTCCGCAGGAGCTGGCTTGATGAAGGAGCGCACCTTCTGCATGATTTTGGGCGAGAAGTACTGACCGCGGCCTGGATTGAAGGCGTCTTCTGGAAGCCTCATTTTTGGAGATATTTCCACGTTGCTGGCAAACGATTTCCTTAAGCCCTGGGTCAGCCGCCGGAGCACCTCTTTTTCGATGTCACCCACGGGAACAACACAGATTTTGTTTTTCCTGGTCGACTTGTCTTCAGGGTCAGGATGGAGAAAAAG
>CAYZDV010000092.1:0-8133 GCA_964477275.1 uncultured Eubacteriales bacterium
ACGCCCAGCCGCTGATGATGATGCCGTAAATTCCCAGCGAAAGCATGGCCAGAATGAACAGGAGCCCGACGTTGAAATCCAGTATCTGGAGGCTGATCGTCCGGCTTCCGATCCGGACGGCGCCGCCGAAGGGGATGGCGGAAATGGTGACGGCGACAAAAAAGAAGGAGATAAACGGGGCCAGGGAATGGAGAAATTTCCGGGAGAACGAGGGGCTGAAATCCTCTTTGAAAATCATCTTGATTGCATCGGCGAATGGCTGGAAGAGGCCGAGAATGCGAAGCCCGAAAATCGAGGCCCTGTTGGCACCGATGCGGTCCTGGATGACCGCGCTCTCCTTCCTTTCCAGCCAGGTCAGGTAGAGGGTCAGGGTGAGAAACCAGACGAGCGCCAGAACGATTTTGATGAAGACGATCAGGACATCCATCACTTCTTCCCTCTGAAAAAGGGAATTTCCTTTTCCGCTTCCCGGAAAACCGCTTCTGCCGTGTCAAGCTGGCGGTAGCGGGCAGAATGGATTCTCATCTCCTGGCCCAGGTCGCGGAGCACCATCCATTCCGGGCGGCTCTCGCCCGGCGGGTCGAGCACCGGTCGAAAACGCTGAACCTTGCCTTCGACGTTTGTCAGCGACCCTGCTTTTTCAGCAATGTGGACCGTGGGCATGACGATATCAAAAAGAGAATTCAGCTCGGACTCGTGAGCCGTGAGAATGACCGCGGTTTCGACCCGGTCGATGACGCTCTTGAGGTCCGCCGGGCTGAACTGTTCGCTCAGGTAGGAACCAAAGACAATCAGAAGGTCGGTCCTGTCCACGAGGGCGTCCGGCGTCGCGGGCTTGAGTTCATATCCCAGCTCCAGTGCGCCTTTTCGATTGGGACTCCGCTCAGCGGTCAACAGGAAGCCGTCCGCTTCGCCATGGGCCGGGTCGGCAAAGAAAATTTTCTCCACTCCCATGTCATCCCTGAATATCTTGCGCACCAGAAAAAGCTCCTCGTTGGTCAGCCATGAATGGAGAACAAGGGCAATCCGGTAGGTCTTCTTCATGAAAACGAGCCTTTTCATCTTTCCGGCAAGGAAGAGAACAGTGTCCTCCCAATTCTGGCTTTTTTTGCCGTTCCGGAGGCGGCTGATCCGGCTGCGGTCCAGGTAGGAATAGCCGTAACGGCCGACATCGCAAATCCAGTGGCCGTTGACTTCCTGGTTCTCGAGGGCTTTCACCCGGTAGACTCTCCGGGGAAGAGGAAACCGCGGAAAGCCCGGGTGGTGCTCGATCAGAATGCTGCAGCCCCGGCTGCAGAGAGGACAGATCGAGGGCCCCTCCCTGAGGAACCAGCTTCTCGTCTTGAACCTGAAATCGGCATCGGTGATGGCTCCCACCGGGCAGAGTTCGGCCAGGTTCCCTGAGTAATTATTGCTCACGGGTGTTCCGTTGTAGATGTTGACTTCGGCATGGAGGCCCCGCTCAAAAACACCCAGCTCCTGAGTTTTGGTCACTTCTCTCAGGAAACGGACGCAGCGGGTGCAGAGGATGCATCTTTCCTGGTCCAGAATGAGGGTCTTTCCGATCGAGAGTTTTTTCTCCCTCTTCTCCTTTTCCTCTTTGAACTGGCCTTCGAAGAGGCCGTATTCCTGGTAGTAATCCTGGAGTTTGCATTCTCCGGCCTTATCGCAAACCGGGCAGTCGAGGGGATGCTCGGCCAGCAGGAACTCCAGGACGCTCTTCCGGGCCTCCACCACTTTTTCGCTTCCGGTGTGAATTTTCATCCCTTCCCGGACAACCGTCGAACAGGCCAGCTCCAGCTTGGGCAGACCCTCGACCTCCACCAGGCACATCCGGCAGCTTCCCTCCGGGACAAAGGCGGAATGATAGCAGAGGTGAGGAATGAGAATTCCCGCCTGCTCGGCGGCCTTGAGGACAGTCAGGCCTTCCTTGACCTCAACGGGGTGATCGTCGATGAAAATCTTAACCATCTTGTTTTCTTTGTCCTGCCTTCACTCCTAAACTTGCGATTCAAGCTCCTTCTTGAATTTCCGGGTTAAGGAAATAATGGGCATGGCCGCCGCATCTCCTAAAGGACAGAGCGTCCTGCCCAGGATGTTGGAAGCCAGGCGCCGGATGCTCTCGATATCCTCTTTCTTTCCCTTTCCGGCAGCAATGCGCCGGACGATTTTGTCAATCCAGGAGGTCCCGACCCGGCAGGGTGTGCACTGGCCGCAGGATTCATGAGAATAGAACCTGGCCACAACTTTCAGCACATCCAGCATCGGGGTTCCGGTATCGATGACCATGACGGCCGCAGAGCCCAGCATGGATCCGGCTTCGGCCAGGGAGTCGAAGTCCATGGGGATGTCGATCTCATCGGCTTTCAGGACGGGTGCGGACATGCCGCCGGGAATGACGGCCTTCAACTTCGTGCCCTTTTTCATCCCGCCGGCATGCTGAAAAATGATCTCTTTGAGGCTTGTCCCCACAGGCAGTTCGTAAATTCCAGGCCTGTTGACCGCCCCGCTCACGCCGAAAATCCGGGTCCCCCCATCCCTGGGAAGACCGAGCCGGGTGAACCATTCCGCTCCCTTGAGAATGATATGGGGGATGTTGGAGATTGTTTCCACATTGTTGATAACCGTCGGACACTGAAAAAGTCCCACTGAGGCCGGAAAAGGCGGTTTCAACCTGGGGTATCCCCGTTTGCCTTCGAGGGACTCGAGAAGGGCTGTTTCCTCCCCGCAGATATAGGCTCCTGCCCCGCGGTGGACAACAACATCCAGGTCAAAACCGCTCTTCAGGATATCTTTGCCCAGGAATCCTTTTTCATAGGCTTCGGCGATCGCCTCTTCCAGCCGCCTGGCAATGAGCTCGTACTCCCCCCGAATGTAAATATAAGCCGTATGAATGCCCACACAGAAGGAGGTGATGATGATTCCTTCAAGAAGCATATGGGGGTTGTGGCTCATGATGTAGCGGTCTTTGAAGGTCCCGGGCTCGCCCTCATCGGCGTTGACGCACAGGTATTTGGGCATGTCCACTTTGGGGACGAAACCCCACTTGACTCCGGCTGGAAAACCGGCCCCCCCTCTTCCTCTGAGATTGGCCTTTTTCACCTCTTCCAGGATGTCCTCGGGCTTTGTCTTCAGAGCCTTCCGGACAGCCTGATATCCTTCATGCTTCAGGTAAACGTCGATCCGGTGAAAATCTTTCACGCCGAAATGCTGGCTCAGAACCTTCTCTGCCATCTTTCTATTTTAAGCCTTCCAGAATCTTATCGATTTTTTTCTTGTCCAGATTGCCGTAATAATCGAAGTTGACCATCATGCAGGGTGCCTGCTCGCATGCGCCCAAGCATTCGACCAGGGAAAGGCTGAATTTTTTATCCCGGGTGGTCTCGCCGGGCTCGATTCCCAGCTTTTCTCTGAGATAATCAACGAGCCTCTGCGCGCCGAGAAGTGAGCAGGTGAGGTTGGAACAAACTTGAATATGGTATTTGCCCAGGGGCTTCTGGCTGAGCATCGTGTAAAAGGTGACCACTTCCCTGACCTGGACGGCCTTGATTCCCAGGATGTCGGCCACCATTTTTTCCGACTCAGGAGAAATGAAACCGAACTCCTGCTGGGCGATGTGGAGGACAGGGAGGATGGCCGCTTCCCGCCGGGGATAGCGGGAAACAATCTCTTCGATTTTCTTCCTGGCTGCTGGAGACAATTCGGGGCTCACCGGTCCAGCTCTCCTCCAATCATATTCATCGAGCCGAAAGTGGGAATCACGTCGGCGATGTAATGTCCCCTGATCATCTCTTCCAGGGCTGCCACAACATGGAAACAGGGAGCCCGGACGTGAAGCCGGTAGGGCCGGTCCGAGCCGTCGGAGACGATGTAAAACCCCAGCTCTCCGTTCCCGCCTTCCACTGAAAAATACACCTCCCCTCTGGGAGGACGGATGCCGTGATCTTTCATGAAGAACTTGAAGTGCCGGATAATCCCTTCGATGGAAGTATAAGCGTCTTCTTTGGGCGGAATGATGCACCTTTTATCCCTGGTGAGAATATCCGGGTAGACATCTTTCTCCGAACCTTTCAGGTTGGGCGAAAGCTTTATTTTCTTGTCCACCTTTTTGGTTCGCGAGGCACTGATCGCCGCTTCTGGCTCCAGCCACCTGGACGAATTCGTCAAAACCGGCGAGGACTTGGGAATCTTTTCCATCGCCTGCTCGACAATCCTCAGGCTCTGCTCCATCTCTTTCATGCGGACCATGTAGCGGTCGAAGTTGTCCCCCCGCTCGCCGAGAGGAACCTCCCAGTCCAGCCTGTCATAGACGAGATAAGGATGGGCTTTCCGCACATCATAATAGACGCCTGTCGAGCGCAGGCAGGGGCCGGTCCAGCCATAGGAAATGGCCGTTTCCGGCGAAACCACCGCGATGTCGCGCGTCCTGTTGAGAAAGATTTTATTCTTGTCCAGCAGGCCGCTGATATCCCTTAGAGCCTTTCGTGTCTCCAGGATCGCTTTTCTCAAAGCACTGTCGTAGCCGGGGTCGAGGTCAGCCCTGACGCCGCCGATCCGGATGTAAGACGTCGTCATCCGGGCTCCGGTTGTCTGTTCGATGACATCCCAGATGAACTCACGGGCCTTCATCTTGTAGAGAAAGACGGTGAACGCGCCGCACTCCATGGCCATGGCGGCCAGGCACGTGAGGTGGTCGGAAATCCGGGAAAGCTCGCTCATGATGACCCGGATGTACTGGGCTTTTTCCGGCACATCGACGCCCAGCATCTTCTCCATGGTCATCACATATCCGAGGTTGTTGATGAGCGGCGAGACGTAGTTCATCCTGTCCGTATAAGGAAGAAGGTTAAAATATGTCCTGTGTTCGCATGTTTTCTCGAAACCCCTGTGCAGGTATCCGACTTCCACCTCGGAGTTGAGGATCCGCTCGCCGTCCAGCTCGAGCATGATGCGGATGGTGCCGTGCATGGCCGGATGGGAAGGACCCATGTTCAGCAGCATACTCTCTGGACTGGCTTCTTTTTGAATGCGTGTGGGCATTTTATTTTCTCAATCGAATCCGCGGCTGCCGCCTGCGCAGATGGTAATCCTTGCGCAGCGGATATCCCTCGAAGCCGTCATACATGAAGAGCCGCCTCAAATCAGGATGGCCCCTGAACTCCACTCCGAACATGTCAAAGACTTCCCGTTCCAGCCAGTTGGCGTTCTTCCAGACCGCAGTCAGAGAATCGATCCAGAGGTCGTGCTCGCCGAGAGCGGCTTTGATCCGCAGACGATGACCGCTGGAGAGAGAGAAGAGATGATAGACCATATCGAACCTGGGTTCCCGGCCGAGATAGTCGACGCAGGTGAGGTCGAGGAGCATGGTGTAGGAATAGGGCTCCTTTCTCAGGAAGTGAACGAGCTCGAGGAGAAAATCCCTGTCAATAACCACGGTTTCATCCCCGAAAGGGGCGCTCACCTCTTTGATTTTTTGGGGAAATTTTTCCCTCAGCTCTTCGCCTATTTTCTTCTCTTCCATCTCCACTCTTGCTCTTGGCCCTGTATTTTTTCCTGAAGTTTGATCAATGCATCCAGGACCGTCTCCGGCCGCGGCGGACAGCCGGGAATGTAGACATCAACGGGGATGATCTGGTCGATTCCCTGCACGACGGCGTAGTTGTCGTAGATGCCGCCGCTCACCGCACAGGTGCCGAACGCGACCACCCATTTGGGCTCGGTCATCTGTTCATAGACCGTGCGCAGAACAGGAGCCAGCTTCTGGGTGACGGTCCCGACCACCAGCAGCATGTCCGATTGGCGGGGAGAAAAGCGTGTCCATCCGGCGCCGAAGCGGTCAATATCAAAATGGGCGCAGGCAGCGGACATGTACTCCATCCCGCAGCAGGCCGTGACGTAGGGATAATGAAAAAGCGAAAATTTTCGCGCCCACCCCAGAACGTAATTGAATTTTGTGGTTAAAAAATTTCCTTCCATCCGAACCTTTTCAATCTCCCAATTCTTTCTATCTGATTTCCCGGTCCCACTCGAAGGCGCCTTTTTTCCAGGCATAAACAAAGCCCAGGACGATGACCGCCATGTAGGCAAGCATGATGATCAGAGCCTGCGTCCCCATTTCCTTAAAGATCAGCGCCCAGGGGAAAAAGAAGACAACTTCGATGTCGAACAGGAGAAAAATAAAGGCGACCAGGTAAAACTTGATGGGAACAGGATTGATCCCATCCTGGAGATAAGGGCTGCCGCACTCAAAAGGCGTTTCTTTAATGGGAGTTGTTCTCCTGGGGCCCAGGAACCTGTTCATCATGAGCAGCACAACGCCCAGGAATCCGAAGATCAGGAAAACGAGGAAAAGCTCAACCATGATTCTGCGCCTGAAAATAAAGGCATAAATTTTATAAGAATCACTTTAAATTTGCAAACATTTTCAATGTTTTTTTTAGAATCATCCGCATGCCCCCCCGTAGGATATATAAGTTACTGATAATAATATAATTATCTAATTTCCAGAGGAAAACATCACGTGTTCAGGACGTGAATCGCTTCTTTCTTGACTTTCAGGGCCGCCTCCATGACGGCTTCAGACAGGGTGGGATGGATGTGGATGGCAGAGGAAATATCCTGGACCTTCAAGCCTCTGCTGATGGCCAGTGTCATCTCTGAGATGAATTCGCTGGAATGGGGTGCGATGATATGGGCACCAATGACCCTGTCTTTTTCATCGGCAACGATCTTGACCATTCCCTCCTGCTTTCCCATGGTCAGAGCCCGGCCATTGGCCTGGAGGGCGAACAGGCCGACCTGGGCTTTATGCCCCTTCTCTATGGCCTCTTCCTGTGTCAGGCCGACTGAGGAAAATTCGGGCTCTGTGTGGACAGCCATGGGCAGTGAGCCGTACTTCATCTCTCTCTTTGCTCCCCAGCAATTCTCTGCCGCAAGAATCCCCTCATGGAAAGCTTTATGAGCCAGGAGCCTCCCGCCGATGAGGTCGCCTATAGCGAACACACCGGGAATACTGGTCTCCAGACGCGCATTCACCTTGACGAATCCTTTTTTATCACGCTCGATGTTGAGGCGCTCATCGCACAGGCTGTCTGAGCTGGGATCCCGTCCCACGGCCAGAAGCACTTTTTCCGCTTCGTAGACAAATGGCAGCTGCGTCTTCAGGCATTTTCCCTGGATTTTAGCTCTGCCTCCCTTCACCTGGCAGGATTCGATACTCATCTGGGTCAGAACCTCAAGTCCCTCGACTTTGAGAATTCTTTCCAGCCGCGTGGCCATCTCCGTATCGCTTCCCGGAAGAACAGTGGGCATGATTTCGAGGACGATGACCTCCGCGCCCATCCGCCTGTAAATTGTGCCCATTTCGAGGCCAACGGCGCCGGCCCCGATGACCACCAGGCTCTCGGGGATTTCCGGCAGTTCCAGCGCTTCTCTCGAAGTGAGAATTTCTTTTCCGTTCGGAGCCAGAAAAGGGAGCGTCCCCGACCGGCTTCCCGCAGCCAGAATAATCTTCTCCGCTCTGATTTCAGTCTCTCCGCCCCCGGCCTCCACTGAAATCAGGCCTCTGTCTTTGACCTTTCCTTTCCCTTTGAGCAGGCGAACGCCGTTTTTGCTGAGGAGAAGCTCCACTCCCCTCACCAGCCGCTCGATGATCCGCACCCTTTCCTCCTGGATTTTTCTCCAGTTGCAGGTGACCCTGTCGAGAGGGCCTTCGAGGTTGCGGTTTTGCTTCATTTCCTCGAAGGCGTGTGTTTGATGGAGAAGGTACTTGGCAGGGATACATCCCCAGTTCACGCAGGTGCCCCCCAGCTTCTGGCTCTCAATTAAAGCCACTCTTTTTCCTAACTGGGCGCCCCTGATGGCAGCCACATAGCCTCCAGGGCCTCCGCCGATAATTGCCATGTCAAACGTCTTGTCCATGCTGGCCTCGCCTTCAGTCATTTTGCCCTATTATATCTTTTCTCATCAGGAGAAGACAGCCCGGATTTTTTCAAGCATTATCAGCGTCGACAGGGTGACTGGCAGCAAAGACGCTCCTGTTTACCGAAATCAGGCTCATCGCAAAAATGAGTACCTGATACGAAGAATGCGGAACAAACGGATGGGTCCTGTCGCGGTATATCTCCGTCCTCG
>CAYZDV010000093.1:0-7933 GCA_964477275.1 uncultured Eubacteriales bacterium
TGGGGGAGAAACTTCGGGACAACCAGGAGGCGCACAAGCAAGCGCTGTCCTTGAACGGCCGGCTCAAGATCAACTGGGCCAAAGTGAAAGAGGAGGAGAAGCTCGACGGCAAATATCTGCTTTCCACCTCCGATGATACGCTCTCTGCGGAAGATGTGGCGTTGGGCTACAAAAGTCTCATGGAGGTGGAGCGCGCTTTCCGGACTCTGAAGACAACGCTTGATCTTCGTCCTCTCTTTCATCGCAAGGAGGAGCGGATTCGGGCTCATGTGCTTCTCTGTTTCCTGGCGCTCCTGCTGGTGCGGATTGTGGAGCGGGAGACGGGCGAAACATGGGATTCAATCCGCTCCTATCTGGAACGTCTGCATCTTGTCGAATTTTCTTCTAAAAAAGCAGGTGTTCTCCAACGTACGGAACTGACTGCAGAGCAAGCTAACATATTGAAAAAGCTAAAGATGAATCCTCCGCCGCTGATTTATCAAGTCGATTTGAAGGCCTAAACCTGTAGGCACACGCCAAAAAATTGACTTCCCTCTAACCCATTGATATCATTAGAGTAAGCGATTATCATTTACCTATGACTGTCGAACGTGGGCGGTTCATGGGAGAAAATTAGGAAGGATAATAAAATGGCTTACGAAAAAGGAATGCGGTTTGTGCGGATAAAACGAAAAGACGAACGGAAAGAACCACCAATACTCTGGTATGAAATAATGAGCATACGCTCGAAAAATCAGACCGAATGTGTTCCCGGCGAAAACGGCGTTCATTAAAGATGAACAAACTGTTCACATTTCATGAACAAGCCAGGAACAGGCGACCAGAAAAAATTCCCTTGACTTTCTCCTCCACCAGGCTTAAATATTTATATAAATCTGTAAAATATTTAATAATATGAAAGAAATGACAGAAGAATACAGGAAAGGCATCGGCAAGAGGGAGTCCATCCTCCTGTCCGAGCTCGCCAGGCAGAACAAGCCCATCTTCACCGTCAAGGACGCAAGAGCGATACTGAAAGAAGACCCCTACCTGATGCTCCACCAGCTCAAGAAGAAGAAATGGATTCTTGCCATCAAGGGAGGCCTGTACGCTATTGTTCCTCTGGACATCGGAGCAAAGGGAGCGGAGAGCTTCATAGTCCATGATTTCGTCGTCGCGTCCTATCTGGCCAAACCCTATTACATAGGGATGTGGTCGGCGTTGAACTACCACGGCCTCTCCGACCAGATACCTTCGTCAGTCTTCGTGTGCACGACGAAGGCCAGAAAGCCTCTAAGCGTGCTGAATTCGAAATTCGTATTCGTCCAGCTTTCAAAGGGGAAATTCGCGGGGATAGAGAAAGTTGTCATCGAGGGCCGCGAGGTCAACATCTCGGACAAGGACAAGACAACAGTCGACTGCCTTGACCACCCCGAGCATGCGGGAGGGATAGACGAAGTCGCAAGGGCGATATATTTCAACCACGAGGAGCTCGACTTCCGCAAAATCAGGCATTACGCCTTGAAGACAAAGAACGTCGCCGTCTTCAAGCGTCTGGGATTCATTCTCGAAAAAACCGGCCTGCTCGAAAAATACGCGAGGACTTTCGAAGGCCTCCGCCTGACCGAAGGCTACCCTGTGCTGGACAAGCTCGGCCCAAAAAGAGGGAAATACTCGGAGAAATGGAAGCTTCTCGTCAATGCCGATATAAATCCTAAGAGGTGGATGTATTGATTGACAGGCGCGAGCTCCTCGATAAGGCAAGGCAGAAGGGTCTCAATCTCATGATGGTTGAGAAGGATTACATTCTCGGCTGGCTGCTTTACGGATTCGCGAAAAACAGGAACCTCGTCTTCAAGGGGGGAACGGCGCTATCGAAAATATATTTCCCGAAAATATGGAGGCTTTCCGAAGACCTGGATTTCAGCCTGCCCGAAGGAGAGCTTCAGACCGTTCTGGAAAGGGCAGAGACCGTGTTCTCGGAAATCAAAAGGAAATCCGGCATCGGATTCAATCTCAGAAGCAGTCACCTGAATCCAGACTACCTCCAGCTCAAGATTCAGTATCAGGGAGTCATCGGAAGGAACTGGATAAAGGTTGACGTGACGAAGAACGACCTCGTGGAGAAGCCCGTCCTCAAACCGGTTCACAGGGCGTATTCGGACTACCCGGCGTTTAGGGTCAGGGTCGAATCGCCCGAGGAAATATTCTCCTCGAAGCTCAGGGCAATCATCGAGCGGAAGAAGTGCAGGGATTATTTTGACCTCTGGCAGCTATCAAGAATGAAGTTCGACGAACGGAAGATAACGAGAACGTTCTTGGCCAAATGCGCGATAAAGAAAATCAAGTTCGAGGGAAAAGGCAATTTATCAATAAGTTTATTTCCTGGATATCTGGTCTAACAGCTTCTTCATCCTGAAAACGAATTCCCTGGATTTTTTAATGGTATCCTCTGATTCATCTCCTGAAGTGAAGAAATTGAAACTGTACTGGTCGGTATGCCTGATTTCCCTGAAGTGGTCAAGCATTTCCACCCATTTCGGCTCCAGCAAGCCACTCCGTACGTACTTCTCTTCCAAATACCTTGCTATGCAGGCATGACTCTTTTCGCGATAGCCGTCAAAAAAGAGAACGGACCTCGCAGCGTGGAATACCGCAAGATATGCGCTCAAAAGGGATGACCTCAGGGCGTTGCTCTGGAGGTTTTTCTCTGATTCCTCCAGCCATTTCAACGAAGCTTCCAGGCTTTTCCTGGCCTTGCCTCTGGAGGAACGGTCTTTCTTATCAGACCCTTCTTCATTCATTCGTTGAAATCAAACAACATCCTCACCGTATAATTTTATTGAACCGTGAACGATGGAATCGTAGAAAGGCGGATCCTCTTTTTTCAGGACCGCGAGCTTTTCTTCGGTTAAATAAAGAGGGCTTATCCTTCCCGATAATCTCTTCAGGGAGCCGGTCAGTTTTGCCAGGTCTTCCTCGTCTCTTTTATCGATTTTTACCCATATATCTATATCCGAATCTTCCGTGTTTTCTCCCTTGGCGCAGCTCCCGTAAATTCCTGCACTCCGTACGAAAGGGTATTTCCCGAAGTTAAAATCAGCGAAAATCTTGAGGTTGAAGAGGATTCTCAGAGACCTGACTTTAAGGGTCTTGAGAACGACGTACTTATTCTTTGATTTCTTGATGATCTTCTCTGCCGCTAAAATAGAGAAAAACTTTGATACGAATCCCTTGCTGATTCCGAGGGTTCTGGAAACATCCGCTACGCTTATTTCTCCCTCCTTGAACAGAACCACGCTCAGAATTTTCTCTCTTTCTCTGGAAGACAACAGCTTGCTAATGTTCATGTTGAAAACTTTTCGTTTCCGATTTAAAAACTTTTCGTTTCCGCCATGGAAACTTATATTATATTAATGCTGATTCAATTTCAAGTTTGTTCTTGCTATGACCCGCTCTTAGCATATCCACCAGCTTCACCCACTCCGGCAGCTCGGAATCCGTACGATTCATAGAGAGAAATTGGCGGGAGAAATGAATAAGCTTGCCGGCTAAGGATGCGGTTTGTGCGGATAAAACGAAAAGAATTCTGTCACCTTTTCTGGACATCGCGTTGCCTTTTTATTCTGAGGCAGCCCTGTTCTTATCCTGGCATAAATTTTGCTCTCTTTGAGGGTATTCAAAGATGGCTTCTGCTATAATAATATTGAGCGGAAACCTCGAGAAGGGAAATAAACCATGAGAAAGCAAGCTTTCATCGTCGGGATTTCTGTTTTAAGCCTGGCCCTCCTGGCCCAGGAAATCCAGCACGAGTCGCTGGTGATCAATGTCGAAGTGCCGGTCCGGGTCTTCAGCGCAGGGAAATTCATCGACCACCTGACCATCGACGACTTTGAGGTCTACGAAAATGGCAGGCTGCAGAGAGTGGAGGCGGTCTACCTCATCAGGAAAAAGGACATCGAGAGGAAAGAGGAGAAGAAGTCCTTCAGTCCGGACACATCGCGGACATTTTATCTTTTCTTTCAGATCACGGACTACAGTCCAAAAATCGAAGACGCCCTGCATTATTTCATGCAGAATGTCCTGGTTTCCGGCGACAGCCTGGTGGTGGTGACCCCGCTGAAAACCTATGAGATGAATCCCAGGGCCCTGGCCCTGCGGTCGAAGGAAGAAATCGTCAAAGAGCTCAAAGAGATATTGAGAAAAGATGCCATGCTGGGAAGCTCCGAATACAGGAGCGCTCTCACGGAGCTGACCAGGATTGCGAGAGCTTTGGGCTCCGCGCTTCCCGGGACCGGGGAACAGAGAGGGAGGCAGGATCAGTTTGCCGCTCCAGAATATGAGGAGATGGACCCGGATACCAAAGTTGAAATGCTGCTGAATCTCTACAAGGGCGTCCTGGAGAAACTGGAAGGCCTGAGACATTTCGATCAGTCAAAGTTGCTCGAGTTTGCCCGGGTGTTGAAGGATAAAGAAGGACAGAAGTATGTATTTCTCTTCTACCAGAGGGAGTTCATTCCCCAGATCGAACCGGGTCTGTTGGTCCAGAGTCTGGGAACGAGCCAGGACGCGACGCATGTCATACAGGATGTGGCCGGCCTTTTTCATTCCTATCGAAGAGAAATCACCTTTGACATCGACTGGGTGAAGGAGGCCTATGCCGACGCTTCCGCTTCCATCCATTTCATGTTCTTCACCAAGCCGGCAGAGCATGTCCCGGGAATTCGTTTTGAGGAACACTCAGAAGATATCTTCGCCGCCTTCCGGGAGATGGCCGTGGCCACCGGGGGAATCACCGAGAGCTCGTCCAACCCCTTCTCCCTGTTCCGGACTGCTGTGGAGTCTTCCGAAACTTATTACCTTCTCTATTATTCGCCGCTCGATTACCGCAGAGACGGTCAGTTCAAGAAAGTCGAGATCAGGGTCAAAAACCCGGATTACAAGGTCATCCACCGCGCGGGATATTTTGCCAATTGAATAAACGCCTCATTCCCGGTGACCGGGCGCGAATGGAGTGAATCAGAGGATTGAATGTGGGGTTGGTCCGATTATCTCTCTCCCCTGAAAGGCAGTCGATTGAGGAGCCTCCTTCGAAAGTTCTTGCCCCTTTTTTTTCTCTCTTCCGTTGTTCTGGGCCAGATGGAGTTCAGAGAGGCTCTGGCTCTCAAGATCCGGGAGCCCATCGAGGTCGATGGGGACCTCAGCGAACCGGCCTGGAAGAGAGCGCCCGATGCCAGCAGCTTGATACAGTTTAAGCCCGAAAAGGATAAACGCGACCCGTTCAGCACCACCATCAAGATTCTTTATGACCATGCTTTTCTTTATCTTGGATTCCGGTGTTTTGACCCTCAACCGGACAAGATTGAGGCCCGGGTGAGCGAAAGGGATAAAGACCTGAGAAACGATGATTCGGTTTACGTTCTCATCGATACCGGGCCCGACCAGGACCATTTCTTGTATTTTGGGCTGAACCTTCTCGGAGCCCGGCTGGATGGCCGGGTCAGCCTGGACGGGCAAAACGCGGATGTGGCCTGGGATGGCAGCTGGAGAGCGGCCAGCCAGAGGACAGACTTCGGCTGGAGCGCAGAGATGGCCATCGGCCTGACAAGCCTGCAGCTTGAGAGCGGAGAAGACGCCACCCTGGGCTTGAGTTTTGCCAGGATCGTGGCCCGCCAGCCGGCTTCTATTTTCTGGGAAGGGCCGCTCGACCCGGCCTTTAAGGTTTCCCTGCTCGGACAGATGGCCAGGGTGGAGCTTCTCCAGATGGTGAGAAGAGTCAAAATTGTGCCCCATGTCATCGCTTCCGCCGAAGAGAAGAGCAAACGATGGGCAGAATGGGGACTGGATGTGCCTTTTGCCCTCAGCCAGATGGCCTCCGGCCATCTCACCCTCAATCCCGATTTTATGACTGTCGAATCCGATGAGGAAAGGATCAACCTCACCCGCTTTGAGCTTTTCCTTCCAGAAAAAAGAGGTTTTTTCCGGGACGACTCTGATATTTATGACCAGGAGATCAGGCTCTTCTATTCCAAAAGAATTCCCAGCATTTATGGCGGGTCGAGATTCGGGGCGAGGTCGGGAGAATTTGCGTTTTCCGCGATGAGTGTCCAGGCCAGAAAAGATGCCGTCACCGGCGATGAGAGCTCCAACTTTTCAGTGGTCCGTTTCCGACAGAGCTTAGGGAAGGATTCGTCGGTTGGCTTGCTGGCCTCGAATAAGCTGACGGAGGGAAAAAACAGCGGCGCCGCCGGCATCGATGCCGTCCTCCATATCACACCCCATTTCAGCCTCAGCGGGCAATTCGCGGCGAGCTACGGAGACCATGCCGAAGAGAACACCGCCTTCTTCATCCGTCCGAGCTATGATACGCACGACTTTCATTTTCATGTCGGTTATTTTCTGCTGGGCAAGAACTTCGCCGACAATGTCAGCAGGGTGGGATTTGTTCCGGATGATAACCGCCGGGAATTGGATTCCGGCCTCATGCAAAGGTTTTTCATCCACAACGGCTCTCTCCGTCAGGTCAGATACGACTCCCATTTCAACGTTTACTGGGGAATGGAGGGCGCTCTCCGCAGCTGGCAGGTCGACCAGGGAGTGTCCCTGGAGATGAGAAATCGGTTTTCCGTTTGGGCCTTCCACAGCCGGGAGTTCAAAGCCATGGACGGTGTGCTGTTTGAAGAGGATTTCCGGAACCATCTGACGAAAGTGGGGATCGGGTTTAACACAGAAGAATGGGATTATGCCTCTTTTTGCTATTCCTTCGGACGAAATTTCGGCGAAGGTTTCGACATGCTCGAGGTGGGGAAGAACCTCCGTTTCACCCGCGAACTGGATGTGGAATTCACAATGGCCCGCATTTTCTTTTACGGGCTCTCTCCTCGAAACCAGTTTGTCCATGCTCTTCGGGCCACCTACAATTTTTCAAGGAATGTCGTGGCCAGAATCTTCTTTCAGACCAATACCATGATCAAAAAGTTGAACTTCGAGTCCCTGCTCAATGTTCGGCTTCTGCCCCCTTCCGGTTTTGTCCAGATTGGCTATCAAACCGGAAGGGGAAGGTTCGGTATGGAGGACACCCAGGGGCATACATTTATTCTCAAATTTCATTACACGTTTTGAGATGCGATGAAGAGGATCTTCCCGACTGCGCTCATTTTTCTTGTTTTTCTCATTCCTTCATTTCTCGCTGGCCAATGGATCAGAACTTATGGCGGAAGCGGGCATGAGCACTGCCATCTGATCCGGGAGACAGGAGATGGGGGATGCATTGCGGCCGGCACCGTTCGTTCACCAGGGAGCGAATTTGATATCTGGGTTCTGAAGCTGGATTCAAACGGCGTCATCGACTGGGAGAAAATCTACAGGGGAAACGCCAATTTTTCGCTCCTCTCCATCGAGGAGACCGGGGACGGAGGCTACGCACTCCTCGGGCTGACGGTGGGCGGTTATTGGCGGCCGCCGGATGTCTGGGTTTTAAGGCTGGATTCATCGGGAGGGGTGATCGCGGAGAGCAGCTTCGGGAGAGATATCGTCTACACTGTACATTCCGCCCGGAGGACAGACGATGGAGGAATGGTGATTACCGGCACCTGGAGTTGGGGCCCTGAGGAGAAGGATATCATGGCCGTGAAGCTCGGCTCATCGGGTGATGTGGAGTGGCAGAGAAAGTACGGGTCGGGCGCAAATATTGAGGAAGGCTACTGCATTCTCCAGGCCGAAGATGGAGGGTATGTTATTGCCGGCTCCAGATTGAGCGGCTATTCCAGCGATGTTCTCGTATTGAAGCTTACCTCTTCAGGAGAGATGGAATGGAGTCGGACATATGCCGGAATGTCTGATAAGACTCCCCAGTCCATCCTTCAAGCGGGGGATGGAGGGTTCATTATCGCCGGAAGAATGGATTTTCCTTCCGAGCCTGAAAGAAAGGACATCTGGATTTTGAGGCTCACTT
>CAYZDV010000094.1:0-7905 GCA_964477275.1 uncultured Eubacteriales bacterium
TTTTCCCTATTTTAATGAAAATCCCGGCCAAAGTAAAAAGCAACTTTGAATTCTTTGCTGCTCTGCTTGCGTACCATCTTGTTTTTTTGTTCCGATTGGAATACCATTTCTTCTGCCAGGGTTCCTGATGACCATCCTCAAATCGGAAAAAAACAGGTTACAGGTTAAACGAACCTTCATATATTCGGCATTTCTGCCAGAAAAAAATTTTTGAAAGGAGATGAATGTGGCTAAGTCTAAGTCTCTTGTGCTGGGCGTGCTCGTCGTCTGTCTTTCCGTTTTCCTGTCCGGCTTTCCGCTGGCGCAGGACCAGGTTCAGGATGAAATCAAAAGGATCAACAGGGAAATCGAAAGACTGGGATTGGGCTGGACTGCCGGCGAGACCTCCCTCAGCAGGCTGACTCCTGAGGAAAGACGGCTGAGGCTGGGATTTGTGCCCCCTGTCTACATCGACCCGGATAAGATTCTGACGGTAGAAGTCAAAAGAGAGCTTCTGGCTTCTCTGGACTGGCGAGCCAACGGCGGGAACTTCATGACCTCGATCAAAAGTCAGGGAGCATGCGGGAGCTGCTGGGCTTTTGCCGCGGTGGGAACCGTGGAGGCCATGTACAACATAGAACAGGATTTGCCCGAAGTCCGGCCTGTCACTCTGGGGCAGGGAGAGCGGCTCCCCACAAAAAGGAGCGACCTGTCCGGCCAGAGCCCGAATCTTTACCAGAGGCTCATGAACCAGGACCTCCGCTACCAGGGGATTTTTGATCAGGAGCCTGATTTTTCCACAGACACGCAGGCAGGCTCGTCCCGAAAGAGCGTTTTTCATTCTCCTCAGCCGCTCAGCCTTTACGATTGGCTCCTGCGCTGCAGCCTGAAGTATCCCTATGCTTTCAACCGGGATTTCAATTTTTCTTCCGGGAGAGAATCCGTTTTATCCGAAGGCGGCGAAAGACTCTCCAGGACTGCCGGAGAGACGGCCGAAATGCGGTCGATACGCGCCCTGAACTTCCCGGATTTTTCCGAGCAGGAATTGGTCTCCTGCTCCGGAGCGGGAGACTGCAGCGGCGGGAACCCGGCAGGCGCCCTGAATTACATCAAAACCAGCGGCATTGTTCCTGAAGATTGCTTTCCCTATACTGCCAGCGATATTCCCTGCGACCTGTGTGAGGATTATGCGACCCGCCTGTCGAAAATCGCTGATTGGGCCTGGGTCTGCTACGGGGTCAATGAGGTCGCTATTAAGGCGGCGTTAGCGGACGGGCCGCTCGTGACGACCATGGATGTCTACGATGATTTCTACTCGTATTCCGGCGGCATCTACCAGAAGCTCCCCGATGCGAATTATGAAGGCGGCCATGCCATCGTTCTTGTCGGTTATGACGATGAGGGACCCATCCCCTACTGGATCTGCAAGAATTCCTGGGGAACATGGTGGGGCGAGAGCGGGTATTTCAACATCGCAATGGGTGAATGCAACATCGGCCAGTACACCCTGAAAGCATGGGGAGTCACCATCAATAACCAGCCGCCGGAGCTTGCCGACATCAGCCTGCTCATCGAGGGCATGACATTCAAGGAAGGTCAGGAGTTCACCATTCAGCTCGAAGCACATGATCCTGACGGTGATTCGCTGACCTACGGGGCCTCGCCCCTCCCGGCCGGAGCATCGTTCAACACGTCCAGCGGACTCTTCACCTGGAAGCCGTCCTACACCCAGGCCGGGGAATACAGCATTCGGTTTTCCGTGAACGACGGCCTTTTCGAGGATTTTCAGTGGGTGACCATCATCGTGGCGAACGTGAAAAAAGGAAAGGCGCGGTATTGAGAGGAGGAGAGAGATGAGAGCGTTCAAGGTTTTTTTCATGGTTGTCTTCGTGGGAATGGTTTCCATTTCGTCTTTTGGCGAAGTTCAATTTTATCTTTTCGGGAGAGGGAATTTTGTCGGCGAGACAGGTTCAGCCGCGGATTATGTGGAGGGCGAGAACGATTTTCCGGTCGCTTCCGCTTATCGGACTTACGGCGGCGGCTTTGGCCTGACTTTTGGCAAAGGCGTGTTCATCGGGCTTGAGGGCCATTACAACCTGAGCGGAAAGGTGACCCTGACCGACACTTCCGATGAGGATACGGTCGAAATCAACACCTACAAGTCCGCCTCCGGGTATGTAACGCTCGGTTTCTGCCTGGTCAGAAACCGCTATGTCCGTTTTTATGTCAACGGCGGAGGAGGAATCCGCCAGATCATGGAGGAGCTGGAAACAAAGACATATGTTTCCGAGATGGGCTATGAGACATTGATCGAGCCGCCGGAGAAAAAGAGCCACTTCGCGGGTTTTGGAGGAGCGGGCCTGGAAATCTATTTCAGCAGGTCAGGCGGCCTCTTTGCTGGCGGCCGTTACCTCGTCTACACCGTCGAGGGCGAATCCCGGACCATGCTGGTTGTTCTGGCGGGATTTGTCGTCAGGTACTGAAAGCGTCTGAACCGGTCGGGCCGGGCCGGGTCAGCAGGGAAGAATTCGAAAGGCGCATCAACCGATTGTGCGGGATTCTGCCCCTCTGGAGCTTCAAGAATGCCGAAATCATTGAATTTTGCCGGAATTTCTGGTATCTTAAGCTATAACGCCAAAGAGCCCGCGCGCAGGAGTGACCCACTTGAAAACCTACGGAGATATCGATAGCAAATTCCGGTTTGTCATTCTCGCCTCAAAGAGATCCAAAGAGCTTCTCCAGGGAGCAAAGCCAAAGGTCAAGTCCGGATACAAGAACCCTATTCGCATTGCCCAAGAAGAAGTGCGATCCGGAGTGATCGGCTACGAAATCATCGAGCCGAAAAAAGAAGAAGCTCGCAAACCAGAGGATGAGGGTTTCATCGGGGAAGAGATCGTTGGTGCAGAGCGCAACCCGGGAGAGGAAGCCGAAAAAGAAGTCAGAGCGGAGAGGGAAGAAACCGAAGAAATCAATGAAGAGGAAGAGGAAGAGGAAGAAGAAGAGGAAGAAGAAGAGGAAGAAGAAGAAATAGAGGAAGAGGACGAAGAAAACACTCCCCTCTAAAACTTTCGGGGATTTTTCATTTTTTTCCGTGTGCGTTTTTCATCAGCTGGATGTAGTCCTGCTTGATGAACTCTTTTTTGGAAAACCCCAACGCCCTGGCGAAACGGACGATTTCCTCTCTCTCGCCTTCCAGCTCGATGAAATTCCCGACCGATGTTTCATCCAGGCAGATCTTCAGACGTTTCTTCCGGAAAACGGTCCTGTATTTCTGATAGTGGAAGCCCGGGGCAAGACCCAGACCTTTGAGGATTTTGCGAAGCTGCTTTTCGTCCCTGACTTCTGTTTCATACTCTTCTCTGACTTTGAATTTCCGGGATTTCTGGGGAGCGCCTTTGAAAGTGAGGAAAGCTTTTCTGTTGACCTTGCGGAGCCGCAGCGCCTGGCGCCTCCTGTAAAGGTCCTGAGAGGGGAAATCGAAGAGGGTATTTTCTTCGAGGAAGCGCTCTTTATCCAGCCTGGCCGCAAGATTCAGGATTTTTTCTCTGATTGTACTGAGGTCGCCGACCTTGATCTTAACCTCGATTTCAACCATCCATCCCCTTCAGGTTTTCTCTTTTTGTCGCGGAGTGCGGCCTTCTCGCTACGTATTCCGCTCCAGGATAAATTCCGACATTAAGCTCAATGCTTCTCTGTGCACGGATTTCGGGAACTGAGAGATGATTTCCTTGGACAGGCGGGAGAACTCCGCTGCCTTTTGAAATGTGTACTCCAGCGCTCCGTTGGATACGACGATTTCCAGGACCTCCTGCAGGGAGTCCGGGCTGAGGTCCTTTTGGTTGAGAAGCTCGGTGATGCGCTTTCTGTTCGAGCTGCCGTCGTTCGTCAGGGTATAGATGAGGGGCAAGGTGATGCGGCCCTCGCTCAGATCAGAGAGAACGGGCTTGCCCAGAATTTTCTGGTCTCCCGTGAAGTCGAGCAAGTCATCGATGATCTGGAACGAAATACCCAGGTTTGTTCCGTATTCGCCAAGGTCGCTTTCCTGTCTGGGCGTGGCTTTTCCGAGAACTCCACCGATTTGACAAGCTGCCGAGAAGAGGGCGGCTGTCTTTTTATGGATGATATCCAGATAGTCCCTTTCCTTCACCTTAAGGTTCCAGCTGAGGTAATACTCCTTGAGCTCGCCCTCGATCATCTTCTGCGTAGTGTCGAGGAGAATACGGGCAATTTGCGAATGCTGGCTCTGGAGGGAAGCACCGAGGGCTTTGATGTAAAGATAATCGCCGAGAAGAACTGTGATGTTGGGTCCCCAGCGGGTGTGAACGGTTTCCCGTCCTCTCCTCATCTGGGAGTTATCGATGATGTCGTCGTGGATGAGGCTGGCGGCGTGGATGGTCTCCACCAGGACAGACATCCGGATGTCCTCTTTGCCTTTATAGCCGAGGAGATTAGAGCAGAGAAGAAGAAGGGCAGGCCTTATCCGCTTGCCGCTGTTCTGGAAAAAGTAGTGACTGGTTTCGGCGATGAGCTTGTTGTCCGATGAAGAAAAAAGCCGAATCCCCGCCTCGACCTCTTCCAGCTTTTTCATAATGCTTTTGTAAAGGTTGCGGAGGCTCACCTTTTTTTTAACCAGGGATTTCACGGACTGACTGGCGGCGGCAGGCTTTTTTGTGAGGCTGGCGGCGTTTATTTTCTTCATCGTTCTCAGCGCTCCCCTATCTTAACGCTCCATTTCTCTTTTCTGCTTGACCTTTCCAGTCGCGGCCTCCCCGCTGGCGGCTTACTTTTCCGTCATTTTTTTCTTCAGGTGGCGAAGAGGCATGGCGCCGTGACTGAGCAGTTTCTGGAGGAATTCTTTCTGGCTGAAGGATTCGCCCTCGAATTCTTTTTGGGCTTCTTCCATCTTCAGGATTTCCAGATAGCCCGCGTAGGCCAGGGCCGCATCGCCTGGCTTGAGAACGATGCGGTTCCAGTTCATTTCCGCCTCAGCTCTGGTCTGGAAACCTCCAGCGGTCATGTATTGAATGGCCTGTTCTTTGGCCATGCCTCCTTGATGGATGTTGAATTCGAGCAGAAAGTCAATCACCGCCTTCAGGAGGTTTTTTAGCTGGTTGAGGCGCAGCTTGAGGTCGTAGTTTTCAAAACCGGATTTGACCAGCATCTCTTCGACCAGCACTGGCCAGCTTTTAATCAGGGCCTGATTGGGATAGATGTTTCGGGCGAGAGAGTGATTCTTCCGGGCCATGGCGAGAGGGACAAGCTGGCCGGGATAAACGTTCCGCACTGCCCAGAAATAGAGGAACGAATTGTTGTACTCTTCAAGAAAGGACTTGGATTTTTCCTCATCCCATTCCTGAGGGATGGGGCATATCTCGACGGGCACGTCTTTAGAAGTAGCATAGATTCCCGGAAAAAGTGTGCGGCTCCAGGTTATTCCCCGCGAATCAGGAGGCATGGGCTGAATGACAAAGTTGACTTCAGGGATTTCGATAAGCTGATTCTGGATGATAAAATTTTTGATTTCCTCAGCCGATTCCCTCACCCGGTCGATAAATTCATCCCTGCCTGCATGCTCCCTCTTTATCCTGTTCAGAACATGAGAGACGACCGCGTTGTAGAGCTGGTCTTCGGTGATTCCCGCTGGAGGGTTTTCCAGGTCGATCTTGGGGTCCATAATCTTGTAGAAAGGGACGCTGGTGAAGAACATTTCCCGCCGGAGATTTCGGTAGTCTGTCGGCGCCCGGTTGAGGAGTTCCTGAAGAGGAATGTCATTCTGTAACATCAGGCGCAACAGCCTGGAATGAGCGGTCGGCCCGAGCCGGAAATTGCCCGTGGATTTGGGCAGGAGTTCTTTCTGGAGAAAATTCTGGTAATCCTGGAGAGCGGAGATAACCGCCGGAAGGCCACTCTGCAGTCTGGACCTGGAGTCGGCCGGTGCCGCTTCGATCAATTTGGGGAACTCGTTCCGGTAGAAGTCCAATATTCCCGGGAACTGCTTGATGGCTGTTTCGGTATGAAGCTGAGGGGGGGTCTTCAGGTTCGATTTCGCCTGTTTGATGAATTTCGGCAGGGCCTTCATCCTCTCCACCGCGTTTTTAGCCCTGGCCTCCAGGGGAGCAGACTCGCTGGCCAGAAGGCCGCGGATGGAGTCGATGAATATCTCATTATAGATAAGAGGGTTGTATTCCCAGGGAACGAGGTTCTCATGCCGGAAGAGTTCAAAGTCTATGGCATCCCTGATGATGTCGTGGTCAATCTGAAGTTCAGGGGACAGCCTGGTTTTATCGATCTTGGCCACAAATTCCTGGTTGTAACCGTCCAGAGCATCATGCCGCTTCTCGAGATTCTTATCGCTGAAGTCTTCCAGTTTGCTGTCATAGGCATGGTAACCAGCCAGGGTGGCTGCGGTCGGGTAGAACTTCCAGTGTTCATCAAGATAGGCTTCCACGCTCTTCTGAAATTTCTCATCATCTCCGTTTCTTGTGGGAAGAAGTGCCGCAGCGCTGGAGAAAGCGACAGACAGGATAGCAAGCAGAATGATTGTTTTCCTCATTTTATTCCTCCTCGATGAGAGGTTTTATCCAGGATATTGGCCCGGCCTGGTTTTTTGTTTTACGAGGCTGCAATCCTACCATAAAACGGAGTCCAGTCGCAATACGCAGAAATTTTCCTCTCATGATTTTCATACCTGTTGATTCAATACCGGAGCACCGCCGAGCCCCAGGTGAATCCCGAACCAAAAGCGGTGAGGACGACCGTGTCGCCCCTCTTTATCCGTCCGGTCTTGATCGCTTCATCCAGGGCGATCGGGATCGATGCGGCTGTTGTGTTCCCAAAGCGGTCGATGTTCCGGATGACTTTTTCCACCGGGATGCCGAGATTCTTGGCTACCATCAACGAGATTCTGTCGTTGGCCTGATGGGGAATGAGATGGTCCACGTCATCGATGGTCAGGCCGTTGCGCTTTAAGGCCTCTCTCACCGCTTCGGGCATTTTTTCGCAGGCGTTGATGAAGACATTCCGGCCGTTCATGCGGGGAAAATATTTTTTATTCTGGACAAACTCAACGCAGAAAGTCGGGGTATCTTTAGGGCTCGGCTTTTCCATCCACAGGTCGGAGACGAACCGGCCGTCGGAGAACAGGTGGGTGGAGAGGATTCCCCTGCCGTCGTCTCCCGGGTGGGGCTCGACAATAATGGCCCCGGCGCCGTCTCCGAAGAGGACGGCCATATCCCGTCCTTCATCAGAATAGTCCAGGTTCGATGACTGAACCTCTGAAGCCACAAGAAGAATTTTTTTATAAGTGCCGCTCCGGATGAACTGATCAGCGACAGAGAGGGCGTAGATGAAGCCCGAGCACTGGTTCCGGACATCCAGGGCCCCGATTCCGGAAAGCCCGAGCTTCGCCTGGACCAGCACTCCGATTCCGGGAAAATAATGGTCCGGAGAGAGAGTGGCGGCGATGATGAAGTCGATTTCTGAGCTGTTGCACCCCGCATCCTCAATGGCCCTCAAGGCTGCTTCGTAGCCCAGGTCAGAACTCCCGACTCCAGGCTCCACATGACGGCGGGTGACAATGCCGGACCTCTGGCGAATCCACTCATCAGAGGTGTCCATCAATTTTTCAAGGTCGAAGTTAGTGACGACCTTTGGAGGCACATAATGACCCGTTCCGGTGATGATCGCTCTCATGCTTCTTCCCTCTTTAGATTTTAATCGATGAAAGAAAAAAAATAAAGCACTAGTGTAGTGCGTCTAACGCTTCTTTGCATATATTGCGGCATTAAAAACCGTCATTCCTGCGAAGCCTGTCCCTGCGCAGGCAGGGAGCAGGAATCTCAAAAGGCAAAAAGACTGGATTCCGGGTCAAGCCCGGAATGACAGGAAATGTAACATTATTAATTTCGTTTGTATTAGTTCAGGGCA
>CAYZDV010000095.1:0-2818 GCA_964477275.1 uncultured Eubacteriales bacterium
GGGGAACCCCTTCCGCTGCGGGCGTTGCGGGGGAGCACCCCATGCCACCCATCCTATTTAAAGAGGAAATGGTCATTACCCCGGAAAAGAAGATGCTTCCAGAAAAAGGCAAGCCCGGATGCTCGCCGCGCAAGAAAACAGATCGAAACGGAAAAAGAAATGCGTGCGTCTCTTTTCTTTTTTTTTGTTTTTTTTTATATTAATGATTCATCTGGAGAAGATGTTCAAAGTTTTGAGATGGAGAAAATTCCCCTTCAAATTTATCTACAGTGAAGACTACTGGATGGTCGACTTTGAAGACCATGTCTTTCAGGTCCAGAAATACAGGCTTGTCTATGAAGCGCTCATCCATTCGGGAGCAAAGCGAGAGAATTTCCTGGTCCCGCCCCACGCCAGGGAAGAAGACATCCTTCTGGTGCATACGCCGAAGTACCTCAAAAAATTGAAAACCGGGACTCTTTCTCATTCGGAAATACTGACTCTGGAACTCCCTTTCAGTCCGGAGCTTCTGGAGTTTGCCTGGCAGGTTGCGGGCGGAACCATTCTCACTGCAGAAAAAGCTCTGGAAGAGGGGCTGGCCGTCCATATCGGCGGAGGGTTCCATCACGCTTTTCCCGACCACGGTGAAGGGTTTTGCATCTTGAATGACGTGGCTGTCTCCCTGGAGAAATTGAAGCGGGACGGGAGGGTGGAGAGAGCCATGGTGGTGGATTGCGACCTTCATCAGGGAAATGGCACGGCTTTCATTTTTGCCAAAAAGGATTATGTATTCACCTTTTCCCTGCATCAGATGGATGTCTATCCGGCCCAGAAGCCGCCGAGTTCCCTGGATATCGGTTTATGGTCCGGAGACGGCGATGAGAAGTACCTCACCGAGCTCCGTTCCTGCTTTCCCCGGCTCTACCAGGAATTCCAGCCCGACCTGGTCTTCTATCTGGCCGGTGCCGATCCCTATGAGAAAGACCAGCTGGGCGGCCTGCGGATGACCATCGAAGGCCTCAAAGAGAGAGACCGGATCGTCATCGGGGAGGCACGCCGGCTTCACATCCCGGTGGCTGTTCTGCTCGCCGGCGGGTATGCCACGGATGTGATGGATACAGTCTCCATCCATCTCAATACCATAAAATCGGCCCGGAAAATCCAGAGGAAGCATTCTTAGCTTTTCGTTTCTTTTGCCACCCAGTCCAGGTAATCCGAAGAACCCCTGCAAAGGGAAAGGGCGATCACCTCGGGTACCTGGTAGGGGTGAATCTCTTTAATCCTTCTTTCCAGCTCAGGATAGAGACTGCCTCTGGTTTTGATGAAGAGAACGCGTTCCCTGTCTCTGGCAATTTTTTTCTCCCACCGGTAGAGGGAATGAGAGGCTGCAGAGATGGTGACGCAGGCGGCCAGCCTCTCTTTGAGGAGGGCTCTGGCAATCCTTTCCCCATCGCTTTCTTCCGGGACCGTGGTCAGGACCAGGATGTAACCTTTCATCCTTCCTCTCCTTTTCCTCGGTAAGGTGATCTTTATTCCTGCAAAAAAAGGTGGGCAAAGACCTTGGCATCGCCGAGCATGTTGTCGACAATGCAGTATTCGTTGGGTTGATGGGCGGTCTCATCCAGCCGCGACCAGCAGGCTGCCTCGAATTTTGCTCTTCGGAACAGGGCCGCCACCGTTCCCCCTCCGATGCCGGTGGGTTTTCCCGCTTTGTCGTAAACATCCTTGATGGCCCTTTGAAGAGCCTGAACCACAGGCGCATCCGCAGAAGTCGGAGGGGCGGCCGGAGCCCTCTGGACTTCATTCGTGGTGATTTTCACACGGAATTCTTTTTCGATTTTGGCTGCGAATTCTCTGATCTTCTCTTCCACCTCTTCAATGGTGTATCTTGGAAGGATCCGGCTGTCCATGCAGAAAACATCCTCTCCCGGAATGGTGTTGATGTTGGGAACGTTGGCTTCCTTCTTGGTGGGCTCAAATGTGGAGATGGGAGGGTCGAAGAGGGGGTCTTTATCGGGGAAGATCTTGTAGAGTTTATCGATTTCGGTCACCAGAAAAGAAGCCGCCTTGAAGCTGTTGATCCCCTTCTCCGGAGTCGAGCCGTGGGCCTGCTTGCCCACGGTCTTGAACTTGAGCCAGAGGATGCTTTTTTCAGCCACTTCGATCATCGTCCCCTCCGGGTTTCCTGCGTCCGGAACGATGATCAGGTCCTGTTTTCGGAAAGCGTTTGTGTGCTGGAGGACATAATCGATGCCTTTTTCGCTTCCGGTCTCCTCATCCGCCACCAGGGCGATACCGACATCGAAGTTTGGCTTTATCCCTTCCTGGTGGAAGGCCCTCAGCGCATAGAGGGAGGCGACCATGTCCTGCTGGTTGTCTTCGACGCCACGGCCAAAAATTTTTCCCTCCTCCACCCATGCCCTGAAAGGATCTCCTCTCCACTCTGCCAGGTCACCGGGAGGAACGACATCCATATGGGTCATGATCCAGATTGTCTTGGAAGAGCTTTTTCCTTTGATCCGGGCGAGGATGTTCGGACGGTAACCAACCGGAACATCCAGGTCAGGGGCCTTGATAACTTCGATATCAGTGAAACCGTTGCCCTTCAGGAATTCGAGAAGGACTTCTGCTTTTTTGGCCTCCCCTTCACCACCGCTCTGGGGAGAGATGGCGGGAATTCCGCAAAGCTTGATCTGCAGGTCGATCATCTCGTCACGGAAGCTGTCGATTCTGTCGGCGATTTTTTCCAAATCGGTCATGGGCCTCCTCCTTTATGAGGGAATATATCACCGCACCCGGGAAATCGCAAGCTTCTGCACAGGGGAAGCATTTCCAAATC
>CAYZDV010000095.1:2918-7885 GCA_964477275.1 uncultured Eubacteriales bacterium
TCTTTCGGGAGGGAAGACCATTCTGAATCCGGCAATGGAATAATGGATGGCGGAGAAGACAGTGAAGGCGAAGGTCAAATAATACAGCCAATGGATATAGGCAAAGGGCATTTGCCGGGTGTTGAGAAAAAGGACGGCGAGGACCACGGTCACTTCAAGCACCGTGCACGCTTTACCCCAGATGGATGGCGGGAATCTGTCGACTCCGTGCCGCTTGTGGGCGACGAATGCGCCAGAGACGATGAGCACGTCGCGGCCGATGACCATGAGGGTGAGCCAGATGGGGATGACATGAGGAAAGTTGAGAGCCGGCAGGCTGAGGATGATGAAGGAGGCAAGAATCAGCAGTTTGTCCGCCGCAGGGTCGAGCAGGGCTCCGATCTTTGTCCTCAGACGGCACAGCCGGGCGGCGAACCCGTCCAGAACATCGGTGAAGCTGGCCAGAAGAAAAACGGCAAAGGCCGCTCGAATCTCCTTCTGGATCATCAGGACCACAAAGACGGGGATGAGGAAAATTCTGAGGAGGCTGAGGCTGTTGGGAAGGTTCCAGATGCTTTCCTTCTGATTCTTGCTCATCTCGCAGGCATTCTCAACTGGCTGAGGGGTCCTTCACAATTACTTGATCAGGGCCAGAATGAGGTCCAGGTATCTGATGGCCTGCTCCCCCGAGACCGGCAGCTCGGGCTGAAAAGACCGGTCATAGGTGAGTTCCATGATGTTCAGAGAGAGGAGCGTCAGGATCGGCTGATAATAATAGTGATGCGGAGAAACGTCTGCCATCTGGATTTTATCCGGCGGAATCTGCTGGATGAACGTGTAGCCTTTCTTCTGCAGGTGGCCGATGAAGCGGTAAAGGGTCTCAGCCATTTCGGCGCGGCTGATGATTTTTTTCGGCTGAAACGTATGATTGGGGTAGATATCGAGCATGCCCAGAGCGGTCATCTGCAGGATGAACCTCTGAGCCCAGGAGGTGGCGATGTCGATGACGATGGGGGGCGTGCCTGCCAGCTCATCCACAATTCCCTTGAATTTGACGGCCAGGAGCGCGGCGATCTCCTCTTTGGTGACCGCTGCGGAAAGAGAGATGGTCTCATACCGGCTGGGAAGCTCGAAGATGCCCAGTTTGGTCCTGATGCTTTCGATGCGGTCCACGATGCTTTTATTTTCAGGCTCCAGCTTCTGCAACTCCTCGTAGACCGAAAGGCTTTTCGTGTATCGCCCGGCCTGGTAGAGAGTCTCGGCATAATCTTTGATAAGGTCCCTGTTCTCAGGGTCGGCGGAGCTTGCCGCGCTGAGATGGACAAGCGCATTCTGGAGCTTGTTCTCTTTTTTGTAGATATCGGCAAGAGCCAGATTGGCTTCGAGATTCCGGGGAGAGTAGTAGAGGGCTTTGAGAAAAAACTCTTTACTTTTTTCCGTATTCCCCTCCTTCAGGCAGGATTTGGCTGCATCCAGAGCTTCCCCGGTCTTTCTGTTTTGAAGAGTTTTGTACTGCTCGAGTGCCCATGGGTTTTTAGGCTCTGTCTTGAGAACTTCCCTGTATTCGGCAAAGGCCCGATCGTTTCGTCCTGTTTTTTGATAGACCTGGGCCAGGCCCGAATGGAGGAGAGCGAGCTCCGGGTGTTCTTTCAGGCCGAGTCTGAAAAACCTCTCGGCCTCGGCCAGGTTATTCATGAGCATATGGACATAGCCCAGACCTGCATGATAGAGAGGGCTCTGAGAGCCCAGCTTTGAGAGTTTTTTTTCAGCCCTGGCCGCCCTCCCCTGATTCAGGTCATTCCAGGCATCCTCGGCGGCAATTCGTTCTTCCAGGGAGAGTTGAGCCGCCACAGCCGGGGGAATTTGCCCGATGTGCAGGGAGGGAGGCGGAGCCTGTGTGGTGGCACAGGCGAAAAAGAAAAGAATCAGCAATGGAAGGATAAACGCTTTTTTTACCAATTTTGCTCTCCTCTTTTGATATATGTTGCGTAATTGATCAGCGAGCCGGGTCTGGCCATGATCTTCAGTTCGGAATAATCGCTGTTTTCTCTTTTCTTGAGGACCACCGTCCATCTGGCCAATGATTCGACCAGCCCGCTCTCAGAATTGGGAATGCGCAGGTAAAACACCTCCATATCGTTAAAGAGGACCGTCCTTAACCTCTCCTTGAGGTCCGGGATGCCCTCACCTGTTTTTGCCGAGGCATAGATGATGGTATCTGCAGACGCGTTTTTTTTCAAGAGATCATCCTTGTGGGGCAGCAGGTCGATTTTATTGAAGAGTTTGATGAGCGGGATATCGTGAACGCCGATTTCCGAGAGGGTGGATTCCACGGCCTCAGCCTGGCTTTCGCAGGTTGAACTGGTGGCATCGATGACGTGGAGAATAGCGTCAGCTTCTCGAATCTCTTCCAGTGTAGCCCGAAAAGAGCTGATCAGCTCGATCGGGATTTTCTTGATGAATCCGACGGTGTCGCTGAGCAAAAAGCAAAGCCCGTCAGGGTAGCTCACCCGCCGCAGAACAGGGTCGAGAGTGGAAAAAAGGTGCGGCGAGGTGAAGGCTTTCTCGCGGGAGAGAGCGTTGAAGATGGTGGATTTGCCGGCGTTGGTGTAGCCGACAAGAGAGACGACAGGAATCGGGCTCTTCTTTCTCCGCTCTCTCTGGTGACTCCTTCTTTTCTGGATGCTTTTGATTTCGGCTTTGATTCTGGCGATCCGATCCAGGATTCTGCGCCTGTCTTCTTCGAGTTTCTTTTCTCCAGGGCCGCGGGTTCCAATCCCTCCGCCCAGGCGGGAGAGGGCTTTTCCCTTTCCCAGAAGGCGGGGAAGAAAATAGCTGAGCTGGGCCAGCTCGACCTGAAGCTTGCCCTCCCTGCTCCGGGCGCGCTGAGCGAAAATATCCAGAATGAGCTGAGTCCGGTCGATGACCGCGGCCTGGATTCTCTCCTCCAGGTTTCGTTGCTGGACGGGCCTGAGATTGTGGTCGAAGATGATCAGGTCAGCCCCGGTCCTCTCTTTGAGCTGGACGATTTCCGGGACCTTCCCTTCTCCGATGAGGTATTTGGGGCTGACCTTCGGCCGCACCTGGAAAACTTCTCCCACCACCCGGGCGCCTGCAGTCAGGGCCAGTCCCCTGAGCTCCCGCATGGACTCTTCGGCCTCTTCTTTCTCTTTTTTGTCGGTGGCCAGATGGACGAGGATGGCTTTTTCCATTTTTTTATCTTAAATTCTTCTCCACATATTCCAGGATGGAGGAGAAATCCGAGGGAAAATACCAGCGGATCCCCTTCATTTTCCTGAACCATGTCATCTGCCGTTTGGCGTAGCGCCGGGTGTCCCTTTTGGTGAGGGCGATGGCCTGGTCCAGAGAAATCTCGTTCCTGAGGTGTTTCAAGGCATATTTATAGCCGAGAGCGCGGAACGGCGGAGACTTTTCATCCACACCTTCCCGAAGAAGGCGTTCCACTTCTTGAACAAGACCTTTTTTAACCATTTGATCTGTTCTTTCTTCGATCCTCCTGTAGAGCTCATGCCTTTCTAATTTTAACCCAATTTTGACAATATTGAAATCTTCAACGGCTGAGCGGGTATGATCGAAGTGTCTGGAGATCGGCTTTCCGGTGGAGTGGAAGACTTCAAGAGCGCGGATGATCCGGACTTTGTCATTGGGACCGATTTTCCGGCCGTAGTCAGGGTCGATTTCCATCAGCCGCTCTCTCAGCTTCTCCAGTCCGTGCTTCCTCGCTTCTTCCTCCAGTTTCTGCCGCAGCCGGGGGGCGCTCTTGCCCTCCGGGAACAGACCCTCAACAAGAGCCCTGATGTAAAGGCCTGTCCCCCCGACAATGAGCGGGACCTTTTTTTGCTCCAGGATGGCTCTGATGGTTTTCAGGGAGAGTTTGACAAAGTCGGCCGCAGTGAACTGGATGGATGGCTCAACCACATCCAGCAGGTGATGGGGGATGCCTTCTCTTTTTTCAGGGGGGATCTTGTCTGTGCCAATGTCAAAGCCCATGTACACCTGCATGGAATCGCAGTTGATGATCTCCCCCCCGATCTTATTGGCCAGACGAACCGAAAGGGCAGTTTTGCCCACTCCGGTGGGCCCCAGAATGATCACCAGGTTCTTGGCTTCAGATTCCAATTTTGACCAAAAACAGTATAACCAGAAGAGTGATAAGGATGAGCAGGCCGAGAATCTGTTTTTTGTTCACCTTGGAGGCTCGTATCTCTCCATCATTTTTTTTCTTGGTTCTCTTCCATCTTGTTTGGATAATTTAATGACGAAAATGCACGGAAATGGCACCGCTCCTTTCAGATTTTTAACGCCATTCCCTCACCGTCCATCTCGGCGCCTGCGGTACTCCGCACAAAAGACATGTGACTTCGAACCGGATGTCCGTGTTCAGTCATTTTTTCACCAGGTGGATCCTTTCGTGCTCAAACATACTCGGCGGCCGATTTCATCGGCTTCCCTCGGTGGAAAAGAAGCGCCCCATGGCAAGGAGAATCAGGGGCGGGAAGAAGAATCCGACAAGGTTCATGAAGAGAGGGGAGACGAACATCAGGACCGAATACCAGCGGGGAGGGTTTTCCAGAAATTCGAGCTGCTGCCGGTAGCGCTGCTCGTCCAGCCGCTCTTTAAGCTCTATGCTGTTTTTCAGGGTTTCCAGCCGGTCCTTCTGGAGATAGGGAGAGATGAGGAGGGTAAAGATGGTCGTGAAGACAAGAAGGATGATGAAGGCATCCATCCACAGCGGTCTTTCTGAAAGCGATTTGAACGTTTCCCGGGGGCTGAAGAGAACGCCTTCAAAACGGCCAAAAAAGGTCATGTGCCTTTTTCTTTCCGCTCCTCCTTGACGATTCTCCCGTCCTTTAAATGGATGATCCGCTGGGCCTGTTCGGCGATCTCCCTGTCATGAGTCACGATGATGATCGTGTTTCCCCGGGAATGGATCTTGTGGAAGAGGTTGAGGATTTCCTGTCCTGTTT
>CAYZDV010000096.1:0-7799 GCA_964477275.1 uncultured Eubacteriales bacterium
GGGGCCCGCTCCCAAAGTCGACCTATATTGCCCTTAGGATCTCCATTTATCCGATGGTCTTACTTAATCAGCCGAACGCTCGCGTTCACCTGCGGTCCGCCGCGCCGAATGGCAGGTGTAACACGTAGTTATGCCCGTTCTCACGCAAGAATCTCCCCAGGCAATCCGTGAAACCTTGAACGGGCCTTGATTAGCACCGTGATGGGCAGCTCGTCGCCCGTCCGCGGCCTGTAACGTATGTCGTCATTCTGGAACCGGCCCGGAACACCGCCTTGCTTGACAAGTGCGCTGGATATGGATGCCTCGATCCGCTGGCGGCCTCGGCGTCACAGATGTTTTGTCGCATCCTCTATTGCGTTTGTATTAATATGACCAAAAGACATGGCAGTTGCGAATGCCAGCACTATTATTATATTATTTTGTAACTTGATGAAAAAAAACATGTTCTTCAATATCGAGCCAAAAACCATTTTTTCCAAGGACTTGGCAGTCAGTATAGAGGAAAACAGGAAAAAAGAAGATGACCGAATGCAAGGCCAGACAGGAGATCATCCGCCTCTTCCAGACTGTGGGCCGGGCATCGCTCCTCGCTGATATCCAGAACAGCCACAGCGGAAACATGGCCATGTTATGGCGCGACGAAAAGGACGAAGAGACGATGGTCATCACCTCCGCCGGCTCCCAGAAGGGTGACCTTGAGCCGGACCAGGTCTGCTTCCTCTCCGCCGCGGAGACGGATTTTGGATATCACCGGGCCTCATCCGAAAGCAAGGTCCATGCCCGGATTCTCAGCCTTCAGGATGTCAGGGCCTCCCTGCACTGTCACACCAAGGAGCTTGTCATCAGCACGCTCGACGATGAGGACAAGCCCAACCAGCCCGCGGCCTTTGTGCCCATCGACCCTCTCGGGCACTCCCATCTGGGAAAAGAGGTTCCTGTTGACTGGTTTGAAGTCCCGAGTGGATCTCCGGAGATGGTCAGGACGATTCCCGAGCGGCTGGCCCGTCATCCGCTGACAGTTGTCCAGGGCCACGGCTCTTTTTCCCGGGGCCGGAGCCTGAAGGAAGCCTTCTTTTTCCAGTGCGTTGCCAACAATTCCGGATACATTGCTCGACTGGCGGGCAAAATTGGCGCAAACCTGGAACAATTGAGACGCTCTGTGCTGGAGAGTCCGGAATCCTGCTTTTCCCATCCGCCGGAGCCCTACGCTATTGATGATGACGAACGCTGCGACTTCCCCGAGGAAGAAAAGATGAGAAGGGAATTCCGGAAAGCCGGAGCAAGAATCTTTGAATCCCGTCTCTCTCCCTTCCACACCGGCTCTTTATCCATCCGGGGCTCGGAAAGCATGCTCTATGCGCCCCGCGCATCCATGCCCGGGGAGATTGGCGGCCCTCTCCTCAGGCTGCCCCTTCGCCTCGCAAAATCGGACTCCCCTGAAGTGAAGATGCATAAAAAGCTCTATGCAGAAGGAAATTTCCAGACCGTCCTCCACTGCTATGTTCCAGAAGCCGAGGCTCTTTCTCATTTCAGAGAACCGGGTGAAGCCGAACTCGCAAGCCGCATCGTGCCCATCGACGCTGAAGGAAGCATTCTCTACCCGGTTATTCCCGTTCTTCCGCCAAAGTTTGACTTCTCCCGACTCGTGAGGCTTCTCCACGATTTCAAGGTCGTTGTCATCCGCGGAGGTGGAGTCTGGGGGGTCGGCGCCCAATCCCTCTCTGAAGTTCTCCATCATCCTTCATCGGTGCGGGAGATCTGTCTCTACCGGCTCGGAGCCATGGAACGGAGGCTCGACCTCAAGAAGATGGAGCCGGCCAGGGCAAAAAAACGGTAATCCGCGGCAAAAAGAAAACAGCAATGAAAAAATATTTCCGCAGTCACACGCAGTCACCGTGGATTGACCTCAGTCCCTTTATTTCTTATAATTTTCGGGACATGAAGTGGGCCTACATCGAAGACATCTCGGACTACAAAGACCAGGACGTTGAAATCAGGGGGTGGCTCTACAACAAGCGTTCCAGCGGCAAGGTGCGTTTTCTGCTCATCAGAGATGGAACAGGAACCATCCAGGGGACAATCTTCAGCGCGAAAAAAGACCATCCCCTCTTTCAAAAATTCGACGTCCTCACCCAGGAGTCTTCTCTCATCGCCCGCGGCCGGGTCAGAGAGGACAAACGCGCGCCGGGCGGTTATGAGCTCACGATCACCGACATCCAGATTCTCCAGATAGCCGAAGAGTACCCCATCACGCCCAAAGAGCACGGCGTCCCTTTCCTCATGGAGCACCGCCACCTCTGGCTCCGCTCTCAGAAACAGTATGCGATCCTCAAGGTCAGGGCCGAACTCATCCGGGCCATCCGCGATTTCTTCGACGGAAGAGGCTTCCGGCTGATGGACACGCCGATTCTCACGCCCAGCGCCTGCGAGGGGACGACAACCCTTTTTGAGACGGAATATTTTGACCAGAAAGCCTTCTTGAGTCAGAGCGGACAGCTCTACAACGAGGCCACGGCCATGGCCTTCGGCAAGGTTTACTGCTTTGGTCCCACCTTCCGCGCGGAAAAGTCAAAAACCCGCAAGCACCTCATCGAATTCTGGATGGTCGAGCCTGAAGTGGCCTTTGCCACCCTGAAGGATGTCACCGAACTGGGCGAAGACCTCGTTCTCTTCATCATCGGCCGGGTGCTGGAGAAAAACAAGAAAGAGCTGGAAATCCTGGAAAGGGACACCAAACCCCTGGAGCGGATCAGGAAACCCTTTCCCCTCCTGACCTATGACGAGGCTCTCCGCAAGCTCAAAGAGAAAGGCTCCAGGATGAAATGGGGCGACGACTTCGGGGCTCCTGAAGAGACGCTGATCTCCAAAATCTATGATACGCCGGTCTGCATCACCCACTTTCCCCGCCAGATCAAGGCATTTTACATGCAACCGGATGAAAAAAAACCGGAAGTTGTGCTCGGCGTGGATGTCCTCGCCTCGGAAGGCTACGGAGAAATCATCGGAGGCGGGCAGCGCATTCATGACCCGGACCTGCTGGAGAAAAAAATCAGGGAGTTCAAACTGCCGCGGGAAGCCTACCAGTGGTACATCGACCTGAGAAAATACGGATCAGTCCCCCATGCCGGCTTCGGTCTGGGCGTGGAAAGGACCCTGGCCTGGATCTGCAGGATCAAACACATCCGGGAAACCATCCCTTTCCCCCGCCTTCTCTACCGGATTTACCCTTAATGCATTCTCTCATCCTCCCTTCTCTTCTCCATCAAGCCTCTTTTTCCCTGTTTACTAACGTCCACTGACACTTTACAATGTGTCTGATATGGATAAAGTCGCGCTCATCAGCTACGGCTGCGCCAAAAACCTGGTCGACAGCGAGGTCATGCTGGGCTACCTGAAAAACGCCGGATACCGCTTTGTCACCCGGGCGGTGGAGGCCGACATCCTCATCCTCAACACCTGCGGCTTTATCCAGCCGGCGAAAAAGGAAGCTCAGGATGCCCTGCGGGAGGCGACCAGCCTGAAAAAAAGAGGGAAGGTCAAAAAGGCCGTGGCTGTCGGCTGCTACGTGGAGAGATACAGGGACAGCCTGGCCAGAAGATTTCCGGAAATCGACGTCTGGTTAGGGGTCGGTGAGTTCGACAAGATCGTCCAGGCCATCGAAGGCAAGCCATTCGAGAAGGCCGGCGGGACTTTTCTCTACAGCCACAGTTCTCCCCGTCTCCTGCAGACTCCTCCCTCCTGGGCTTACGTCAAAATATCTGAAGGATGCTCCCGCCAGTGCTCTTTCTGTGCCATCCCGATCATAAAGGGACCATACCGGTCCCGGCCTATTTCCTCCATCCTCCGGGAAGTCGAGGATCTTGCCGGGCAGGGCGTCAGGGAAATCAACCTTGTCTCCCAGGATTCGACCGGCTTCGGCCGCGACCTGGGACTGGAAGACGGTTTGAGCCTTCTTCTCCGCGAGCTGCTCAAGGTCAAGAAAATCGAATGGATTCGCGTCCTCTATGGCTATCCTGAAGAAATCAGCGACCCGCTCCTGGAGGTTATGGAGGAGGAAGAAATCTGCTCCTATTTGGACATCCCCTTCCAGCATTCGCACCCCCGAATCATCAAAGCCATGAAGCGGGGCATGGACGGGAAGAGAGCGTTGCATCTTGTCGGGAAAATCCGGAAAAAAATCTCCGACGCCGTCATCCGCACATCGCTTCTGGTCGGTTTTCCGGGTGAAGGCAAGGACGAATTCGAAGAACTCGAAAGATTCGTCGAAGAAGCTCGCTTTGATCACCTGGGCGTTTTCACCTATTCGAGGGAGGAAGGGACCTCTTCTTTCAGCATGGGAGACCCGGTCAAAGAGAGCGTGAAAATGAAAAGGAAAGAGAAGCTCCTTGAAATTCAGGCCGAGATATCCTTCGAAAATAACAGGAGATACCTCCATCAAAAAGTGGAGGTTCTGATTGAAGGAGTGCTCAAAGAGAACCCTGCGGTCCTGGCCGGACGGGGACGTTTTCAGGCGCCTGAAGTGGACGGCGTAATTCTCATCGAAGATGGGGAAAAACGGCGGAAGGTCATGAATACGATTCAAACGGTTGAAATCACAGGCTGGGATGTATATGATTTATTCGGAAAATTAACATCAGCGCGATAATGATGCTATGTTGCGAGCGACCAAAAAGACTGTGGCAATCCCGGTCAATGAATGCGAGATTGCTCCGTGGTGTCACTCCCCTCATAACACTCTAATTATTGCGTTTAGATCAGGCAGATGAAGTTTATTTCCAGGTTGATTGCCACTTTTTTCGGGGCCGGATACTTGCCGGTCGCTCCCGGCACCCTGACCAGCCTGATTGTTGCTCTTCTCTACAAGTTTTATCTCTATCGATTGAGCTGGCCTTTCCACCTTCTGGTCTTTTTTGTGGTGTTTTCGATCGGTGTTTGCACCTCCACCCGGTTCGCATCTCAGATGACCAGGAAAGACCCGAGAAAGAATGTGATCGATGAAGCTGCCGGCCAGTATCTTGTCTTTTTCCGGATGGACAGCTCCTGGCCCGTCGTCCTCTCCTGTTTCCTGCTCTTCCGCATTTTCGACATCGTCAAGCCCTTCCCGATCAGAAAAGTCGAGAGAATCCCGGAAGGATGGGGAATCATGCTCGATGATGTGGTGGCAGCCGTCTATGCAGGAATCATCATCAACCTCTATCTCATGCTGCAAGTGTTCTGGAAATGAAAGTCAGGAATAGCCACCGGATTGAAATCATGGCTGTCGGCTCAGAGCTGCTCACGCCCTACTACCAGGATACAAACTCTCTCTACCTGGCCGGCCGCCTCGACGAGCTGGGCATGGAAGTCAGCTATAAAACTATCGTCGGAGACGAGTGGGATGAGCTTGTCCTCTGCATCCGGCATGCCCTCGCCCGGGCAGAGATACTGATCGCCATTGGCGGCCTGGGTCCCACCAGGGATGACCGGACCAGAGAGGCTTTCGCTTCAGTTCTCGAACGAAAACTCGTTTTCCGCCAGGATCTTCTCCGGAAAATCGAGAGCCGGTTCAAGAGACGAGGCCTCCAGATGCCTCCTGTCAACAAGAAACAGGCGTATGTCTTCGAAGGGGCAGAAGTTCTCGAAAACAAAAACGGAACGGCTCCCGGCCTCTGGCTGGACACAGGACCGCAGCTCATCATCCTTCTTCCCGGTCCTCCCCAGGAGCTCAGGCCGATATTTGAATCCTCGGTGTGGCCCAGGCTCGAAAAGCTGAGAAAAAATTTCACGGCCCGCAGGGCGTTGAAAATCACGGGCCTGACAGAATCAAAGGTCGAGACTCTCATCCTCGACCTCTATCCCCGAAAACCTCATCTCAGTCTGACCACACTTGCCTACCCCGGGCAGATCGAAATTCACCTCAGGGGCTGCTCCGAAGAAAGCCAGTCCAAAGCTGAAGAAGAGGTCAACAGGCTGGCCAGAAAAATCATGACCCGGCTGGGAGAGGATGTTTTTTCTGGAGACGGCGCGGAACTGGAGGAAGTGGTGGGCAACCTTCTCCGCTCCAGCAAAAAAACTCTGGCCGTTGCCGAGTCCTGCACCGGGGGATTTGTGGGCCACCGGCTGACCAATGTCCCGGGAAGCTCGGATTACTTTCTCGGAGGCATCGTCGTCTACAGCAACGAAGCCAAGATTAAGCTCCTGGGCGTCTCTCAGGATTTGATCGAAAAATGCGGCGCGGTCAGCGCCGAAGTCGCCACCGCTATGGCTGTCGGCATCCGGGAAAAAACCCGCTCCAGCCTGGGGCTGGCCGTTACCGGAATCGCCGGGCCAGCGGGAGGCACGCCTGAGAAACCCGTCGGACTCGTCTACACCGCCATTGCCTGGGAGACAGGCTCCTCATCCACGAAGAATCTCTTTCTGGGAAACCGGGAAATGGTCAAATACCAGTCCGCTCAAAGAGCTCTGGACATGGTGCGCCGGCATCTGCTGACCGGGGAAAAAAGGAAGCGAAAATAAATTGAGAACGTTTATTGCCATCGATCTTGAGCCGGAACTCAAAAAAACCCTCTCCGGGCTGATCGATGAATTGAGCTCAATGGACAGAGAAACCCGGAGCATCAAATGGATCAGGAAAGAAGGGATGCATCTGACGCTGAAATTCCTGGGCGAAACGAGAGAAGAGGAAAGGCCCGGTATCGAAGCCGCCCTGAAGAGCATTGCCGAGAAATCCAGGCCCTTTTTTCTGAGAATCCGGGGGACCGGCTTTTTCCCGGCCGGACGGAAAAATCTTAGGGTCATCTGGGTCGGAATCGAAGAAGACGAAGGCCTGATGGGTTTGCAGTCGAGCCTGGAAGGAGAGATGGAAAAACTGGGTTTTCCCAGGGAACAGAGGCCGTTCCGTCCCCACCTCACGCTGGGAAGGGTCAAGAGCCCGGTAAACCTCAGCCGGATCATGGCTCATCTCGAGAAAAGCAAAGAGCGGCCATTCGGAGAAATGGCAGTCAAGAAAATCACGTTCTTCAGGAGCGTGCTCCTGCCCGCAGGAGCGCAGTACTCCATTCTTTCGGAATTTGACCTCAAATGAAAATCGCACTGGCGCTTTTTTCCTATCTTCTGGGGGCACTGCCCTCAGGCTACATCGTGTTCTGGATCAGCGAAAAAAAAGATATCCGCAGGTTCGGAAGCGGAGCCACGGGCGCCACCAATGTCCTTCGGCTCAAAGGCTGGAAACTTGCCCTTCCAGTGGTTGTCATCGACATCGCCAAAGGCGCCATCCCCGTCCTTTTAGTCCAGAAGCTCTTTCAGGATATCCGTCTTTCCCTCATCTGTGCTTTCCTTGCTGTCCTGGGCCACTGCTTTCCTGTCTACATCAAATTCAAAGGAGGCAAAGGACTGGCCACCTCATTCGGCGCCTACGCCGTCCTGGCCTTCTCTCCTTTTCTCTTCAGCCTGGCTGTCTTCCTTCTTACCGCAGGAATCAGTCGATACGTTTCTTTGGGCTCGCTCCTGGCCAGTCTGAGCTATCCTCTTTTTATCCTTCTTCTCGGCAAAGAGACCTTAATTGCTCTCTGGGGTTTTGCCCTCTTTTTCCTCATCGCTGTCATGCATAGAGAAAATATCCAGAGGCTCATCAAGGGCCAGGAAAGAAAACTGGGGGAGAAATCCAGATGAAAGCATCGGTCATCGGCGGCGGCACCTGGGGGAGCGCATTTGCCCTTCACCTCGGCCGTTTGAATATCAAAACAAGGCTGTGGATCAGGGAGGAAGATGTCTACAAAGAGACCAAACGCCTCAGAGAAAACAGAGCCTTTCTGCCCGGC
>CAYZDV010000097.1:0-7646 GCA_964477275.1 uncultured Eubacteriales bacterium
GAGGATATTTCTGTGCTCTCTGTCCCGATGCGCCTCGTCAAGGAAGAAATCAAAGCGCCGGGCGGCTTGATTCGGCGGGGAAGCGGTGATGTTCAGGCTTTCCTCATCAACCATAATGCTGATAACCAGATCGCCTCTTTCCTGTTCAAAAATGAGGACCTTAAAATTCTTATTGCAGAGAAAGCGTTCGAGCAGGAGGGAAAGAAGTTTAACGCGGGGAGCTTCATCATCCGTGTCGATAAGAACGCCGGAAACCTGGAAAACATGCTCTCTGAGGCCGGCCAGCAGTACGGAATCAATGTTTATGCTGTCCCCTCTGTGCCCGATGTGCCTGCGCATGAGCTGGTCCTGCCGCGCATCGCTCTCATGCACACCTGGCAGACCACCCAGACCGAGGGCTGGGTCCGGATCGCGCTCGATGAGCTCCAGATTCCCTATGACTATATCTCCGTCCATAAAGTCCGGGACAGCGCAAACCTCCGCGAGAAATATGACGTCATCCTCTTCGGCCCGTCTTCTCCCAGCGCCCTGAGCATTGTCCAGGGGCTCATCGACGATAAGCCGATTCCCTGGAAGAAAACAGACCTCACTCCGAACATTGGTGTCGAGGATTCAACCGACGACATGCGGGGAGGGCTTGAGCTCGAGGGTGTGATGCACCTCCGGGATTTCATCAAACAGGGCGGATTGTTCATCACCCTTGCCAACAGCTCCTCGCTGCCCATTCATTTCGGTCTGGCGCAGGGCGTGACGATGCAGGATACTCCCAACCTCTGGGCGCGGGGAAGCGTTTACAAGGTAGAAGTCACGGAAAAATCGAGCCCTATCGTCTACGGCTATGACGATTCGTTTGGAGTGTATTTCAGCCAGGCGCCGGTGTTCGGTGTGGGCATGGGCATGCGCGGCCGCGGATTCGGGATGATGCCGCCTTCAGCCGGTGCTGATGCGGTCGAAAGAGTCACGGGAAGAGGCAGCGTCAACGACCCCGATATTCCGCAGGGACGGCCACGGGACCTCGGACGGAAGACGATCGAGGAGTTCCGTAAGGTTCAAAAGGAAGAGCAGGCTGAAGAGCAGCGCCGCTTTCCCTCGGTGCCGAGGCCTAAAACCATCCTCAGCTTCAGCAAGAACGTCAATGAGCTCCTCATCAGCGGCGGCCTGGCCAACGGCCAGGAGCTTGCCGGCGCTCCCGCGCTCCTCGATGCGACTCTCGGCCAGGGCCATGTCGTTTTGTTCAGCTTCAACCCCATGTGGCGGCACCAGACTCATGGCTCTTTCTTCCTCGTGTTCAACGCCATGCTGAATTACAAGAACCTGTAAAAGAGCGAAATTCCATTTTAGTTAAGCGGCGCGATCTGTGACGAGCGGATCGGCGTAGAGACTTACGAGCGCACGAAGCCGGAATGGCGCCAGCCCGCGGTCTTCTCCACCAAGGCCTCAGAGATGAGCTCTTCCCCAAGGAGCAGGGGGAAGATTTTTTAAGAGAGTTTTTTCAGAGGGAAGAATTTTTCTCAGGGCTTCCTTTTTTCGTCTTTGCCCTTTTTATTGCCTGTTTCTCTTTCTTTTTCCAGCCATTTCGGGAATACCCAGTTGAGAAGCTCGCTCTTCAATTCCGGGTCCATCTCTTTTATTCTGAGTCCTGCCTCCAGCTTGTTTTCGATGGTCCGGATCCAGACAATCTCTCCTGAAACCGGAATGACCAGGTTTCTGTCGGGGACGAGGAGTTTGACCACCATTGTGGAGCCCATGTTGATGTCGAAGTTGATGCTCAGCCTCAGCCCCTCACGGGAGATGTCCTGGGCGGTGATTTCCTTTTTGATGTTTTCTTTTCCGTTGATCTTGATTAGCTCTGCGGGAAGCAGGCAATCAAAGCGCAGATACTTTCTTTTTTCGATTTTTTCGCCATTCCCCATATCGGCCATCAGTTTACCATGAACGTCAACGGTTTTCAAAAGAAATTTTTAGGAAATTGTTAAACCTGATAAATTCCTTCACAGAATTCGCGAGATTCACTTTCTTGTCTTTTCGAGGACGGCCTTTTTGAAGTCGGGATGGACCTTTACTCCCAATCCCTCGGCCTTCTGCAGATACTCCAGGGCCAGCGCATGTTTTTCCAGATAAAAGGAGATGACGGCGAGATTGTTATACGCCTGTCCAAACCCCGGGTTCATCTCCACCACTTTTCGGTAGTAGAATTCGGCTTCGGGAAGCGCCTTCATCCGGAAATAGAGATTGGCCAGGTTGAAGAGAGGCTTGTCATCATCGGGGTTCAATTCCATGGCTTTCCTGAAAGATGCCAGGGCCTCCTCCAGCTTTTCCTTTTTTTCCAGAAGCATTCCCAGAAGATTATGGGCTTGAGGAAGGGATGGATCGAGATGAATCGCTGTGCGGCAGGCCGATTCGGCTTCCGCGAGCATCTCTTTTTTAAAATACGCACACCCCAGGTTGTGATAGGCGATGGCATAATCCGGGTCGATGTCGATGGCCTTCAGGCAGGCGTTGATGGCCTCTTCCACTTCGCCTTTTTCCAGGTAGGCAGAAGACAGATTCAAATAGGCCTTGGCATAGTCAGGTTTGAGCCGGACGGCTTCCTGGAAAGCGGCGATCGCCTTTTCCCAGGAGCCCTGAAAAAGATGAGCCCGTCCCAGGTTATGGACGGCTTCTGCGTAGTCGGGGTCCAGTTCTATTGCTCTGGAGTAGGCGTCGATGGCCTCGGCAGACATCTTTCGGTGCATGAAGACGTTACCGAGATTATTGTGGGCATCGGCAAGGTCCGGCTCAATCTCCAGTGCTTTCCGGGATACGACTTCCGCCTCATCATACGCTTCCTTCAGGATATAGGCGCCCCCCAGGTTGGAGAGGGCCTTGGCCAGTCGGGGCTGAATCTCAAGCGCCTTCTCACAGGCTTCGATGGCCGCCTCGATCATTTTTTTCTCCAGGTAGACATGGCCGAGGTTGGAATGGGCTTTGGCATAACGGGGATTGAGCTCGATGGCACTCTGGTAAGCAGCGATGGCCTCGTTCAGCATTCCCTTATTGGCCAGGGCGATGCCCAGGTTGTAGTGGAGCTCGGGAAGGGAGGGCTGGAGGCGGAAGACCTTCTGGTATTCCTCGATGGCCCGGTCAACCTGTCCCATCCTCCGGTAGGCGATCCCGGCAAGATTGTAGGCGTCGGCTAAGTCAGGGTCTATGCGAGTGGCATGGAGGCACTCCTCAAGCACAGACTCATAATCTTTTTTTTCCAGGTAGAGGATGGCCAGCAGGACGTGGATGGCCGTCTCGTTTCGGTTGAGTTTTTTTCTCTGATTGTAGAGAGAAATCGCCTCGTCTATCTTATCTTCGGGCAGGGGGAACATGTTCGGTTCGAAGGTGCGGTTCCTGTTGAGAAGGATGATGCGCGTCGTGAATTCGTCGAATCGGGTGCCTGGATTCCGGCTGTTCATGATCGAGGTTTTCTCGTTGAGGTCAGCCGCGCCGAACAGATGGGAGAGCTCATGCTTGAGCATGGATTCCATGGGCACAGAGGACTCTGAAGCCCTGAGAAGGATGTATCCGTGAAGGTATGTCGCCGCTCCGAAAAGGTCATGATGGAGAAGGGCCTGGCCGCTGAGGCCGAGCACGATGTGGCAGTCTTGCGGGGCGACTTTTTTTCTCAGGTCATTGAGCAGGCCGAAGGTCGAGCTCTCCGCGTTATCCGAAAGCCATGGATGGAAGGTTTTGATCCTGAACTGGATGCCAAAGCGCTTTTCGAATTCTCTGGAGACAGCCGCGATCAGAGAGGAGGCTTCAAGCCGCCACGACACTCTGCGCCTGAATTCCTCGTCAGCGGCCACCTTGATGTCGATGGCCCGGAGGGAACGGATTGGGGATAAGCCGTGCTTTGAACCAGATAAAGAGCACAGCACCAGGACGGCTGAGACAAAGAGGAGAAGGGGGGTCCTGAAAGTGTTTAAAAACCGGCCGGCCATAATTGGTTCCTCTGCTGAGATTATACCATAAGTCCCTGCCCTCCTCCTGGAGTGGATTTGTCTTTAAAACGATCGTGTTTAGTGTTAAAATAATATGTAAATAAGTCGGCGCTAAGATAATAAATGACATATGCGAAAATCAATAATTTCTGACGTGAAAGAGGGAGAGAGCCCATGAACCATAGATTCAGGCCAAAGACCTTCTGGCTGCTTCTGATTTTCGGGATCGGTCTGATCGCTGTTTCCGCCAGCGGTCAGTACTTCGGTCGCAACAAGGTGCAGTATGAAAGATTCGATTTCAAAGTGATGAGCACAGAGCACTTCGACATCTATTTTTATCCCGAAAAGCGAGAAGCAGCCCTCCAGGCGGCCCGGATGGCTGAGCGCTGGTATGCCCGGCTGTCCCGGATTTTCAATCATCAGCTGAAAGGACGCCAGCCTTTGATTCTTTACGCCAGCTCACCCGACTTCCAGCAGACAACAGCCATTCCGGGCATCCTGGGCGAGGGAACGGGCGGCGTGACCGAGATGTTCAAGCGGCGGATCGTTCTTCCCCTCGGCGTTTCGCTGGCCGAGTCCGACCATGTCATCGGGCACGAGCTTGTCCACGCTTTCCAGTTCGACATCACCGCCCAGGCCCATCCGAGGTCGGCCTCCGCCACTCCTGCGGTGTTCCGGCTTCCACTCTGGTTTATCGAGGGGCTGGCAGAATATCTCTCCATCGGGCCGGTTGACCCCAATACGGCGATGTGGATGCGGGATGTGACCCGCAGGGAGGAGCTGCCCGGGGTGAAAAAGCTGGAGAACCCGATGAGGTATTTTCCTTATCGTTACGGCCAGTCCCTCTGGGCTTATATCACCGGCAGATGGGGAGACGGCACTGTCCCCAGGCTGATGAGGGCCGTCAGCACAGCAGGTGATTACGAGATGGCGATCAAAAAGGTCCTCGATGTCTCTCTGGACACGCTTTCCGAAGACTGGCACAAGTCCATGGAAGAGGCTTTTCTTCCGTTGAAAGAGCTGACCGAAACACCTGAGAGGTCGAGCCGGTTGCTGATCAAGGGAAGCGAAAAAAGCCGTGTGAATGTTTCTCCCTCCCTCAGCCCGGACGGCGATCTGATCGTCTTCCTCTCCAGCCGGGATCTGTTCTCCATCGACATGTATCTGGCCGATGCGAAAACAGGGAAAATCCAGCGCAGACTGATCAAGACAGCAATCGATCCGCATTTCGATAGCCTGCAGTTCATCAAATCCTCAGGATGCTGGGATGAGCGGGGAGAACGTTTTATCTTCGGTGCGGTCATCAAGGGTCAGCCTGTTCTGACCATGATCGATGTCAGGGAAGGCAGGACCCTGAAGGAAATGAAGTTTCCCCATCTGGGAGAGATATTCAGCCCCACCTGGTCGCCGGATGGCCGTTACATAGGCTTCACTGCCCTTGTGAATGGTTTGACAGACATCTTTATCTATGACCTCGAAACCGAGGTGCTGAAGAGGATGACCGACGACCCCTTCGCTGACCTCTTTCCAGTCTGGTCGCCGGATGGCCGGTCGATCGCCTTTGTCACCGACCGTTTCAGCACCGACCTCTCCATCCTCAGCATCGGAGACTACGATCTGGCCCTGCTGGATGTCGAAACGGGGAGGATAGAGAGGCTGAGCGGCTTTCGCAAGGCCAAACACATCAACCCCCAGTGGTCAACGGACGGCAAGAGCCTCTATTTCATTTCCGACCCCAACGGCATCCCCAACGTCTTCAGGCTGGAGATGGAGAGCCGGGAGATCTCCCAGGTGACGAACCTTTTTACCGGGGTGAGCGGCATCATGGGCCTGAGCCCGGCTCTTTCTGTCGCCAAGAAGAGCGGCCGTCTGGCCTATTGTCTCTTTGAAGAGGCTAGCTATAGTATCTACTCAATCGAATCCGAGGATGTTCTGGTCGGGCAGAAGGCCCTGAGTCAGTTTGGCGAAATTAAACCCTCGTTGCTCCCCCCGAGAAAGAAAGCCGAGGGCGAGGTTCTCGGTCTTTTACAGAATCCCGTCTTTGGCCTTCCAGAGGAGAGATTTTATCCCGTCAGCGACTATAAGCCAAAATTGAAGCTGGATTACATCAGTCAGCCAAGCCTGGCGGTCGGGGTGGACAGGTTCGGAACGTTTGCTGGAGGAGGAATTGCCCTGTACTTCTCCGACATGCTCGGCTTTCACAATCTGGTGGCCATGGGCCAGGTGAGTTCCCGGTTTGAAGACTCGGCGTTCCTGGTGGGCTATCAAAACAGCCGGAGTCGCCTGAACTGGGGGGCCGTGGCCCAGCGCATTCCCTACGTTACAGGAGGATTCTCCAGGACCTTGGGCGAGGTCTTCGGAGAACCGGCGATCATCGACCGCGAGTACATCTTTCGCCAGATCAACTACCAGGTTTCGGCCTTTGCCTTTTATCCTTTCAATCAGGTCCGACGTTTTGAAATCAGCACCGGCTATGCCCTCATCGACTTTCAGCGGGATGTCTACACCCGGGCGATTTCGCTGATCGATGGCTATGAGCTCATCCGGGACAGGCAGAAACTCGACGCTCCTTCCAGCATTCATTTCGGCTTTGCCAGCACCGCTCTCGTCTACGACAGCTCCTTTTTCGGCGCAACCAGCCCTATCCTGGGACAGGCCTACAGGTTTGAGTTCACGCCCTATCAGGGGAATATCGATTTCAACACGGTGCTGGCCGATTATCGGCGGTATCTGATGCCGGTCAGGCCTTTCACCCTCGCTTTTCGAGTCCTCCATTACGGCCGTTACGGAAAGAATGCTGAGGATGATCGGCTTTACCCTCTCTTCCTCGGGTACGAAACCCTTGTCCGCGGCTACAACATCAGCTCTTTCAGCTTCGAAGAAATCTATGATGCGGAGGACCCCTTTGATTACAGCTGGCTCTTCGGGAGCAAGTTGCTGGTGGCCAACCTGGAGCTCCGCTTCCCGCTGTTTCAGGTCCTGGGAATCGGCAGGGGGTATTACGGGATATTTCCCGTGGATTTCATTGCCTTCTTCGATGCCGGAGTGGCCTGGTGGAGCAGTGATTATGATGCTGACGGCGTTTCAGATAAGGCCTGGTTCCTGGAAGATGGAAACAGAGAGCTTGTCAGAAGCACAGGCGTGGGCCTGCGGACCAACCTTTTCGGCGTCATTATCTTGGGAGTTCACTACGTGAAGCCGCTGGACAGGCCCAACAGGGACTGGTACTTTCAGGTCACCCTGACTCCCGGATTCTGATTTTCCTTCTGTCACAGCGCGCAGATTATCGACCTCTTCGATTTCCGGGAGAAAACAAGCGAGAATGTGGGGAAAAGGACCGCCCGCGCGTTTTTTGAGTTTGACTTGAGGAATGGCGTTTGCTATAGGTAGAGGAAATTGAGGACAAAAGACGCCGGAGCATCATTTTCCGAATGCATTCCAGCTCTCATTCCAGACACGGAGGGTGCAAATGGTTGACCTTGCCGTTATCTCCGGGTCCGGCTTTTACGATTTCCCGGGGCTCGAGGATGAAGAGGAGAGAAAAGTCCGGACAAGGTTTGGAGAGACGACGCTCCGGGTCGGGCTCCTCAAGGGACGGAAAATTGCTTTCCTGGTCCGCCACGGGAAAGGACATGCCATCCTGCCCAACACGATCAATTACCGGGCTAACCTTCTGGC
>CAYZDV010000098.1:0-7639 GCA_964477275.1 uncultured Eubacteriales bacterium
CGCCGCATCTCCCCGCACCCGGGCTTCTCCAAACCGCCGGACTCTGAGCTCGGTGAGAAAGAGCGTCTCGCTGCCGGATTTTCTCTCTTCTTTTTCCAACGCCTTTATTTTCTCGAGGTCAAACTCTTGCTTTCTCCCGTCGATGTCAAATATTCCCCGCAAAAACTTCTTTTTCTCCATTGATTTGAGGGAAGCAATCCCGTAGTCGAAATTGAGGGTGCTCGAAAAAAGCTCCCGGAAAAACCAGCTCATATCCTTTCCCGTGACTTCATTGACCACATCCATAAAATCCCGGGTCCGCGGATGTTTGTACCGGAAACGCATCTGGAACGTGCGCAGGATGCGGAGCATGACGTCTTCACCGACCAGCCTCTCCAGCGTGTGGAGACAGGCCGAAGCCCTGAAGTAGACATTCAGCCCGTAGCTTCCTCTGTCATAGAACTGCCAGGAAAAAGTTGTAATGGGATCGAGTCTGACCACATGAATTCCCGCTGCCCGGTCAAACTCGTAATCCTTATACCCGGGGAGCTTGAAAAACCAGGCCAGAGGCATCCGGTTGAAAGTGAGCGGCATGACCTGGATGGCACCTTTTCCGTATGCCTTCTCGGTCACTTTTCCCGTGGAGTAAGTATTGATCCCCTCATCCAGCCAGGCTTCCTCAAACTCATTGTTGGCGCAGAGGCCATACCAGTACTGATGCCCGAATTCATGGATGATGACCCCTTCGGGAGAGAGGACTTTTCTGCTTTTGAGGATGGAAGTTCCGGCAGTGAACAGAGTGGGGTATTCCATTCCTCCGCTGCCTGTCCGGAACGGAGGATCGACCATGGTGACGGTGGAATACGGGTAGGGTCCGTACCAGAGGCCGTAATATTTAATTGCTGTTTTCAGCGCCTGGAAATGGCGGTCCACCTGGGATCTGTGCTCGGGCGCAATGAGAAGAATCATTTTCACATCCGGAAGCCTGATGTCTTCGACGGGAAGCCGGAGAGAGCGGCCGACTTCCTCGTATTCAGACCCGCTGACTTCCTGGTCTGCGATGAAATCCCGCTCGATCTTGATGAAGCGGGGGTCAGCGGTCCAGGCGAAATCATGGATATTCTCCTGGACGAACGTATAGGTCATGGTTTTTTTCTCTCTGTCCGGCTCGGCTTTGACTTGTTGGCCGCTGGCGCCAACGACAAACCTCTCAGGAACAGTGATATGGACGGTGAAGTCGGCGAAATCCGCGTAGAATTCAGAATTGAGATGATACGCATGGCAGTTCCAGCCCTTCCCTTCTTCGTAGACTCCAGGCTTCGGAAACCACTGAGCGATAAAATAGGAATCCCGGTAATAGCCTGTGCGGATGACTCCTCTGGGGATTTTGGATTGGAATTCGAGTTGAACAAGGACTTCTTCTCCGGGTTGAATTGGCCTGGGAAAGCGGATGCCCATCACCGTCTGATCCCCGGGATGCGGGGACCTGTCCGGATTGAAAAACTCCATCGTCGGTTTTAAATCCGTCCCATCGGCCAGACGGACGGAAGTCACATCCACCCATCCCCACTCCCCTTCTTTGATTTCCATGCCTAAAGGGCCAAAAGTTTGCTGTTTGGCTTCCTGCATCATGGCGCTCTGCTCGTTTTTGAAGGCGTTGTAATAGAGATGGAAAAGCATATCCTGAACAAGGTCTTGCGTTTTGTTCAGCCAGGCAATTGTTTCCCGGCCATAAAGCATCCTGTTCTCCGCATCCAGCTCCACCCAGATCTCATAGCGGAGGCTGCTGATTCTCTCCGGACCTGCGCCGCAGCGAAGGACTGCGGGGCTGGCGAACGTCAGGAAAACGGAAAAAGAGAGGATGATGAGGAAGCTTCCCTTCTGCCTCATGTCTTCCCTCCTTGAGGGTATTTTTTATGGATTCCAACGGAAAAATCACCACAAATGTTCCTCCGGTAAGCTGGAGGAAAACCGAAATCCGATAAATTTATCGAAACACGGTTTGTGATTTTCCGATAAGTCAGGGGAATTCGGACCATTCCGCTCGCATCCGGAGGATTGGCCCTCACTTGAAGCCCGAGAAAAAAAATTGGGCGATCAGGCCGGCGACAGGCGGAAAGAAAAACGTGCAGGCCAGGCGAACCAGGGTAAACCGCCATCCCAGGATCCCCACCTCCATGGGAAGGCGGGCCACTGCCCACAGCGACCAGGCCGTAATGAATGCCACCAGAGTTCCCACCCCGGCTCCGGTGCGCAGAAGGCCTGCGACGAGAGGCATGCTGACGTAGGGTCCGCCAGGGGTCAGGCCGCCGGCCAGGGTTCCGACGAGAATGCCCCTCATCCCGGACTCCTCCCCTATCCATCGGGAGATAAGCTCTCGAGGCAAGAGCGTCTGAACCATGCCAGCAACGATAAAGGCAAAAACCAACAGAGGAAGAATCTCTAAGGTCATCTTGCCGGCCATCTTCAAACCGGTGAGATGCTGCCCTTGACCTCTGCCGTATCCTATAACAATAAGAATCAGAGCAAAAAAGGCCATGAGAACGGTCGGTATCAGCATGTTATTTTTCCTCCTTGCTTTCGCCTTCGGACTGATTTTTCGATTTCGAACAGAAACGTCATTCATCGGTTCATGTTTTCAGTTGGCCCATGATCCATTCTTCCCAGTTGCGGTACCTCGGGAAATACAAAAAGACCAGAATCAAGGACACGAGCGACAAATAATAAAAATCCCTCACTGAGCCGGCGACAAAGAAAAGAACAAGACCGAAGATCGCCGGGACTTCACAGAGCGCAGCGGTCAGGATGGCGCTGCGCATGAGCTTGCTGCGCAGGGTATTCCTGTCGTCCGAAGCCCGTTTTCTGAGCACCATTCCCCTCGAAAACCGGATGAGGACGACATCGAGAACGGCCACCGCATAAAGTGCGTAGCGGAGATTGGTGAAGGCGGAAGGGTCGACAAAACTCAAAAAGTGCTCAAGCCGGGCCTTGATGATTTCAACGACGAAGACGTAAATCACCAGCGTGGCCAGGATGGATATGTGGACGAGCGAGGCCACCTGATAGGCGCGTTTCAAATCATTCATGTCTCTATCTCCTCACCTCCGGGTATTTCGTCCGGTCTGTTTTTCAGACGGAAGATGTCGCTCTCCTCCACTCTGGGGAAGCTCACCAGCAGGAAGAGAAGCTTTTCCTTTCCCCCATTCCGGATCTGGTGCTTTTTCCCCGCAAGCACCTCCATCCCTTCGTATCTCTTCAAAGAAAAGGTGCTTTTCTCGAGAAGGAAGGAGGCTTTTCCTTCCAGAACAAAGAAGAACTGGCGGGATTTTTTATGGACATGCGTCTCAGAGTGGCCTCCAGGCGGGATTTCCTCGACCTTGATGCCGAGGTCCCTCGAATCGACGAGAGGCCATGAGTAATGGTCCCTGCCCCACTCTGTCCGGGGAGTATTTTCCTGACTTTTTTTCATGCCGTTCCTCCAGGGGAATCTGCTGTTTTCTCAAAAACTTTTACGCATATTCTGCCTTTCATTTTACTCGATCATTCTGCTTTTGTCAGGCTCTCTGTTCCGTCGATGCGCTTGATCCCTCATAATTCCTGTTGCCCGTTGTTTTAATATGATAAAATGTATAAAATTTATAGGAGAATAGAATTATGAGGAGAAGGGAATTCCTGACCGTCACCGCCTTTGGAGGCGCAGCTCTCATCTCGGTCGGTTCTTTTTCCTTCCCGATAAAACATGAAAAGGAGGATTCGTCAATGAGCTATTCAGCGAAGGATTATTCTCAGCTTGTGGGCATGGAAGGATTCAGCGACGCTCTTCTCAAAAACCATTTCACCCTCTACCAGGGATATGTGGCCAACACCAATAAACTCCTTGAAGCTCTCTCCGGGATGTTGAAGGACGGGAAAACCGGAACGCCCGAATTTGCGGAGCTCAAGAGGAGACTGGGCTGGGAATTTAACGGAATGAGGCTCCACGAATACTATTTTGAAAACCTGGGCGGAAAGGCCGGCCTTGACCCGAACGGAAAACTCTCCAAAAAACTTGTCTCCGATTTTGGCTCTTATGAGCTCTGGCAGCAGGATTTCAAGTCGACCGGAGCCATGAGGGGCATCGGCTGGTGCATCCTTTATCAGGATGCCGCCAACGGCAAACTCATCAACTTCTGGATCAACGAACATGACGTTTCTCACCCTGCAGGCTGCCGGCCCATCCTCATAATGGATGTCTTCGAACACGCTTTCATGCTGGATTACGGCCTGAAACGGGCAGATTATATCGAGGCGTTCTTCAGGAACATCGAGTGGACAGAGGTGGAAGCCAGGCTGAAATAAATCATTTGTATTCGCCCTTAAACTCCGGAGCCTGATGGTCCCATTTACTTCACTGCACATCATGTTTTATCATCTTTGACGATGAGATGAGGCGAAATTGGCGCATGAACGCTCATTTTGCCAGCGCAGCAGAAAACGAATTTCTTAAATTGAGAGTTTCCTATGTTTGGATTTAACATTTTCCCGTCACTTTGGGACAAACTCTAAAATTCATTAAGGCGATCATCGAAATTTGCCAACAGCATCCTTCGATTTTTCGGATTTCTCCAAGTCATTCTTGCCCCGCTGAATCCGCAGGATCTCGAGAACCGGCCTAGAATAAATCGCATAATGATCTGGGCGGGCAAATCGCAAAACTATAGAGACGAGGGCGATATTCTTAAATATTATATCTAAATTGCGAATGATCTTTGCCTCTTCATTGGGAAGGTTCTTAAACCAGCCGGCCGTTGTTGGAAGGAATTTTTCTATTTGGCTTCTATGGGGCCACACCCAATATTTAGAAAAGGGCCAGCATTTGGGATCTGCTATTTTTTCGAGATCTCCAGATCATAGTGCTTCCCCTGCTGAGTCGGCGCCTTCCAATCTGAGGGAACCGGCATCCATTCCGATCTATCAAAGAAAACGCGGCAAAACTCACGCCGAAATAACGCTTGAGATAGAGCACATGTTCGAAAGTCAGCCTGCGCTCTCCGAATTCGTTCTCGACGATGGCCCGGACCTTAGAGGCGGGCATCAGGAACGAGGCCGCGAATGTCCGGGTGAATTTTTTCCGCGGATTGTAGAGAAAGACAACCTCTTCGATGAAAATATTAGGACTATCGGTTTGCACTCCCCGGGCTCCTGGCATAATCTCAACCTTCCCCAAGTGGATTTTATAGCACCGTAGCCGAGGCTACGTCAACAAAGGTTTCTTTGGCGGACCGACAGTTTGGGAAAAAATAGGGATGATTTGATCAAAATATCTGTCCGCCCCAGTGATAGTAGGGGCCCAGGCGAAACCGCTTCTTAAATGACAAGGAATTTGAGGGAGATAAAATGGTTGGTTATTTGCTGCGATGCACCGATATTACCATATTGAATGATGATTAATGCGCATGAGCGCAAATAAAATTTGCTTTTATGTAGCATTGTTACTATAATGTATAGTTATGAACGCACAAAATGGCAAGTCGCTTGAATTCTTCGCCAAGAATCCGGTTTTCAGCAACGCTGATTTCCTGGCTACTCTCGCCGCCCGAGGCCGTACAAGGACCACCGCAAACAACCTCCTCGCTCTGCATTTGGCCTCGGGTAGACTCCTACGGGTGAGGCGCGGCCTTTATGCGGTGCGTCCGCCGGGTGCCGAATCGGCCACGGCGGAAGCCGACCCATATCTTGTTGCCTCCAAGCTTCAGGACGATGCAGTTGTCGCTTACCACGCGGCCCTGCAGTTTCACGGGAAGGCTTACTCGCTGTGGCGTAAATATCATTTTTTAACGAAGAGGCGGACCAGGCCGTTCACTTTCCAAGGCCAAGATTTCGTTCCCGTCCAGGCGCCTGTGAAACTCCGGGCGCTCCCGGACTTCGGCGGCGGTGTTCAAAAGATCCGGCATGCGGGAGGTCTGGCGCGGGTAACGAGCCTGGAGCGGACGCTGGTCGATGTCCTCGACGCGCCCGATAAGGGCGGAGGATGGGAGGAGGTCTGGCGTTCCTTGGAGATGGTCGAGTTCTTCGACCTGGATGCCGTGCTTGCCTATATCAGAAACTTGGGCTCGGCCATCGCCGCGGCCCGAGTCGGCTTTTTCCTGGACCAACACCGGGAGCCGCTGATGGTCGAAGAAAAGCACCTCGACGAGTTTCGGGCGCTGGCGCCGGCCCAGCCACGTTACTTCGATCCTGGGCGGGAGCCGGGAAAACTCGTCCCGGCCTGGAACCTGGTCGTCCCTGAACGCGTGCTGAACCAGAACTGGCAGGCCAAAGAATGAGGCTCTCCTGGGAGGATGTGCAAAGAGAAGCCGCGGCGGCGGGATTCCGGGCCGAGCCTATGGAAAAGGCCCTGCGCCTTCTTGATGTTCTTGAAGCTCTGCGAAGCCATCCCTTCCTCAAGGAGCGCATCGTGCTAAAAGGTGGAACGGCGCTCAACCTGTTCGTTTTCGACGTGCCTCGTCTTTCCGTGGACATCGACTTAAACTATGTCGGTTCCGTCGATCGAGAAACCATGCTCGAGGAAAGGCCGAAGATCGAACAAGCCGTCCAGGCGGTTTGCGGCCGGCTCGGGATCAGGATCCGCCGGGTTCCAGGAGAGCATGCTGGGGGAAAGTGGCGATTGTCCTATGACGGCGCGTCGGGCCGCACGGGCACTCTCGAACTCGACATGAGCTTCATGTATCGGGTCCCTCTTTGGCCGCCCGAAATGAGAGATTCCCGTCTGCTCGGCGCGTTCCAGGTGAGGCGGATTCCCGTTCTTGATGTGCATGAGCTGGCCGTCGGGAAGCTCTCGGCGCTTTTCAGCCGCGGCGCCTGCAGAGACATCTTCGATGCCCACTACCTTTTTCGGAATATCAGGTTTGCCCTGGAACAGATTCGTCTAGGCTTTGTCGTCTATGGTGGATCGAGTCGGAGAGATTGGCGGACGGTCACGATCGAGGAAATTACGGCTGATCCACGGGATGTCGAGCAGCAACTTATTCCCATGCTGCGAACCGAGTTGGCACCGGAAAGGACAGAGGTCGAATCGTGGAGCCGAAAGCTCGTCGAGCAATGCCGCGGGTTCCTGGGGACGCTTTTGCCATTCAAACCGCAAGAGCTGGAGTTCCTGGCGCGATTGAACGAGCAGGGCATGATCGATCCCGCGCTCCTGACGGACGATGCAGCTATGCAGGAAACCCTCCGGAATCATCCGGGCCTGTTATGGAAGTCGCAAAATGTGAGGCAGTACAAGCGTGGCAGCTAGTGTTGTGTCACAGAAATATCTTTAATAAATATTTCGTAGAATCATCAGGGATAGCATAGCTATTTCATTAACCGATTTATCGAATAAATTTGAGAGACGCAACACTAGGACATATGACGGATAGAAAAAAGCGATAGCCCTGAAAACCAAAAAGATGCGGACGGTGCTGGCGGACCGGGGGTCGGGTCATAGCATTTAACAAATCCGAGCGTCGGGAAGGCGGCTACGGGCGTTAAGACCTTATTACCCTTTTTATTACCCTTTCTTGCGGGTATTACCCTTTTTCCGCCAAGGGGCTCCAGGACCACGGCCGAGACACTCTGCCTGACCTTCCTTAAGGTTATAAAGACAATATTGAATCAACTCAAGAAAGGGGGCAGGAAAAAT
>CAYZDV010000099.1:0-7584 GCA_964477275.1 uncultured Eubacteriales bacterium
TCCAGTTACTAAAAGCGTTTGTATTAGTCCAGTTACTAAAAGCGTTTGTATTAGTCCAGTTACTAAAAGCGTTTGTATTAGTTCAGGGCAAGCTCTGAATCGAGTTCAGGGCAGGGTCCGGAATGACAACATTGTAAAGACATTGCTGATACACCACACTTAGAGAAGGAAAAGTGACAAGAAATGTCAGAATGCTGCGGCGGGCGCCGTAACCCCTATCGATGATGGAATGCAGCTAAATTTCACCTTGGGAATCCCCCCTACTGATGATTGACAGCCGGAATGTTCTCTGTAACCATATGAGACGATTTGGCCAGGGTAACCGTCTCATGAAGAAACTGGATTGCGAGAGAAAATTCATGGCCGCCCGGCGTCTACAGTGAATGAACAGTCTCAGCAATTTGACCTCAGACCACCAGGTAAAAAAAGTTGACAAAGATTGTCAAATTGTTTTATTGTAGAGGAATCTCACGAAGGGAAAAAAATGGGATCAAGCCTCGGTGAACTTCTTATCAGAGAAAAGCTCATCACTCCCGAGCAGTTGAAAACCGCCTCCGATCATGAAAAGAAGAACAGGGTTTCGATCGGGAGCGCTCTTGTTGCCCTGGGGTATGTCACCGAGGAAGACATGGCCCAGGCCTTGAGCCGTCAACTGGGCTATCCGTATATCGACCTCAGTCAGTTCGAAGTCTATCCGGATGTGATCGAGCTCATTCCGGCGGATATCGCCAAAAAGCACCTGATCATGCCCATCCATCGCATCCGGTCCTTCCTGACCATGGCCATGGTCGACCCGACCGACCTGGATGTGATTGAAAACATCAGGTTCCGGACCAGCCTCAGCATCCAGCCCGTCATCGCTTCCGAGTCGGGCATTATCGAGGCCATCAACAAGTATTATGGCTCCTCCGATTCCATGCGGGTGAAAGAGATCATCGACGAGATCGAACAGGCCGGCGATGGCGCGGTCAATGTCATCGAGGAGGAAGAAGAGGAATACGATATCGAGGAGCTTGTCCATTCCACCGAGGAAGCTCCGGTCATCACCCTGGTCAACACCATCTACATGGATGCCATCAAAAAGGGCGCCAGCGACGTCCACTTCGAGCCCTACGAGCGGTCCTTCCGGGTTCGCTACCGCATCGATGGTGTCCTCCACGAGATGATGGACCTCGCCCTGAAGTTCAAGAACCCGGTCATCTCCCGGGTCAAGATTCTCTCCAACATGGACATCGCCGAGAAGAGGCTGCCCCAGGACGGCCGGCTGAAAATGAGGGTCAAATGGGGGGAAAACAACCGCAAAGAGGTCGACATGCGAATCTCCTGCGTGCCGACCATCTTCGGGGAGAAGATCGTTAGCCGTATTCTCGACCGGGAGAACCTCCAGCTTGACCTCTCCAAACTGGGACTTGAGAAAGAAAGCATGAATAAGTTCCAGGGAGCCATCCGCCGGCCTTTCGGGATCATCCTGGTCACCGGGCCGACGGGAAGCGGTAAAACCAACACCCTCTATTCCGCGATCTCCAACCTCAACAACGAGGAAAAAAACATCATGACTGCCGAAGACCCGGTCGAGTTTTACATGCCCGGAGTCAACCAGGTCAACATCAAGGAGGAAATCGGCCTCAATTTCGCTTCCTCCCTGAGGGCTTTCTTGCGTCAGGACCCGGACATCATGCTCATCGGTGAGATGCGAGACTATGAGACCGCGGACATCGCCGTCAAAGCGGCGCTGACCGGACACCTGGTCTTCTCCACGGTTCACACCAACGACGCCGCAGGGACCATCGCCAGGCTGATCAACATGAACGTGGAGCCCTTCCTGATTTCAGACTCTCTCATCCTCATCGTCGCCCAGAGGCTCGTCAGACGGTTGTGCAAGAAATGCTGCGAGGAGCACAAGATTGCCCCAGAGGCCCTGATCGACATCGGCTACAGCCCTGAAGAAGCAGAGAAAGTCAAGCCGATGAAGGCCAAGGGCTGCTCCGTGTGCAGTAGTACGGGCTACAAAGGGAGAACCGGACTCTTCGAAGTCATGGAGATCAATAACGAAATAAAAGACCTCATCCTGGCCAAATCCCAGCCGAAAGACATCAAGGTCGCCGCCATCAAGAATGGAATGCTCACCCTGCGGCTGAGCGGCCTGCATAAGATCAAAGAGCAGGTCACTTCGATCGAAGAGGTCCTGAGAGAAACGGTCAAGGATACGGAGTTAACAATACCGACGGAGGTAAAGAGTGCCAGTAACGATTCATGAACTGCTCAAGATTGCCGTGGAGAGGAATGCCAGTGATTTGCACATCACGACCCGGATTCCGCCCCGGATCAGAGTCCACGGGCGTTTGATTTCTGTTGACCACCCTCCCATGACTTCTGCAGAAACCAAAGAGATGGTTTACAGCCTGTTGACAGACAAGCAGAAAAAGATGTTCGAGGAAAAACTCGAGCTCGACTTTTCTTTTGGCCTCAAAGACATCGGGCGGTTCCGGGGAAACGTGTACATGCAGAGAGGGGCTGTGGCCGCCGCTTTCCGCAGGTTTCTCAGCCAGAACTGGAGCTTTGCCCAGTTAGGGCTTCCCCAGAAGATTGCCCAGCTCTGCTACTTGCCCCGGGGTCTGGTTCTTGTTACCGGGCCGACAGGTTGCGGAAAATCCACGACCCTGGCCTGCATGATCAATTACATCAATGAAATGAGAGACGTCCATATCGTCACCATCGAAGATCCCATCGAATACTATTTCACCCCGAAAAAGTCCATGATCAACCAGAGGGAGCTCCATGTGGACACGCTCTCCTATGCCAATGCCCTGCGTTCGGTCCTCCGGGAAGACCCGGACGCGGTGCTGGTCGGAGAGATGCGGGACCTGACCACCGTCGAGGCCACCCTGCACGTGGCGGAAACCGGACACCTCACCTTCTCCACGCTCCACACCAACTCCGCCGCAGAGACGATCTCGAGGATTGTGGATATCTTTCCTTCCCAGTACCAGGACCAGGTGAGAATCACGCTCTCCATGGTGCTGGAGGCGGTGGTCACCCAGGCCCTTTTGCCTCGCGCGGACGGGAAGGGAAGGGTGCTGGCCCTGGAGCTGCTCATCCCCAATGCCGCCATCCGGAATCTCATCCGGGAAAACAAGCTCCACCAGATTTATTCGGCCATGCAGATGGGGCAGGAAAAGTACGGCATGGTGACCTTCAACCAGTCCCTGGTCAGCCTTTACAGCCGGGGGCTGATCACCCTGGATATGGCCATGAGCATCTCCTACAAGCCGGATGAGTTGACCGAACTCATCCAGAGGTCTCAGGGGATCAGGCCTCAGGCCCCCGGCGTCTCTCCAAACCTGAGGAAATAAGAGGAGGCGGAGATGGCTGTCTTTGTCTGGAAAGGCAAGAATCGTTTGGGCGACGTGGTGGAGGGAGAGCGGGTGGCAAACTCTCCCATGGAGCTGGCCAGGATTCTCCAGAGAGAGCAGATCACGGTCATCAACATCAGAAGAAAGCCCGCCCAGCTCACCATCCCTTTCCTCAAAAGAGAGAAGATTCCCCTTAAAGAGCTGACGGTCTTCAGCCGGCAGCTTTCGGTGCTGATCGACGCCGACCTTCCCTTGATTCAGGGCCTGACCATGCTGGCCGAGCAGACGAAAAACGCGCATTTTAAAAAAGTGATCACGCTGGTCAGGAGAGACGTGGAAGCCGGCTCCACATTGAACCAGGCGTTGAAGAAATTCCCGAAGATCTTCGATGACCTCTACTGCAACCTGGTGGCTTCGGGCGAGCAGAGCGGTTCTCTCGATGTCATGCTCAAGCGCCTGGCTGATTATCAGGAGAGAATCGTCAAGTTGAGGGCCCAGGTCAAACAGGCGATGACCTATCCTGCGGCGATTTTAGTGTTCTCTGTTCTGGTCAGCATCTTCATGCTCTGGAAAGTCGTTCCCATTTTTTCGGGAATCTTTGACGAGCTGGGCGCGGACATGCCTTTTCTTTCAGTGATGATGCTGGCGGCCTCCCACTTTATCCAGAAATACATCCTGGCCATTTTTGGCGGCTTTATCGCCTTCATTTTTCTCTTCCGGTATTTCCGGAAGACAGCGGTGGGAAGAAAGATTGTGGACACGGCCATGCTGAAGATGCCCCTTTTCGGAAAGCTGGTGGAAAAAGTCGCCCTGTCGCGAATGACCAGAACCCTGAGCACCCTCCTCTCCGGCGGCGTGCCCATGATGGAGAGCCTCAAGATCACCTCCAGCACGGCCGGGAATGTCATTCTGGAAAGCCGCCTCATCCAGTCCCGGACCCAGGTCGCTGAAGGCACGAGCCTGACCGACGCCTTCAAGGAAACCGGCAGGCTCCCTCTGATGCTCACCCAGATGGTGGGAGTGGGCGAGGCCACCGGAACGCTGGATTCGATGCTGACCAAGCTGGCAGATTTTTACGATGATGAGGTCGAGGCATCGGTGGGGTCGCTCCTCTCCGTGCTGGAGCCCATCCTTCTGATTTTCGTCGGCGCCCTGATCGGAACGATCGTCATTTCCATGTATCTGCCGGTCTTCAGCCTCATAGCACAGTTTGGATGAAAACTGAAAAAAAAGACCTCTTAAGGCTGATTCTGATCCGCCTCGTCATCATCACCTCTCTGGTGGTTTCAGCCGTCATCATCCAGGCCAGCACAGCGGTCTTCCTTCCCCTCAACCACTTCTATTATCTTATCCTCGCTTTTTACGTTCTTTCCTTCATCTATCTTCTCCTCTATATCTGGGGGAAACACGCGACGGTTCAGGCCTCGCTTCAGATATTCTTCGACCTTCTCCTGATCACCGCCCTCGTCTATATTTCGGGCGGAATCCAGGGGACTTTCTACTTCCTCTACATTTTCGAAATCATCGCGGCCAGCGTCGTTGTTTCCCGGCGGGCGGCCTACCTCACCGCCGGCCTCTCGGCCATCTTTTTCGGCCTGCTGGTCGATTTCATGTACTACGGAATCATTCCGTATTTTTCCGCCGAGGAAGCGATGGAACTCTCCCAGGGACAGGTCATTAACAGCATCTTCATCGCCTGGGGGGCTTTTTTCCTCGTCGCCTTTTTGATGAACCACCTGACCGGAAAATTGAAGAAGGCGAGAGAGCAGCTGGAGGCGGCCCGGAAGGAGCTGGAGATCAAAAACCGGCTGGCGGCCGCAGGAGAGCTGGCTGCCCAGATCGCCCACGAAATCCGGAATCCCCTGACGGCCATTTCCGGCTCGGTTCAGGTGCTCAAAGACGAATTGTCGCTGAGCAGGGAGCAGAAGGAGCTGATGGATATCGTCATCGATGAATCGAGGCGGGTTTCCCTGTCGATCGAGCAGTTTTTAAGCCTGGCATCTCCGGCTCCGGTGACGTTCTCCGAGATCGACCTTTCGGTCATTTTGAAGGAAACCCTGACGCTCCTCCAGAGCAGCGGCGATGTCAACGGGAACCTGAAAGTGGAGGGGAATTTCCGGTCGAGGAGCATCCGGTTCTACGGAAACAGGAACCAGTTCAAACAGCTTTTCTGGAACCTGTTGAGGAACGCCCTCAAGGCCATGCCCGGGGGCGGCACCCTGACCGTCGACATGGACAGGACCAGGAAAGACGAGATCCGGCTCAGATTCACTGACTCGGGAATCGGCATGGATGAGGAAGATGAGAGGAGAATTTTCGAGCCGTTTTATTCCGGTTTCGATGACGGCCGGGGAATAGGGATGGCGGTTGTCCGCAAGATTGTGGACGATTACCAGGGAAAAATCAGGGTTGTCTCCGTCCCTCAGAAGGGGACCGAGATCACCATCACGCTCCCGTTCAAAAGGGCCTGAGAGCGCGGGCCCGCCGGGCAGGAGAAAGAGAGGAAAAAACGGAAAAAATCCTCATCGTCGACGACGAGAAGAGCATTCTCGACCTGCTGGCCGTCGTCTTCAAGAAAGAAGGATACGATGTCCAGACCTCTCTCTCCGCCACAAAGGCCCTGGACCTCATCGAGAGAGATAACTTCAACCTGATCCTGACCGACATCAAGCTTCCTCAGCTCAGCGGGATGGAGGTCCTCCGTTATGTCAGGGAGAAAAAGCCGTCCATCCCGGTGATCATGATCACCGCCTACGGAACGATCAAGCAGGCGGTGGAGGCGCTCAAAGCCGGCGCCGCGGACTATGTCGTCAAGCCCTTCGACGTGGAAGAACTGAAGATCATTGTCGCCCAGGGGCTCGAAAAAGGAAGACTCCGGCAGGAGAATATCCTGCTCAAGCGGCAGCTCAAGGAGAAGTTCGGCTTCGAGAACATCATCGGAAAGAGCAAGAGGATGAAGGAAGTCTACGGCCTGATCGAGAGGATTGCGGACACGGATTCGACCGTGCTGATCAGGGGGGAGAGCGGCACGGGAAAGGAGCTGGCGGCCCGGGCCGTCCATCTTCTCGGCCACCGCCGGGAGAAGCCCTTTGTCTCCATCAACTGCGGCGCGGTGCCGGAGAGCCTTCTGGAGAGCGAGCTTTTCGGGCACATGAGAGGCTCCTTCACCGGCGCGGTGGCGGACAAGAAAGGGATGTTCGAAGTGGCCGAGGGCGGAGTCCTTCTCCTGGATGAGGTGGGCGAGATGTCTCCCCTGACCCAGGTCAAGCTTCTCCGCGCCCTCCAGGAGAGAAAAGTCAGGAGGGTCGGCGGCACGGCCGAGATTGCGGTGGATATGCGGATCATTGCGGCCACCAACCAGGATTTGAAGAAGAAAATTGCCGAGGGGAAATTCAGGGAAGACCTCTTCTACCGCCTGAACGTCATCTCGTTTGAAATGCCCCCGCTGAGGAAAAGGAAGGAGGACCTTCCGCTTCTCGTCTCTCATTTTATCAAGAAATACTGCCAGGAAATGGGGCGCAAGGTCAAGAGGATCGCGCCGGAGGTGATGAACATTTTCGAGTCCTACCACTGGCCGGGCAATGTCCGGGAGCTGGAGAATGTCATCGAGAGGATCGTCGCCATCGAGGAGCGGGGAATCATCACCAGGGAGAGCCTTCCCGAAGAGCTTCTCGCTCCCCGCAAGAAGCCGGACACCAGCTATCTCTTCGAGCCCGGGTTCAGCCTCGCCACGCATCTGGATGATATCTCCAGGGACTGCATCATCCAGGCCCGGCTGGCTTCCGGCGGCCGGCTGAAGGACACAGCCTCCATTCTCGGCATCAGCTACCGCACCCTGCGCTACCTCATCGACAAATACGGCCTGAAATCCTCCTGAGCAGCCCGGAATGGAAAAAACACGGGAAAAATGAATCCCTCTATGAATGACAAATAATGTCAAATTATGCATGAATAATGCCAAATATTGTCAGTAAGGCCCGGGGGGAAATTAGCTATCATATTTATTATCAATAACTTAATAAAAGGAGGTTTTGAATGTTAAAAAAGATGCGAGGTTTCACCCTGATCGAGCTGCTGATCGTCGTGGCCATCATCGGCATTCTGGCCGCGCTGCTCATCCCCAACGCCATCACCGCCATCCAGAAGGCCAAGCAGAAAACGACCATGAAGGACATCGCCACCATCTCAACGGCCCTGGCTGACTATGTCACCGACAACGGGAGAACCATGG
>CAYZDV010000100.1:0-7552 GCA_964477275.1 uncultured Eubacteriales bacterium
TGTATCAGCAATGTCTTTACAATGTTGTCATTCCGGACCCTGTCCTGAACTCGATCCAGGGCTTGCCCTGAACTCGATTCAGGGATTGATCCGGAATCCAGTCTTTTTAATCTGGATTCCCGCTCCCTGCCTACGCAGGGACAGGCTTTGCGGGAATGACAGTTCCAGGATTATTGTAAAGCCGTTATTGAGACGCAACACTCAATAACCTGGAGGTGGAAATGCGGACATGTTCATCGGGAAGAAAAATCCTGACAGGGGGATTTCTGGCTATCCTTGTCCTGGCTTTTTGTGTTCCGCTCGGGGCGGCCTCTAAAATCCCCCGCGAAAAAAAGCTGGTCCTGGATTGGCTGAGCCAGGCCAGCGTTGTCGAGAAATTCGGCAGGATCTCAGATGCCATCTGGTCTTATGCGGAGCTCGGGCTTCAGGAGTCACTGTCGGCCAGGCTGCTGGCCGACACCCTGGAGGAAGCCGGGTTCATAGTTGAACGCGGCCTGGCTGGGATGCCCACCTGTTTTGTCGGAACCTACGGATCCGGAAAACCGGTGATCGGCATTCTGGGCGAGTACGATGCTCTTCCCATGCTTTCCCAGAAGGGGAGGGTTCCCAGGAAGGATCCGGTGGTGGAGGGTGCACCGGGACACGGATGCGGCCACAACACCATGGGAACGGCCGGAGTCGCCGCGGCCATAGCGGTCAAGATGGCCATGGAAAAGTACGGAATCAAGGGCACCATCAAATTCTTCGGCTCCCCGGCCGAAGAGACGCTCATCAGCCGGCCCTACATGATCAGGGCCGGGCTTTTTGACGACGTGGATGCAGTGATCGACAACCACAGCAGCAGCGGTTTCGGGACAGGATACGGCCGGAGCGGAAATGCGATGTTTTCGACTGTCTTCACCTTCAAGGGACAGACCGCTCACGGTGCTTCGCCCTGGGGTGGCCGGAGCGCGCTGGATGCGGTGGAAATCATGAACGTGGCCACCAATTTCCTCCGTGAGCACCTCTTTTTTTCTCATCGGCTCCACTACGTCATTATCGAGGGAGGTGAAGCTCCGAACGTGGTCCCGGATAAAGCCAGCGTCTGGTATTATGTCCGGAACAGCGACGAACGGCTGGAAGAAATGTATGAGAAGGTGGTGAACTGCGCCAGGGCTGGAGCTCTGGCCACGGGAACCGAGCTCAGCATGAGGGTTATCGCGGCTGTTCACCAGCGCAATGCCAACAAAGCAGCCGCCGAGCTTTTCCAGAGGAATATTGACCTGGTGGGGATGCCGGAGTGGAGCGAGGAGGAGCATGCCTTTGCCAGGGCGCTGCAGAAGGAGCTGGGAAGGCCTGAAAAAGGAATGCCGACGGAAGTGAACAAGCTCAGAGAGCCGGGGGATGTTTTTGTTGGCGGCGGGTCATCGGATGTGGGGGATGTAAGCCTTATCGCTCCGACGGCGACCATCGTTTTTCCGGGCCAGGTTCCCGGTGCGATCGGCCATCACTGGTCTTCAGTAGCCTGCAACTTCGGCTCGACCGCCTGGAAAGGCCTCAACGCCGGAGCAAAAGCCATGGCTGCCTCGGCTGTCGAACTGCTGACCAGGCCCGAGGAGCTGAAGAAGCTCAGGGATGAGTTTGACGCTTATGCCAAAGATTATCCCTACAAGCCGTTTTTGCCCGAGGATGCGATACCGCAGTTTGACCTGAACGAGGAATTGATGAAGAAATGGCGCCCGCTGATGGAAAAATTTTATTTAGACATAACGTCGTGCCCTGACCGCCTTTAAGGAGCAGAAAATGATTTTATCTCGAATGGGAGTGAAAGTCAGGCTTTTAACAGCAGCTATGGCGCTGGTTGTCTTTCTTGTCATCCTCATGAGCACGAGCGCGGGCCGGACCGAAAAGCCGGTCCTCCACGGCCGGCACTGGGTGGCCATCACCGGAAAGCCCCTGGCCGCCACAGCAGGCGCCATGATTTTTCAAAAAGGCGGGAATGCGGTGGATGCTGCCTGCGCCATGCTCGCCGCCACCTGCACCATGTGGGATGTTCTCGGCTGGGGAGGCGAGACCCAGGCTCTCATCTACAACCCCCACACCAAGAACGTCTACGGAATCAACGCGCTGGGTGTCGCGCCGACGGGAGCCACTCCTGAGTTCTTCAAGGAGAAAGGGCTGAAATATCCTCCCGAATACGGCCCCCTGGCAGCGGTGACACCGGGAACTCCGGGAGGACTAATGGTCGTGTTAGCTGAGTTCGGGACCATGAGCCTCAAGGAGGTGCTCGCGCCTGCCATGGAAATGGCTGACGGATATCCGGTAGAGGAGGAATTCACGAGACGGGTGGAAAGGTCAAAAGACAGGATCAAGGAGTGGCCTTATTCCAAAGCCATCCTTCTTCCCCATCTGGGTGAGGAACATGAGGCGCCCCACCCGGGCGAGATATTCCGCCAGCCCGAGCTTCTGGAGACCCTGAAAAAGCTTGTGGAAGCCGAGCAGACAGCGCTGGCCGGAGGGAAAAACCGCAAAGAGGCCATCTACGCGGCCTATGACCGTTTCTACAGGGGAGATATCGCTGAAGAATACGTCCGCAGTTGCCAGGAGCAGGGGGGGCTGATGACCATGGAGGACCTGGATCGATGGCAGGTTTATATCGAAGAGCCGGTCATGACCACCTACAAGGGTATTGAAGTCTACAAGCTGACGTGCTGGGTTCAGGGGCCGGTCCTCCTCCAGATGCTGAACATGCTGGAGAATGTCGACCTCAAAGGGATGGGTTACAACAGCGTTAATTACATCCACACCCTTTACCAGGTGATGAACCACGCGTTCGCCGACCGGGATTTCTACTACGGCGATCCCTATTTCCCGCCCGAAGAGCCGATCAAAGGACTGCTTTCCAAAGAATACGCACGGAAGAGGCTCAAGAACCTCAACTGGAACCTGAACGACCCCAACGTCAAACCCGGTGATCCCTATGCTTTCCAGGGAGAGAAAAATCCTTACCTTCATCTCCTGGAGAAATTGTCAAACGCGGATGTCCAGGAGACAGAAAAAATGAGCGGGGCGCAGCTGGCCGCCTTCGAGCCGAATGTTGCCGCCGGCACCACTTCTGTCCAGGCTGCTGACAGGGAAGGCTGGGTCGTCTCGATGACTCCGAGCGGCGGATGGATTCCCGCCTGCATTGCGGGCAGAACCGGAATGGGGATGAGCCAGCGCATGCAGAGCTTTGTCCTGGATGAAGCGGAGAACCCGTTCAACGTGGTGGCACCGGGCAAAAGGCCTCGGGCGACACTCACTCCGAGCCTGGCCTTGAAGGACGGAAAGCCTTTCCTTTCCTTCTCCATTCAGGGAGGAGATAACCAGGACCAGAACTCCCTCCAGTTTTTCCTGAACGTGGTCGAATTCGCGATGAATGTTCAGGAAGCCTGTGAGGCACCCAACATCATCAGCTACCAGATGCGCAGCTCCTTCGGTAACCATGAAATCATTCCCGGGAGGCTCACCCTGAATGAGCGGGTTCCCCCGAAGGCGAGAGAGCTTCTGGAGGGCATGGGCTACAAACTCAACGTCCTGAGATACACCTCAGGCCCGATGAACGCCATCTTTTTTGACTGGAAGCATGGAACCTTCTGGGGAGGGTCCAGTAATTACGGCGAGGATTACGGAATCGCCTGGTAAATCTGCCAGAAACGGGCGGGCGCTTAGATTATTTTTGGTACATCACCTTGCCGCCGACAATGGTATAAGCGACTTCAGCAGTCAGGATTTCCTCTTCGGGAACGGTCATAATGTCTGTGGAGAGGACGGTGATGTCGGCCAGTTTGCCCGGCGTCAGGGAGCCGAGGAGATCCTCCTGGAAAGCCGCATAAGCACCACTGAGAGTGTAAGAGCGAAGGGCTTCTTCCCGGGTCATCCTCTGCTCCGGGTAGAAGACGGTTCCATCCTTTAGTTTCCGGGTCACTGAAGCGTAAAAGCAGGCAATGGGGTCAACGTCCTCCACCGGCACATCTGTCCCGTTACAGATCACAGCGCCGGTTTTCATCAGTTTCTGCCAGGCATAAGCACCTTCTTCAGCCCGTCTCTCTCCCAGCCTCTTGAGGACATAGGGAGCATCAGAAGTGCAGTGAATTCCCTGCATGGAGGCGATGACCCCCAGCTGGCCGAACCGCGGGATATCTTCAGGATGGAGATGCTGGGCATGCTCAATGCGCCATCGAAGGTCTTTTTTATGGGGATGAGCTTGAAATGTCTGGGCGAAAATATTGAGTGTCTCCCGGTTGGCCCGGTCTCCGATGGCGTGGACGCAGAGCTGGAAGTCATTCTCGATGGCCAGCCGGGCTGTTTCCTGAATCACTTCGACAGGGGTGGTGTTCAGGCCGGTGCTTTCTGGAAGGTCAGCATACGGCTCGAGCAGCCATGCTCCGTGCGCACCCAGGGCCCCGTCAATGAGACGCTTGATGGCCCGAACGGTGAGGTGGTGATTTCCGGCCCCGACAATTTTGGACTCCGGAAGACGCGTCTTCAGGGTTTCATTGTTTTCGCTGATCATGACATAGAGGCGAATTCCCAGCTGGCCTTCCTCGGCCATTTTCTTCAGGAGGCCAATGGTCTTGAGCGAGGAGCCGGCGTCATGAAAGCTGGTCACGCCTTTGGAGAGGCATTCCCCTGCGGCCAGCTCGACGATCCGGCGCTGCCGGGCTTCCTCTTCTTCAGGAGTGAGCTTCTGGCCAGGCTGGACTGGGGCCCGGCGCAGCAACTGCTGCGCAGTCTCACGGAAGGCGCCGATGGGGTTGCCCCTGGCGTCTCTGATGATTTCTCCTCCCGGGGGATCGGGTGTTTCCCTGGTGATGCCGGCGAGGTCCATGGCCTTCGCATTGGCCATAGAAGCGTGACCGCTGGCATGGGTAAGTAAAACGGGATGATCAGGGGAAACCCTGCTCAGCTCATGATGGAAAGGCAGTCCGTCGACGTTCGGTTCCGGCCTTCTGTCCCATTTTTCCTGATGCCATCCCCTTCCCAAAATCCACTCTCCTGGTTTTGCCTTCTGAACCGCTTCCTTGACCATGGCCACGATTTCCTCCCAGTTGCGCACAGCCGTCAGGTTCAAAACGAGTTTCGACTGCCCGAGGCTGGTGAAATGACCATGGGAATCGATGAACCCGGGAATGGCCAGTTTTCCCTCAAGATCAATCACCTTCGTTTCCGGCCCTATGAAATCTTGAATTTTTGTGATGCGTCCAGCGGCAACGATTGTGTCTCCGCGCACAGCCAGCGCTTCTGCCTCCGGAATCTTCTCATCGACAGTGACGATTTTTCCGTTGGTCAGGACCAGATCAGCCGGCTCGGGCTTTTTTGCACAGCTGGTAAAAAGGGCCAGAAAAAAAAGACACAAAACAAGCGAAAAGATTTTAAAGATGAAATTTTTTGTGGTGGTAAGGGACATGATGAATTTCCTCCTTGAATGAATTTGTTTGTCAATCCATCTAAACCATACGGTTCTTTTCCATTTTGTGTGGGTAATTTAATGACGAAAATGCACGGAAACGGCACCGCTCCCTTCAGATTTTTAATGCCATTCCCTCACCGTCGGTCTCCGCGCGTGGGCTAAAGATAACGGCTATCCGGGGAATAGTCAACCCGCCGGGCGATTCATCTCTTCAGTTCTCTTAAGATCCGCCGAATCTCCGGCCGGAGGAGCTTGATATCCCTTTTCGCTACTGTCCAGAGGATCTCGAGGTCGATGCCGAAATACTCGTGAATCAGCTTGTCCCTCATGCCGGCCATCTTCTTCCAGGGAATGCCGGGATATTTGGCGGTAATGGTTGCGGGAATCTTTTTCGAGGCCTCACCGATCACTTCGATGCTTCTCACCACGGCATTGATCGTCTTGCGGTCTTTCTTGAATTCCTCGAAATTCATGCCTTTGATAAAACTCTCGATATCCCGGATGGAGTCGATGATATCCTGAACGTAATCCAGGTAAACCCTATTCTTCAAATATAGATGACCTCTTTGAGAATCCGTTCGCCGATGGCCGGCTTAAGCGCCTTCCTGGAAACGAGATCCACCTTAACGCCGAACAGGGTTTGGAGATATTCTTCCAGATCCATGAATTCAAAAAGGCCCACGGGCTCGGAAAACTCCACAAGCACGTCAACATCGCTTTTATCTTTTTGTTTTCCTCTTATATAGGAGCCGAAGATGCCGATCTCTTTGACTTTGAATCTCTTTTGGATCTCCGGCTTATGCTTCGCTAGAACGGTCTTAATGTCTCGGAGTTTCTTCATCGTTCATCCGCCCTGATGGTCCATATCATAATGGATTTGGATGAAAATGAGAAGAAAAATCTCTGTCCCAGTTCGTCAAAGAATACCGGGCTGACCCTTTCCAGCCTCATCCATTCGACCTGGTCCTTGATAAAAGGACGTTGGAGACGATAATCAAGTGAAGATCGATGGCCGATGTCGCGGTCAGAAATCCAGCTTCATCCTGGCCAGGAGGGCTTTGAACCGCGGATCGGCTGATAGCTCCGGGCTGAACCATTCGGTATAAACGTGGATGAAGATCATTAAAGTATCGCGCTCGGCAAAGGCCCTGTCCAAGTATTCGAAGGCCAGGTCGAGTTTTCCCAAGATCCCGGCCGACCAGGCGATGCACACAGACGACGTATGCTTGATAAATTTCTTTTTTTCGATCATCTCCTCGAGGATCCGCGCCGCTTTTTCGCGATCCCCCTTTCTCAGGCATGTAAACACGAGCACTCCCTCCGCCCAGCCGGAGGGGGCGAGCAGCTTTTGCCCTTTCCCCAACGTATCGATGGCCTCGTCCCAAAGTCCTTTTCGACAATAGGCCAGGCCCGCATGAAAATAGGCCAGGCCGTTGTTCGGGTCGATCTCCAGGGCCCTGGCGAATTCCTGGAGGGCCTCATCAGGCCTCCCCGCGGCGACATGCAGACCGACCGACCAGGCATAATAGAGAGGCATGAGAGGATCGAGCTCCAGAGCCTTTTTGATCTCCAGGACGGCCTCGTCCAACCGCCCTCTTTTCAAATAGAACCAACCGCGCGTGCCATGGGATAAGGCGTCCCCCGGATTGAGGGAGAGCACGCGATCGAAGCTGCGGCCGGCCGCATCCCAATCCCATTCATACCAGAACGCCAGCATGGCGGCGACGGCGTGAGCCTCGGCCAGGTCTTCATCTAGGGACAGGGCCTTTTGGATGGCCGCTTCGGCCTTGGGCCACATCTCGGCCGGAGGCGCCAAGTTCAAAACGCCCAGGGCGCCAAAGATATTAGCCATGCCCGCGTAGGCCAGAGCGAAATTCGGGTCCTTGTCAATGGCGCTCCGGTAACAATTCAGGGCCTTTTCGTAGGATTCGAGACTCGGCCTGGCGTAGAAGTAGAGCCCCTTGAGATAGAGGCTGTAGGCCTCCGGGTCTTCCGTGGAGCGCTTCCGGAGGGCGGTCTTTTCCCCGACCCTCAAGGTCACTTTCAAGCTGTCCACGATGGCCGCCGTGATCTCGTCCTGGATGGCGAAGATGTCGGCCATGTCCCGGTCGTAGCGCTCCG
>CAYZDV010000101.1:0-7508 GCA_964477275.1 uncultured Eubacteriales bacterium
CGGCTATATCCTGGCCTTCCAGGCTCTTCCCACCATCATCTTCTTCGCCGCTCTGATCGGTGCGCTGTATTACCTGAGAATCATGCCCCTCGTCATCAGGGGCTTCGCCTATGTCTTTACCCGGCTGATGCGGATCAGCGGGGCAGAGTCTCTCTGCGCATCCAGCAATATCTTTGTGGGCGTGGAGTCGGCCCTGGTTGTCCGGCCTCACCTGAGGGACATGACCCGCTCGGAGCTGGCGACCATTCTATCCGCTTCCATGGGGACAATCGCCTCCACTGTGCTGGCCCTCTATGTCTTTTTCCTCCAGAACGAGCTTCCGACCATCGCCGGCCATCTGGTTTCGGCCTCTTTTCTTTCAGCGCCCGCGGCTGTGGTCATGGCCAAGCTCATCGTCCCGGAGACGGAAACGCCGAAGACTATCGGGGTCCATGTCCGGCCCCATTATGAGCGGGAGGACAATCTGATCATGGCCATCATCAACGGCGCCACCAGCGGCCTGAAGTATCTGGGAGGGATTGTCGCGCTGCTCATTGCCTTCCTGGGCATCCTGGCGCTGCTCGACCTCGGGCTGGGATGGCTTGGCGGGTGTCTGAACGGGTGGTTCGGGTGGAGTCTTGAGTGGTCGTTCAGCTCCGTCCTGGGCTATGTGTTTTATCCGTTCAGCCTCATCCTGGGCATTCCGGCGGCCGATGCCGTGGAGATTGCCCGGCTTTTCGGTGAGAGGACGGTGGCCACCGAGCTCGTTTCCTACCAGCATCTCTCGCAGCTCCTGGCGGAAGGAGCGCTCGAGCACCCCCGGTCAGCCATTATCGCTTCCTACGGCCTGTGCGGGTTTGCCCACATTGCTTCCCTGGCCATATTCATCGGGGGGATCGGCGCGCTGGTGCCGGAACGCCTGAAAGACCTCTCCCGGCTGGGATTCAGGGCGCTTCTGGCAGCGACCCTGGCCTGCCTGCAGACCGGCGCAGTGGCCGGCGCTTTCTTCTCCCGCGGCTCCATCCTTTTGGGCTAAAAAAGGGGACAGGCCCCTTTTTTCTTGTGTTTTTTGTTTTTCTTGTTAAAATATCCGAGAAAGAAAAAAGGGGCCTGTCCCCTTTTTTAAGGAGAGAGAGATGTCGGAGTTTTTGAGGAAAATCCTCTGGGCCACGGATTTTTCAGATGAAGCCCAGGAAGCCCTTCTCTATGCCGATGCGTTCGCCAGGACATTCAAAGCCCGGCTCATCGGCCTCCATGTCGCCCCGGATTTCTCATCGGTTCTCTATGACGCCGCCTACATGGTCAAAACAGACCTGGCCAGGCGCCTGGCTGCGGTCAAAGAGGAGGCCGAGAAAAGGCTCCTGGCCATGAAGAAAGCGAAAAAAATTCCCTTCAAGGCCATCGTCGAGCGGGGCACGGCCTCCAAAAAAATCATCGAGGTGGCTGAGAAAGAAAGGGTGGACCTGATCGTCATTGGTAGAAGAGGAATGTCTGCCATAGAGAAACTCTTCATCGGGAGTGTGGCCAACCAGGTTCTCCGCGCCTCGCCCGTGCCCGTTCTCATCACCGAGAAGAAGACGGGAAAGCCGCAGTTCAAAAAAATCCTCGTCCCGACCGATTTCTCCGAGCGGGAGGAAGTGGAGCGCGACTTTGCCTGGAAGCTGGCCAGAGGCTTCGGCTCGGACCTGACTCTCCTTCACGTCCTCGAGCTTCACGACTACGAGTTTTCGCCGCGGGTCCTGGACGAGCTGATGGCCTCGCTCCTCAAGAGGCTCAAACAGAGGAAAAAGAGGGAAAAAGCGGACTTCAAGATCAGGGAGGATGTCTACCGTGCGGTCAACGCCGCCATCGGAATCGTCGATTACAGCGAAACTCACAAATTCGACCTCATCGTCATCTCCACCTGTGTCCAGAGCAAGCTGGAGCGCTTCTTCCTGGGCAGCACGACCGAGAAGGTGATCTCTTACTCGCACATTCCGGTCTTTGCCATTCCACCCAGCTACTGCCTTGAGTGAACTTGGAAGAGAACCGGAAATATTGGGTCGCCTTAAATCTGGTTTTATCCGAACACCTGAAAGCAGCCAGGAAAATCATCGACCATTTTCCGGCTCTCGAAGAGGCTTTTCAGGCGTCAGCCGGAGACCTGATTGCGCTCGGCCTCGAAGAGGAAAAGGCCAAGGCCCTGACATCCCCGAAGATTCTCGATGAGGCGCAAAAAGAGATAGAGAGGCTGGAGAAGAGAAAATACTCCATCCTTACTCTGGTGGATGCGGAATATCCCGCCAGTCTCCGGGAAATATTCGACCCGCCCCTCGTCCTGTATTGCGCGGGGCAGGTGGAAGCGCTCCAGGGGCCGGCCGTCTCCATCGTCGGCGCCCGGCAGCCTTCTCCTTACGGCCGGGCCGTCGCCGAGAGGCTGGCCCGGGACCTGGCCGGCCGCGGGCTGACCATCGTGAGCGGCCTGGCCCGCGGCATCGACTCCATCGCCCACTGGGGCGCGCTTGAGGGAGGAAAGACAGTGGCGGTTTTGGGTTCAGGCCTGGATGACATCTATCCCAGGGAGAACCGCAGCCTCTCCCGGAAGATCGCCGAGCAGGGGGCCATCATCTCCGAGTTTCCCCTGGGGTCTTCGCCGGTCGGCTTTCACTTTCCCATCCGCAACAGAATCATCAGCGGCCTTTCCCTGGCCGCGGTCGTCGTTGAAGCCACGATGAGGAGCGGGTCGCTGATCACCGCCAGCCTGGCCCTGGAACAGAACAGGGAGGTCATGGCTGTTCCGGGAAACATCACCTCCCCGCTCAGCCAGGGCACCAACTGGCTGATCAAAGCCGGCGCCAAGCCGGTCGAGCGCTGGGAGGACGTGGCCGAAGAGCTGCACTCCCCTCTCAGGGAAGAGCTCCTGGCCCGGACGGAAAAGAAAGGAGAAAAGCCGCCGGCGATGAGCAGCGAAGAGCAGAGAATCTACGGGCTTCTCCAGCCCGACTCCCTTGCCCATATCGATGAGCTGGTCGAGGAGACGGAGTTTTCCGTCTCAGAAGCCCTCTCGGTCCTTCTCAGCCTGGAGCTCAAGGGCCTGATCGACCAGCGGCCCGGAAAATATTTTCAGAGGAAGCTGTGATGCCCAAGCTGGTCATCGTGGAATCGCCGGCCAAGGCGAGGACCGTTCACAAGTATCTCGGGTCCGGTTATGAGGTCAAGGCTTCGATGGGGCATGTCCGGGACCTTCCGAGGAAAAGGATGGGAGTGGACATCGAGCACGACTTCGTTCCGGAATACGAGATTATCCCGGAGCGCAGGAAGACCGTTGCCGATCTCCGGCAGTGGGCCAGAAAATGCGAGGCGGTACTCCTGGCCGGCGACCCTGACCGGGAGGGCGAGGCCATCTGCTGGCATCTGAAGACCCTGCTCAAGGATTCGAACCCGAACATCTCCCGCGTCCTCTTCCACGAGATCACCCGCGGCGCCGTGGACGAGGCTTTCCGCCATCCGGGACAGCTCGACAGGGGAAAGATCGAAGCCCAGCTGGCCAGGCGGATTCTGGACAGGCTGGTGGGCTACCTCATCAGCCCCCTTCTCTGGGAGAAGATCGGCAAAGGGTTGAGCGCCGGCCGGGTGCAGTCGATCGCCATGCGCCTGATCTGCGAGCGGGAGCGGGAAATCAGGGATTTTGTTCCTGAAGAATACTGGACGATCACCGCGCATCTTCGCTCCTCAAACCCGCCGTCCTTCAAGGCCAGCCTGGTCAGGATTGACGGAAAGAAAACAAAGGTCAGGGACGGCAAAAGCGCCGGGAAGATTGCGGCCGAGCTCCGGCAGCTCCCTTTTGTCCTGGAAAATGTCGAGGTCAAGGAGAAAAAGAGAAATCCCTCTCCGCCCTACATCACCAGCACTCTCCAGCAGGACGGCTTCCGGCTTTTCCGGTTCCCGGTGAAAAGGACCATGTCCATCGCCCAGAAGCTCTACGAGGGTCTGGAGATCGGAGACCAGGGGCTGGTGGGCCTGATCACTTACATGAGGACCGACTCGGTCCGCGTCTCCGAGGAGGCGACGAGCCAGGCGCGGAAGTTCATCAAGGACAAATATTCCGGAGATTATCTTCCTGCCAGGCCCCGTCACTACAAGAACAAAAAAAAGGCCCAGGATGCCCACGAAGCCATCCGGCCCACCACCTTCACCCTGCCTCCTGAGTTGGTCAGGTCCTACCTCAGGCCGGAAGAGTTCAAGCTCTACTCTCTCATCTGGAACCGGTTCATCGCCTCCCAGATGAACCCTGCCCTGGTCGAGGAGACCGAGTTTGCGATCAGAGCCGGAAAGTTCGGGTTTCAGGCCAGGGGAGAGGTGATCAAGTTCGACGGGTTTCTGGTCCTCTATCCCGGCCAGAAGGAAAACGAAAAGGTCCTGCCCAGGGCCGAGCCCGGCGAGACGCTCGAGCTTCTCGACCTGGAGACCAAGCAGAATTTCACCCAGCCGCCCCCGCGCTACACGGAGGGGAGCCTGGTCAGGGAGCTCGAAGCGAGGGGAATCGGCCGGCCCAGCACCTATGCCCCGATCATCGCCACCCTCCAGAACCGGGTCTATGTGGTCAAGGAAAAGGGCCGGTTCATCCCCACCGAGCTGGGCATCTTCGTCACCGATTTCCTGATCGCAAACTTTCCGGGCCTGATGGAATTCAAGTTCACGGCCCGCCTGGAGGAGGATCTGGACCGCATCGGCGACGGCGAGTTGAGCTGGCGGGACTCCATGAAATCCTATTACGAGATGCTCGATAAAGATTTGAGCAGGGCCAGGAAGACCGCAACCGTGAAGGAGAAAGGGATTCCGCTCGAGGAAGTCTGCCCGGAGTGCGGCCGGAATCTGGTCATCAGGGAAGGACGCTACGGCCGCTTCAAGGCCTGTTCCGGCTTTCCCGGATGCAAATACAGGGAGAGCATGGTCAGGAAGGAGGCCAAACCCCTGGAAGAGACATGCCCCCATTGCGGGTCTGCGCTCGTCGTGAGGGAAGGAAGATACGGGGCGTTCATCGCCTGCTCCAGTTACCCCAGGTGCAAATACGTGAAGAAGGAGAAAAAGGATACGGGAATCGCCTGTCCCCGTCAGTGCGGCGGGACCATCGTCCGCAGGAAGACTCGCAAGGGGAAGATCTTTTTTGGCTGCAGCCGGTTTCCGCAGTGCGATTTTGCCACCTGGGATGAGCCGGTGGCCCGGGCCTGCCCGGAGTGCGGAAGCCCCTTTATCCTTCGCAAAAATGTCGTCAGGGGCGAACCGTATCTGCATTGTCATAATAAAGAGTGCAGCTATAAGGAGCCGGTGGAGAGGGAGAAGCTCTGGGAGAGGAAGGCGGGATCGCCGGATGACGAACCCCTTTAACGCCGGCCCAAGAAAAATATTTCACCATGTCAATTTGTTCCTTGCACTGACAATTTTTATGTGCTGGTATTAATCTGATGAAAACATGGAGATGACGTTCTCATGAGAAAAGAGCTCGGTCAGTTTCTCGACTTCCTCCGCCACGAGAAAAACGCCTCCGTGCATACCATTGCGGGCTACAGGAGGGATTTGCTCCAGCTCGCAGCCTACCTCGAGGAGAGGAAGAAGGGTCTGAAGCAAATCGACAACATCGTGCTGCGCGGCTTCCTGGCCAGGCTCCATGAGAAGAAAAACAGAAAATCGACCATTGCCCGCAAGCTGGCCGCGACTCGCTCCTTTCTCCAGTTCTGCCTGAAGAAGAAGTGGATCGAGGATAACCCGGCCAGGGTCGTGGCCACCCCCAAGCAGGAAAAACACGTTCCTTCCTTTCTTTCCGAAGAGGAAGTAGCCGGGTTCCTGGACCTGCCCGATTCACGGCAGCCGCTCGACTTGAGGGACAGGTGCGTGCTCGAGCTTCTCTACGCCACCGGAATCCGGGTCAGCGAGCTGGTGGGGATCAACCTCGAGGACATGAGCTTCGAGGAGCGGCTGATCCGGATCAGGGGCAAGGGCAAAAAAGAGAGGATCGTTCCTTTCGGAAAAAAGGCCAGGGACAGTCTCTCTCTCTACATCCGGGCCAGACATCAGCTCAACAGGGGCGAAATCGATGAGAATGCGCTGTTTTTGAACTACCGCGGGGAGCGGCTCACCGCGCGCAGCGTGGAGCGGATTGTGGACAGATACATCCGCATCGCCGCCCTGAGGAGGAAGATCAGCCCCCATTCCCTCCGCCATTCCTTTGCCTCCCATCTCCTCAGCCGCGGAGCGGATTTGAGGGTCATCCAGGAGCTTCTGGGGCATGAGAGCCTGGCCACCACCCAGAAATACACCCACCTGGACCTCAAACGGCTCCTCGAGGTTTACAAAAAAAGCCACCCCCGCAAATAAAAAAGGGAACAGGGGTTGTCAGAACGCGGCGTTTTCTGTCAACGGCGATTGACTTTTTCTGGCGCTTTTTTAGAATGAATTTGTTGAAAATCAATCAGTTGTAAATTTTTTCCTGGTTGGCCTCAAAACTGCATATGCTGCCGCTGAAAGGAGGTCAACATGAAAAACTTTTCACACAGGGCTTTGGCCTTGATTCTCATCCTGGGTATTGCGGCCTTGTCTTTTTCTTATCTTCAGGCCGAAACGGCGCCAACGGCCAGCGGGAAGAAGGTCAACATCAACACCGCCTCTTCGGCCGAGCTGGAGAAGCTGCCCCGCATCGGTCCCAAGGTGGCCCAGAGAATCATCGATTTCCGGAAGGAGCACGGGAATTTCAAGAAGATCGAGGAGCTCATGAAGGTGAAGGGGATCGGAGAGAAGACATTCGAGCAGCTAAAGGACCGGATCACGGTCGCCGAACCGGCCAGGAAGGAATGAGGAAAAAGGGGCCTGTCCCCTTTTCCCTAAAGGTGGCGGAGGAGAAACTCTTTCAGCTTCTTGAGGGACTGTCCGCGGTGGCTCACCTGGTTTTTCTCTTCAGCCAGAAGCTCGGCAAAGGTCTTTTTCAGAGGAGGGTAGTAGAAAAGAGGGTCGTAGCCGAACCCCCGGCTGCCTCTGGGCTCCAGAGCGATGCAGCCCTGCACGGATTCCCTGATCTCTTTGATCAGTTTTCCGCTCCGGGAAAGGGCCAGGCAGGAGACAAACCGCGCCTTTCTTTTCTCCGGAGGCAGCCCTTCCATCAAAGCGAGAACCTTCTGGTTGTTTTTTTCGTCGTCCGCCCGCGGGCCGGAGAAGCGGGCAGAGAGGACTCCCGGCTCTCCACGGAGGGCTTCGACCTCAAGGCCGGAATCCTCGGCCAGAGTGAGGCCCTCCCAGCGCCGGCTGTAGAAGAGGCTTTTTCCCCTGGCAATCTCCTCAAACGTTTTTCCCTTCTCCGGAAAAGCCCTTCTGAGGCCGGCCTCCTCGAGGGATACGATTTTCAGGGGCAAATCCCGGAGGAAGCGCCTGATCTCCCTGGCCTTGCCCTGATTGGTGGTGGCCACAAGAAGTTTTTCTTTAATCAATCCTGATTTCCGAGATTTCGCCCAGGTCAAGGAGGCTCTGGTTGAACTTCTGTTCTTTCTCGTGGGTGGCCT
>CAYZDV010000102.1:0-7502 GCA_964477275.1 uncultured Eubacteriales bacterium
TGGGATAGTATTCGGTTTCGAATTTGTCCAGGCGGAGCCTGAAATCAGCCCCGGGGACCTCAAGTGTCTGGCCCTCCGCGAAGGTCAGGAATCTCTTGGAGCCGGCGATGCCGCTGATGATTCCGCCGGAAAGGATGACCAGGATGCCCAGGTGGACGACATCAGAGCCGAACCAGCCCAGGAGCCTTTTCCGCCCCAGGAGGAAGGCCCTGCGGTCGTTGACCTCTTCCCGGAGGCGGTAACGCCGGAGGGAGAGCTCTTTTTTGACTCTTTCCCGGGCGTTATCGAGCCCTGCGTTTTTCCTGAATTTTTCTTTGACCTTCAACACCACAAGCTCCTTTTCCTCGACCTCTATCCTGGGCCGCAGGGCCTTTCTCAGCTTGGGAGAGAGGCGGACCAGGGTGCAAACGGTGATGTTCAGGGCAAGAAAGAAGAGCAGGGCGAGAAACCACCAGGATTGGTAGAGCCGGGTCAACTGAAGGCGGTGGAGGAGTCCGGCCATCTGGCCGAAGCGGCTGACGTACTCCTCCGGGCTTCGCAGCTGGGGAATGAGCGTCCCCAGCACAGAGGAGACAGTGACGATGATGATCAGAAAAATCGCCAGTTTGACCGAGGAAAAGAACTCAATAATCGATTTCATCGGCAATCCTTATCCGGGGAATTTGCCAGCAAGCTGGAACAGCACGCCGCATACGGCAGTTTGACGTGCCGCGCTGCGTTATGCGTCAGGTGTCGTTGGATTCTGATGGTTTTCTTCCCTGATTATTTCTTCTTTGTTTTGCTCCGCAGCTCCTCGGCCAGGGCCTTGATCTCTGTCAGATCCATCTGCATCTCGCTCCAGCCGTACCAGAGGGCGTAGTCGGGGTTGGCGTGGAAGGTTCCCTGGAAGGTCCTCATCCGGTGTTCGAGGAACATCACGAACAGCTTCTGTTCGATGACTGTGGGAGCATCGTGAAAGGTCAGGAGGTCGGGGAAGGAATAGGCGTAAGTTTCCGGCTTGGCCAGGATTCCATCCCGGTAAAGGTCAGCCACGATCCGGATGGCTTCCGCCATCAGGTGGTCGGCCGCCCTGATGATTTGGTCTCCCTTTTCGAGCTCATACCGGGCAAAATTCAGCGAGTGACAGGAGTTGCATGTCTTGAGCATCCTGTCCCGTTCTTTCTGCCATGCTTCCTGGGTGAGCCGGGCCAGGTCTGCGGCTTTGACCACTTTTAGCCTCGCTGTGGGATTCCCCTGAGGGTCGAGCACACCCAGCCCCTGGAGGATGGTCGCCCTGTCCGCAGCCCACTGCCTGTCTTCCGGCATGGGCAGGCGGACGGCCAGGAATCCCCATGCGGTCCTGACCTCATGGTTTCCCTCCTGCATGTGGCACGTCTGGCAGGTGGGCGCAGCCGCGGTTTCGGGCAGGATCTTATTCTGCTTGAGCAAATAGCGGACGCCGTGCTTGGAGGCCGAGTACATCTCCCACTGGGGATGGTCGAATCCCATATGGCAGGTCTGGCAGGCCTGGGGCTGTCTGGCTTCCTGGACGGAAAAGGCATGGCGGGTGTGACAGGCGTCGCAGGAGGCCAGGCCGAATCCGGCCGCCTCGGTCTTCAGCGTTCTGATCTCTTCTTCCGTCTTCAGCCCGATCTTGTGGCAGCCGCCGCAGCCCTTCATGCCTTCCATCATGGCCATGGGCTGCCAGTGGGCGGTGGGCATGGCCTTCATCGCTGCCCAGGCAGCGGCGTGCTTTCCCTTCTTGAACTGCTCTACTCTCGCCTCATGACAGATGGCGCAGGTCTCCGGCGTCGGAATGAGGACTTTATCCACGTCATAAGGGTCTTTGTGTTCTTCACCGTGGCAGACCGCACAGGTCACTTCGTTCTGGCTGTGCCGGCTGAGTTTCCAGTCGGAGACGATGTTCGGCGTGACATTCCTGTGGCAGCTCACGCATTCCTGGCCGATGGCGGATGAGCAAAAAGCGATGGTGAGGAAGAGGACTGAGAAAAATTTGATTCTCAAAGTTCACCTCCCCGGTAAAAAAGGGGACAGGCCCCTTTTTTTCCATCAATTTTGGAGCCTGAATTTTTAACTACTAATAATATAAAAATAGTAACATATTTTCAACTAATTTCTCATGGCGGGCTTGCCACCCCCGACAAATGAAAATGCTTATTTGGCACGAAAATGATTATTTGTCATTCCTGCGCAAGCAGGAATCCAGAATTTATTAGACTGGATTCCGGGTCAAGCCCGGAATGACACGCGGATAAACCAGATGAACTGAATGGCTATTTTCTATACAGAGCATCATAAATAGTTGCGCATAATTTCATCATCTTCAGGCAAAACGTCGCCAAAAATACGCAATCATTTATGCTGCTATGTATAATATAAACGCATAAAATAAATTCTCATTGCGGGCGACAGCAGAGCCTCCCCCCTTTTGTTAGCGCCAGATGTAGGGGGAGATGTTCCCGCCGAGATGCTCGATCGAATCCACCAGCAGCTGGGCAATGTAGCGGGAATTGTGGATGAAGCCGCAGGGCTCTTTCTTGCTCACCTGGTAGTTGTAAGTTGCTCTCAGCAGGGCGGCGTCGAAAGACCTGTACCTGTTGGGAAAAATGTTTTCACCGGGGTCAACCTGGCCGTTTCCGTTAGTATCGTTGAAGAAGTAAGGGTACACGTGCGGGTCGTAGACAATCGGTGCCAGCAGCGTGGTCGCGGCGTAAAACTGGATCCGGGCATAGAGAGCCGCTTCGAGCCCCTCTATCTCGTTCTTGAGGGATTCGCTGATGTTGCCGTCTGCGTCGTAGTCGGGCACTGAAGCCGGGCGGATGCCGCTGAATTCGAACCTGGAAGGGTCTGCGCCGGGTTCGGGTTGGGAGATGTCCTGGCCGTGGCAATAGACACAGTCTTCGGGATTGGGCTTCTGCACATTGTGGTCGCTGAGGCTGGGCGTTTCCCTAACGGTGTTTGTCCCCATGTGGCATTCGACGCAGGTGTCGAACCGGCCGCTGTGGTTGGTGAACAGCTTGCGGCCTGCATAGACCTTGCCGTCGAACTCATACCCGCCATGAACTTCGCTGCCATAGAGAACGGCGGCTGTCGGGTAGTAGTGGATGTTGATGAACGAGTACGGACCGGGGGATGATGTGGCCTCATCAACGGAAAGCTTGGACGCCCGTCCCTGATGGCAGTTCAGACAGAGGTTGGAGCTGTCGCCCATGTCCTTGCTCACCCCGGATGGAAAAGTGACAGCGCTCACTCTCCTCAGGCCGGGCGGCGAGGTGTGGCAGGTGGTGCAGAGCAGGCCGTTGGAAAGCTCCTGGGCCACATTCACAGCGTTTTCGAGGAAATAGGGGAGGCCTTCAGCGCTGTGGCATCTGGCGCACCCCTCTTCAACCTCGCCGTCTCCATCCCAGTGCCGCCAGGCTTCCGCAGATCCGTCGAAATGGCCCTCGTCGGTCCTCGTCATCTTTTCCAGGCTGATGGGGCTGGCGAGGAAGCTGTTCAGGTCTTCGATCGCGTCATAGAGGAGCTGGATGATGTATTTACCGCCGTGAGCAAAGGCTCCCGGGTCTTTCCTGGCGACCTGAAAGTTATAGGCTGCCCTGAGAAGCCGCGGGGTGAACGACCTGTACCTGTTGGCATAAATTGCTTCACCCGCGTCCACCAGGCCGTTTCCGTTGAGGTCGTTGAAGAAGTAGGGATGGGCGTGGTCATCGTAGACGATGGGAGCGCCAATCTGCAGGCCGTAGGCCTGGATGGCCTGATAGAGCCTGTCCTGGATGTCCTCGATTTCATAATGGATTCCTTCACTTATGTTGCCATCGCCGTCATAATCGACGAACGAGCCGTAATAGCGGATATTCCGGGGATCTGTGACGCCGGCGTGGCATGTGCGGCAGCGGTTGAGGTCGATCTTCAGGGAATGAGGGTTATGGCAGGTGATGCAGGCATTGTAGCCTTTGACGTGGGCGAACCGGCCGTCATAGGAGCGGCCGGAATATTCATACCCTCCCTGGGTCAAGGTTCCGAACTGGGTAGGGGCGGCCGCATAGTAGTGGATGTTCTGGAAGGAGAGGCCTGTGCTGACCGTGTCCTCATCGGGAAGCCCGAGCTGGGATATCACCGCATCCACGGCTGGAGTGGACGAGCGGCCCTGGTGGCATTCCATGCAGAGAGCTTCCGGTCCCAGGCCTTCCACTTCAACACCGGAAGGAAAGACGACCGAGGTATGCTCACGCAGGGTCCCCGTGTTTCTGTCGGTGTGGCAGGTCTCGCAGTAGATGACAGAGCCCACCGGAGCGGGGTAGTCCACCTGGCCGGAAGGAGTTCCGTCTGCGCCCAGGTAGTCGAGAAACCCGTAGATGCTGTGGCACTTGGCGCAGGAGGTGGGGATGATAGGAGGCGTATCTTCATTCCAGTGAGTGAAGGCTTCGGCCGTGGCGTCGGCATGGGCCGAGGTCTGCCAGAGGTTCTGGGCCTCAAACTTTTTCATCAACAACCCCACATCATAATCGCAGCGAGTCAAAGTGAAGAGAGACCCGGCAAGGAGGAATGCAAGGACAATAGCGATGAACTGAGGTTTCCTGGTCATGGCATCCTCCTCGGTTTATTTCCAGCGATAGCCAAAAGAGATCTCCACGATATTGGCCTGATAATCGTTGAATCCCGAGATTTTCTCTTCGAAATCCACGAACCGGTAGCCCAGCTGGGCATTCAGCCCTCCGGCGAGGGTGTATTCCACATAGGCCCTGGCCTGGGTCCGTGAGATTTCCCAGAATCCCCTGTTGGTGTAGAAATTGGCGTAGGTTCCGACTGTCCACTTCTCGGCCAGGCTGAGCGAAAGCGAACCGTCGAGGAGATGGGATTTTCCCTCGTAGTGGATCGACCAGGGAAAGGTTCCCGGTCCAGCCCATGAGGGTGGATAGAAGATCGTCCGTTCGCTCCTGTGCTCGACATCGATCAGGGCATATCCGGCAGAGACTTTGACCTTCTCAGCGCGGTAGCCGAGGCGGAGCTTGAGCTGGGTCCGGCTCGATTCCCAGAGCTCGGAGGGGATCTCGTTTTCCGCTTTGACCAGGAGGCAGGAGCCGGTGAAATCGAACTGTTTGAACCGGACTTTCGCCGTAGCTTTCAAGCGGTCGTGAAGGGTAGGGGAGATGAGCGTGTAAGGGCCATCATAATAGCCGCGCTGGTAGTCGAGGGTCAGGGAACCGACCCGTCGGAGGTCCCACTTGATATTCCCGAAAAACGCGCTTCGCAGCGATTGTGTTTCGTTGGTCACGGTCTCAGCGTCCTGGAGGTCTCTGGTCTCGTGGCGCAAGCCGAGAGTCAGGGCCAGCCGCGGCGAGAATTGATACTGGAGGCCGGCTTCAAGGCCGAGGGTATCAAAGCCGAGCGCCATCGACTCTGCTGAGCTGTCCACGGTGAAAGAACCGTCCTGTTCGAAATCGTGGTAGCGGACAGCGCCGACGGCAACCAGTCTGTTGGTCAAAAGGCAGGAGACATCCAGTTCATAGAGTTGCACCCTGCGCTTGAAGCTTCCCGTGCCGCTGAGGCTGTAGCGGAAAGGAAACCCCAGGTAGTCAACTCCGTCCGCATCCTCGGAATAGGAGAGGTTCAAATCCTGGTCGCTCAACCGGGCCGAGCCGGCGACGAGGAGGCCCGGAAAAGGCCTGGAGTTGAACTTTAAGGTATGAGTGGAGACTTTAAAGTCGTAGGGTTGATTCAGGAAGTAATAGTTCAGAGAAGAAGGATATCGGGCGCCGGGCCCGCCATCGGCGTAGCCGGGGAGAAAGAGGCTGTTGCTTGTCTCATAATCCTCTATTTTCTCTTCGAGAACAAAGGAGTAGCCGTTGAAATGGACATTGACGCCCACCGCAACGACTCTGGACTCCTCGCTGACGGGTTTGTTGAATTCGTATTCCACCCGGTTGAGGTCGAAAGTGGTCGTGCTCTCGCCCGCTTTTGTGGACAGGTCAAAATTCAGGTAGAGGTTGGCGGTTTTTCCCAGGTCGATGGTGAAGAGTCCGCTGTCCATGATTCTGTCGAAGGCGAAGGTGTGCTGATCGTAGAGGAGGCCGCTTCCCGCTTCGTGCAGGTCATGATAGAAATAGGAGGCCTTTTTCCGGTCGTAGCGGAACCTGTAGCTTCCGTATTTCCGGATGGCGAGCCTCAGGGTCTCAAAGGGGTCGCCCCCGAAGTTCGAGATGTGGATGTCCATGCGGTCGAAAAGTTTTGCAAATTTTTCACCCGGAGCGTAGTGCAGGCTGAACTCGAAAAGCCTCACCCCTTCCTTTAGGTTGATGTCCTCCATGTACTTGAAATCGGCTCCGCTGGTGTCGACCACCCTGTAGCCCAGGCGAAAGTTTCCCTGAAAATTTTCCTCTTTCTCCTGGGCAAGGAGGGAAAAAACAAGAGAGAAGGCAAGAGCTCCTGAGAGAACCGCAAGCAGGATTTTTCTTCTTCTCATCGTGTCCTCCTATTTCAGAAAAATTTTGCTGGTGTTGGAGCCGTGAATCGTGGAATGACAGGTCGTACAGTTGGTCGTATAAGATCCGAATCGGCTGTGCCAATCCGGTGCCAGGGTGTGGCAGCTGAAGCAGAGGTCAGCGATACTCTGCTGGGTCAGGAGGTGCCGGTTTGGCGAGCCGTGAACCTCATGGCAGGCCGTGCAGCCTTCGATCCGCGAGGCGCCGTGCTCGTAGAGAAAGGGTCCGCCCTTGTCGGCATGGCAGCGGAGGCAGGCCTGATCCTTGAAGCCGCCCAGCCGTTCTCTTGTTGCCGGCTGATGGGGGTTGTGGCAGGTCGTGCAGCCCATGATTCCTTCCTGAAGCCTGTGTCTTTCGTTGAGCTGAAACTCAGAAAAGACATCCTCATGGCAGGAGTAGCAGCTCTCGGTCGAGCCTGTCCTGAGCATCGAGGGTTTGGGGCTTTCAGAGTGGATGATGTGGCAGGTGGTGCAGTCCAGTGAGGCCTTTCCGTGCGGGCTGGCCAGATACCGGGAGCTGGACCGGGTATGGCAGGTGATGCATTTTTCTGACTTCTCGGTGGCCAGGTCCGATGCTTTAAAGGCAAAGATCGTTCCGGCTCCGCCTCCTTCTTCCAGATGGGTCTCTGCCGGGCCGTGGCAGGCTTCACAGCCCCTGATTTTCATTCTTTTCTTTTCCGTTTGATAATGCACGGAGCGCAGGTAGTTTTTGTGCTGGGCTTCATGACATTCCAGGCAGGTCTCCAGACCAGTGTCCTCTGTCCGGGCAGCGAGCTCGGTGGCCCGGAGAGAGGAGATGAGAAAGAGAGCTGCCATGGAAGCGAGGGCGAAGGCAGTGAACCCCACGAGGAGATTTTCCTTTTTCATCGTTCCCTCCTCAAAAAGGACTCCTGAGGCGCGCGTGCCGTCACCATCTGCGAAGAAGATGACAGGGCAGTCATCGGGGGTGGAGAGGTGGGTTTTTGCCTGGGCGCTGAAAGATGGATGAATCGGGCAACAGCCTTCATCACTGCTTCTGGGC
>CAYZDV010000103.1:0-7452 GCA_964477275.1 uncultured Eubacteriales bacterium
CAGTCCAGGCATTCTATAAAAATTGATAGCAAAATTAAACGTCACTCGCAAGGATTTTCACTCCACACACAGTTACGGATTTTCAAAAAAAATTTTCTTTACTTAAACTGAGGTCCGTGATAACTATTTTATTCCTTTTTTCGTATAAAAAAGAGATCATGTTTCCCCACCATGTCCCGAGAAAACCATGTAAGGAGGTCCGAATGTCTCGCCGCATAACACTTGCTTTATGCTTTATTATGAGCGCTCTTTGCGTTTATTTGCTATCGCAGACAGAACTGCGCTTCGACAAATATCGTCAGCCTGAGGAAGTTGCCTCGTTGCTGAAAGCCTGGAATGCAAAACACCCGCAGCTCACCGAGCTTCTCACCATCGGAAAAAGCACAGGGAAGAGAGATATTCATGTCATTCGCATTGCGGCCGCCGGCAAAAACAGCCCTGCGCCTGATGCCAGGCCAGCCATTTTCGTCTCGGCCAACGTGGAAGGGTACCACCTGGTCGGAACCGAAGCTGCCCTGATGCTCATCGAAAAGCTTCTATCCCGGTACGGCACGGATAATAAAATCACCACCCTCCTGGAACAGAGAACGGTCTATGTCGCACCGCTGCTCAACCCCGATGTGGCCAGCAGCTTCTTCGCCAAACCCCGCTACGAACGCCGGGAAAACTTCAAGCCGATGGATGAGGACCTGGATGACCTGGTCGATGAAGACGGACCTGATGACCTCAACGGCGACGGCCTGATCACCCAGATGAGGGTGAAAGACCCTGAAGGCCAGATGATTCCTGACCCGGGCGAGCCCCGTTTGATGAGAAAAGCTGACCCGAAAAAAGGAGAGAAAGGAATCTATAAAGTTTATACCGAAGGCCTGGATAACGACGGAGATGGAGAATACAACGAGGATCCGCCGGGAGGAGTGGAGGTCAACCGGAATTTCCCTCACGACTTCGAATATGACATCAAGACTGCCGGTCTCTGGCCAGTCTCCCAGGATGAAACAATCGCCCTGGTCAAATTTCTGGTCGGCCATCCCCGGATTGCCATGGTCCTCAACTTCTCGACTGAAAACACCATTCTCAACCTCCAGCAGACAGGCCGGCCGCCAGCGGCTGGCGGGAAAATCCGGGTTCCGGAAAGATATGCCCTTTTCCTGGGCCTGGACCCGGAAAAAGACTACGACATGAAGGAGCTCATCGATGCCATCAAAGAGAGCGGCTTTTTTATGGGCCAGGAAATCGATGAAAGCATGATCGCCATGATGCTCGGCCTCGGCGCGGCCATGACCCTCGACAGGCAGGATTTGCCCTATATCGAGGCTGTCCAGAAAGACTACAAGACTGCCCTGAAAGAAGCCGGTCTCGACTACCTGGAGAAAAGAGCTCAGGGCGTGGGCAAGGGCTCTTTTGTCGCCTATTGTTACTTTCAGTATGGAGTCCAGGTCTTCTCCGCCGACCTCTGGACCGTTCCCGAACCCAAAAAAGAGCCTGGAGCCAAAGAGAAAGACGCCCTGACCGTGGAGAAGCTGAAAACCATGTCCCCGGATGAGTTCCTGGCCCTGGAGGATGAACAAATCGAAGCTTTCCTCAAAGAACAGGGAGCTCCTCCCAATTTCAAAGCTTCGATGGTCAAGGACATGGTCAAGTCCGGCCGGATCACGCCGGAACAGATGGTCCAGATGATGGACAGAATGCCGAAAAGGCCGGCCGCAGAGGAAGGAGAACACCCGGATTCCTTCATTCTCCACTGGTCGGATACAGCGCTCGAGGGCAAGGGATTTGTCGACTGGACCCCATACACGCATCCCACCCTGGGTGAGGTGGAGATCGGCGGCTTTGTCCCCTATCTCACCATCAACCCCCCGCCTTCTGAAATTCAAAAGACCTGCGATGTTCACACGGATTTCTACCTCAAGCTGATGGAACGGCTTCCGGTGCTGGCTGTCAGAGAGACACAGGTCGAATCTCTCGGCGATGGTCTTTACCACCTGACCGTCTACTTCACCAACAACGGCTGGTTCCCGACCTCAACGGCCCAGGGGAGACGGGCCGGAACGGCCTGGCCCATCCGGGTCGAACTCAAGACTGCCAAAGACCAGGCTCTCTTCTCGGGACGTTCAGTCGTCAATATTCCGTTCATCGGCGGAAGCGGAGAGACAAGAAAAGTGGAATGGACCATCAGAGCCAGAAAAGGCTCCACGGTCACGGTGACGGCCAGAACTCCCCGGCTTAACACGGTGACGGCAACGCTTGTCCTGCAGTAAAAGGGAGGAACAAATGAGCAAAACTCAAATTTTTTCGACACTTTTGGCCATCGTCGCCTTTTTCGCCTTCTCGACTCCCGGGGTGCTCTCCTCCGCAGAGGTGAAACTCTCCTTTGACCATTTCTATGACCACGCAGAGTTAACCCAGGCCCTGAAGGCTCTGGAAAAGGCTTATCCCCGGTTCATGAAAGTCTTTTCTCTCGGAAAATCCTATCTGGGGCGGGATATATGGGCGGTCATTCTCAACAACCCCGAAACCGGCCCGGACCATCACAAGCCTGGCTTCTACATCGACGCCAACATCCACGGCAACGAGATTCAGGGAACAGAAGTGGCGCTCTATGCCATCTGGTACCTGCTGACCAATTACGGGAAGACGGATTATGCCACGCGGCTTCTCGATGAAAGGGCTTTCTATGTGATTCCCACCATGAACCCGGACGGCCGTGACTATTTCGTCAACAAGCGTGAATCCCACCGCTCAGGGCTGATTCCTTACGACAATGATCGGGATGGAGTGGCCGATGAGGACGGACCCGAAGACCTCGATGGCGACGGGTTCATCACCCAGATGAGGAAAAAAGATCCCAAGGGCCGGTTCAAAGCCCATCCGGACGACCCCCGGATCCTTATTCCTGTCCAGCCCGGCGAAAAAGGAGAATACACGCTCCTGGGTCTGGAAGGCATTGACAACGACGGGGATGGGCTCATCAACGAAGACGGGCCTGGCGGCTACGACATGAACCGCAACTACGGGTTCAACTGGCAGCCTGACTACGTCCAGCGCGGGGCCGGCGACTATCCCTTCTGCTTTCCGGAGACCATCGCCACCCGGGATTTCCTCCTTGCCCATCCGAATATCATGGGCGGACAGAACTTTCACAATGCCGGCGGCATGATCCTCAGGGGTCCGGGCGCTATCAACATGGGCGAATATCCGATGGCTGACCGGAGAATTTACGATCATATCGGGAAGAAGGGCGAAAAAATTCTTCCCGGCTACAGGTACTATATCGTCTACAAAGACCTCTACACGGTTTACGGCGGAAGCATCGACTTTCTCTACAACGTGCTCGGCGCCTACACTTTCAGCAACGAGCTGGACATGTCCCCCACGTTTTTCTTTCCTGCGGGCGAAAGAGGAAGACCTGAGCGGGCAGAAGACGAAGAGCTGCAGAGAATGCGCTCCATTGCCAGGAGGCTCGAAGAAATGACGTACCATGACCTCGTGCTTCTGGGAGAACATTTCGCCGACTGGAAGCCTTACAAGCACCCGCTTTACGGCGACGTGGAAATCGGAGGTGTCAAAATCTACGGAACCCGCGTTCCTCCCCTCTTTCAACTGGCCGACACATGCCACCGCAATGCCGCCTTCTGCTTCTTTCACGCTGACCAGCTGCCCCGCCTCGAGTTCGAAAAGGTCGAAGTCCAGAAGCTGGAAAAAGACCTCTACCAGGTCGATGTCGCGGTCAAAAATACGCGGGTCACCCCGACCGTCTCTGCCCGGGCCATTCAGAAAAAACTTCACCGGGCCGACCGGTTCAGGGTCGAAGGACAAAACGTCCGGCTTCTGGCCGCTGGCATGCTGACCGATGAGTACCGCGGCCTCACCCACAAAATGGAAACTCGCGACAATTCAATCTGGGTGGAATCCGGCATTCCCAGTTTCGGCCGAATTGCTGTCCGCTTTCTGGTCAAGGGAAAAGGAAACATTACCCTCATCTATGACTCGCTCAAAGGAGGATATTCCACGCAGCCGGCCACATTGAAATAAGCTCCCGGCACTGGAATATATGAGGCGTCTCACTCTCCTCCGACCTGCATCAGCCTGATCCGGAAAGTCGGAGAGGTGAAGTTGCGGTGGAGGTCGAGGTCGCTGCCGGCCATGTCGATTCCGTTCAGCATTTCGAGCGCGTCTGCGGCGATGGTCAGGCCCTTGACCGGAAAGGCAATCTTTCCTTCCTCGACCCAGAAGCCCGAGGCTCCTCCGCTGAAATTGCCGCTGACAGGGTTTATCCCGTAGCCGGTCACTCCCTTGAGGAGAAGCCCTTTCCGGGTGGCCTTGATGATATCCTCTCTGGAACTCCGGCCGGCCGCCATGTAGAAATTGTGCGGCCCGATGTCAGGAAGGCTGGTGAAACTTCCCCTGGAGGCGTTTCCGGTGCTCTCGACTCCCGCCCTTCGGGCGACGATGGTGTTGTACATGAATCCCTTCAGGATGCCCCTGTCGATGATGATTCTTTTCCGGGTCGGCACTCCCTCGCCGTCAAAAGGCCTGCTGCCCATGCCTTTGGCCATCGTTCCGTCGTCGATGATGGTCACAAGGTCGGAGGCAATCCTCTGGTTCACCTTGTCCCGGAGAAAGCTTGCTCCCTGGAGAACTCGCTCGCCGTTTATAGAGGACAATATCCCGCCGAGAATGGCAAAGGCCGCATCCGGATCAAATATCACCGCTGCCTTCTGGGTTTTGACCATCCGCGGGTCGAGCATCTCGTAGGCGTCCCGGGCAGCCTTCTCGGCGATTTTCTCCGGCGGTTTCAAATCAGCAAAGAAGCGGCGGGAGCAGGATTCTCCTCCGGATGATTTCTGGTCGCCTTTCTCGGCGACCACGTAAACACCAAAGGAACATGCGGAGAATTTCGAGCTCTTGGAGAGTCCGTTGGAGTTGGCCAGGAAGACCTCCCCTTCTCCCTCAGAATAAGAAGCGCCGGCGCTCTTGGTGATGCGGCTGTCTTTCATGGCCAGGTTCTCCACCTCCATGGCCAGGCCGATCTTTTTCTCCATCGGCACCTGGCTGATCCGGGGGTCATAGAGACCTTCCACCGGCGTGATGTCTTTCTCATCAGGAAGAACGTTATTTTCATCGGGAGTTGTGCTGGAGGCGAAGCGGACAGCGCTCGCGATGGCATGGTCAATGGCGCCCGAGGTAAAATCGTTGCAGCTCGAGAAGGCCATTCTATCCTGGACAAAGACCCGGAAACCAACGCCGTGGGAGGCCGCCTCCTGGACCGTTTCGATCTTCTGGTTGCGGACCCGGATGCTGAGGTTCCGTCCGGTCTGGATGAATACTTCTGCCTGGTCGGCCCCTTTTTTCAGGGATTTTTTGACCAGCTCGTCGGCCAATTGTTTGTAGTCCATGGCTGTCTCCTTTCCTCTGACTCGTTAACCTCTGGCTCTGCTGCCGCCCACGTTGATCCCCCGAATCCGGACCGTGGGCTGGCCTGCCGTGACTTCGGCCATCTGTCCCTTGCCGCAAATCCCCGGACCGAAATCAAGGTCATCCCCGACCGCATCGATGTTGGAGATGATGTCCATACAGCTTCCGATCAGCGTCGCTCCCTTGACCGGGGTCGTCTTTTTGCCGTTTTCGATCAGATAGGCCTCACGGCAGGTGAAATTGAACATCCCGGTGATGGGATTGACGCTTCCTCCGCTCAGGCTCTGGACATAGAGTCCGCTCCTGGTGGAGGCAATGATATCCTCAGGTTTGTCCTTTCCCCTGTCGATGAACGTATTGGTCATCCGGGGGATGGGGATGTAGCGGAAGCTCTCCCGTCTTCCGTTTCCGGTTCTTTCCATGTTCAACTGTTTGGCAGAGAGAATATCGGTCATGTATTTGACCAGGACGCCTTTCTCGATCAGGACATTGCGCTTCATCTGCGTGCCTTCGTCGTCAAAATTCGTCGTTCCTCTGAAGTTGGGCAGTGTTCCGTCGTCGACCATGGTGAAGACATCGCTGGCCACCTTCTGACCCAGTTTCCCGTAGAACACACCGGTTTTCTCAGCAATGACATCCCCTTCCAAAGGATGGCCAACCGCCTCATGGACGAGCACGCCTCCCCAGCCGTTCTGCATGACCACGTCCATGATTCCTGCCGGTGCATCCTCGGCCTCCAGCATGACGATGGATTCCCTGGCGCATGTTCTGGCCACCTCTTCGGGGCTGACCTCATCGAACATCTCAAACCCGGAATGCCGGCTGAGCCGTTCCCTGCCCATGTGACGGGCGTTATCGCTCACTCCGAGGGTCTGAACGATGAAAAACAGAAGGGGAAGCTCATCGCTGAGGAGCAGGCCCTCGCTGTTGGCGATGGTCCGGCCTCTGATCTCATCGTAGGAGCTGATGGAAGCCATCTTGATCCGCGGGTCATAATCCAGGGCTGCCTGATTCGCCCTTTTCATGACCTCGAGCCGTTTCTCGTCAGCCACCTCCTCGAGAGGAAGCTTGACCGTGATGTAGGATTCCCTCTTCTCTTTCCTGACATCCACCGGGTTCACCGCTTTTGCGCCTTCGGCCACAAAAGAGGCGACCTCTGCTGCCCGCATCAGTTTTTCCTCGCTGATCTCATCCGTGTAGGCATACCCGGTCTTGTCTCCGGAGATGACCCTCACTCCCCCGCCCTGGCTGATCCCGAAAACAGCACTCTTGAACCGTGATTCCTCCATCAAAATGCTGCGGGAAATCCTGTTCTCCAGGTACACCTCTGCAAACTCCCCTCCTTTTTCCAGGCCGCGCCTGATGACCCTGTTGAGAACCTGCGGATCGATACGCAGTTTAGCGCGGCCCGGCGCTGAGCTTTTGCATGAGAGCAGCTGCATCATCAGCGCAGGAGTGGCGGCCACAGCCACTCCGCCCTTCAGGCTGATTTCGAGAAACTTCCGGCGAGGGATTCCCTCAATGAAGTACTTTTTCCATTTCATGTCCGACCTCTTCTCCTGGATTTTCTGTCATTGTATTAAAGAAAAATCAGAATTGCAAAGCGAGCCGCTCAGAGAGGATGGGCGGCGCGGGGACGGAGATATACCGCGACAGGACCCATCCGTTTGTTCCGCACTCTTCGGACCATGCACTCATTTTTGCGATGATTCTTAAATTCAACGGCTAAGGCCCATCAATCCTGGCTGGGAGACAGCTCGTTGTCTCTTTTTTCTTGAAGCTGAAGAAAGTGATACTCGGTGGAGAAGAAAAGAATTTTCGTCCACATCTTGGAGAGCACATAGAGCTGCTGCCAGAAAAAAGCCAGAAAGAGCATGAAGCCTGTTTTGGGCATGGGCTGGTAGACGGAAAGATAGACCACTCCCAGAAGAGCCATCACCAATCCCACCAGGAGATAGAGCAGCCAGGCCCGGAAAAATCGCCTCCTGAGAAAAGAAAAATTCCTTAGAGCTGCCTTTACGGCCTCTTTGCTGT
>CAYZDV010000104.1:0-7352 GCA_964477275.1 uncultured Eubacteriales bacterium
TCCACCGGGGTGAATATTTCTCTTCCCGAATAGCTCCAGAAAGCTTTTCCAGATCCGTGGGCAAAAAGAAATGCTTTCCAACTCCTTTAAAAATTGACATTATCACCTTTTCCTATTATATTTTGTATTTGCGGGCAGTGAGATGATAATCAAGAAGATCAATCTTCTGTGTATTGCTTTCCTATTCTTTTTCTTGCTCGTTACTCTATTCATCAACTTCTTCCATACCGAAAAAAACGTCCGCTGCACGGATTTCTGTCCGGCCTGCCACTTCCAGAGTTCCACGCTGACCACAAGCCAGATCCATTTCTTCCACCTTCCGCCGCTTTTTTTTCTTGAATTTGCAGAGGTTTTTGATTCATCCAATTATCAGGAAATATTATTCATAAAACCCTCCTCACGGTCTCCTCCCCAAATCTAAACCTCCCTCCATCCAGAATTATTCCCGTCTATTCACGCGGGAGTGAGCCGCCGTTTGAAGAATAACGGCCACGCTCACCGGAGTCGGATTCAAAGAAGGAGAAGGATGAAAACAAAATCGGCATTAATCATTTCTTTCTGCTTGTTTCTCATTATCGTTTCAGCTCTCTATGGCCAAAATCAAAACCGAAACCGCGATCAACACCGCTGGGGACAAGAGCGTTTGGTTTTCATTCAAGGACGAGTTGTGGATTGGGAACACAATCCAGTGCCCAAAGCGTTTGTCCTGATCCCGGAATTGGGAAAATCCACAGAAACAGATGAAGCGGGCAAGTTTGAGATCAAACAAATCCCTCCCGGGCGGTATTCCATCGAGGTTTATGCTGAAGGACACATGGATTATTGTTCGGACTCATTCGACCTCAAACAGAGCAAGTTGAATTATCAGGTCATTTTGATAAAAAAGATCGCTGAAGAAGTAGTGGTGACCGCCACTCGCACTCCCAAACTCTTCGAGGAAACTCCGGTGAAAACCGAAGTCATCACCAGGAGAGACATTGAAAGAAAAGAATCAGCCAATCTGGCGGAAGCCCTCTGCCAGATAACCGGCGTTCGAGTGGAAAACAACTGCCAGAATTGCAACTTCACCCAGGTCCGGATCAACGGCATGGAAGGAAAATATGCACAAGTGCTTATCGACAGTTCACCAGTGGTCAGCGCCATGACCGGAGTCTACGGCCTGGAACAAATTCCTGCGGAGATGCTCCACAGGATAGAAATAGTGAAAGGCGGGGGCTCGGCACTCTATGGCGGTAACGCGGTGGCGGGAGTGATCAATGTTCTGACCAGGGAGCCCCAAGAAAATAAGACGACATTGAAATTCCATCAAGAATCCATAACCGGAAAACCGCTCACCAATCTCGGATTTCATTCCGGCCTTATCTCAAAAGACCTGAACACAAAAGCGTATTTATTTGCAAATTATCGAAGCAGAGAACCGGTGGACCTGAATGAAGACGGCTTTTCTGAGCTGGGGACTCTCTCCAATACTTCTTTCGGCTCCAATTTCTATAATTATTTTCCTGAGCTTGATGGCAACCTCAAACTGGGATTCTTTCGCATCTTTGAAGAGCGCAGGGGCGGAGACCTGTTTGAGAAGCCTCCTCACGAAGCCAACACCGCGGAATGGGTCAGGACAGACCAGCTCGGTTTATCTTCGGAGTGGAATCATTATCTCTCACAAGATATCCACTACAATCTGTCATTCTCTTTTATCAATGCAAAGAGGAACACTTATTACGGAAGTCATATGGACCCAAACGCCTACGGCAGCACAAAAAATCCTCTCTTCTTTTTCAACTGCCAGCTCAACTACCAGATCGGAAGCAGCGTTTTTTCTCTCGGGACACAGTATAAAAGAGACAAAATCAAAGACGAAGCGACTGGGTACAACAGGATAATCGAGGATGTTTATCATGAAAGCGGATACTTCATCCAGGGTGATTTCAAAATCAGCAAAGCGTTTTCCTTCTTGTCCGGCGCCAGGCTGAACACCCATTCAGCTCTGGATACAATCATCGTAACTCCTCGATTCAGTTTTCTCCTGAATATCACCAAAGAAATGAGTTTCAGAACCTCGTTCTCCACCGGGTTCAGAGCTCCCCAGGTCTTTGATGAAGATCTCCACATCACTCAGGTGGGCGGGGAAGGGATGATGGTGGTGAATTCTCCGGACTTGAAAGAAGAAAAATCATACAGCATCAGCAGCGGCCTCGACTACGGCAAACAGTTCAAAATGAATTTAGTTCAGCTGAGCTTAGAAACTTTTTATACCCAAATGAATGACACATTTATCCTTCATGAGATCGGCCGAACGGAGAACGCCAGAATCCTGGAACGGATCAATGGATCCGGGTCAAAGGTTTACGGACTATCGCTTGCCTTCGGTCTGGTTTTAGGCCCACAATTTTCGTTCGCCTCTGGCTGGACCTTTCAGCGGAGCAGGCTGGATGAGCCAGAACCGGATTTCCATTCCAGAGAATTTTTCAGGACGCCTCATTTCTATGGCTTCGCCAGAATCAGTTATGAGAACGAGAGGATCGTTAGCACGACGCTCTCCTTGGAATACACGGGAGAAATGAAAATTCCCCATTATGCCGGATATATCGAAAGCGACAGGCTGGAAACAACCAGGCCCTTCTGGGTACTGGATACAAGGCTGCGAAAGCCCATCCATCTCACGGAGAATAACCGGGTTAGCCTTTTTGCGGGGGTCAATAACCTGCTGAACTCGTACCAAAAAGATTTAGATAAAGGCGTGAACAGGGATTCCGGCTACGTCTATGGACCGGCAAAACCCCGCTCCTTTTACGCCGGATTTGATTTTTCCTTCTGAAACGCCACTCCCGGGAAAGGAGGCCTGAAAAATTTGCGCGGGTCTTCGCGCTTTTCAGGGCCCGCTATCCCCGGACCCCTAACACTTATGAAGATTATGGAGTTGGGGCGGGGCAAAGAGCAAAGGCAGAGGTTTCTGAAGGAAACTTATATTCCCATGAGGAAAGAATTTTTATCGGAGAAGACCGGAGGCACATCATCATCACCGGCCAAATGACCCTGTGAAGCCGAATTTTAGAGATGACCCAGCAGGATCCGGGCTCCGATCAGAATCAGGATCGCTCCACCGACGCAGCCAGCCCATCTGCCGGCTGCTCTTCCCAGCAACGGTCCGATCTTTGAGCCCAGCAGAGTCAGGACAAAGGTCACCAGCCCGATGACAGCAGCCGGATAGAGGATGGCTACCTGAAGCGCGGCCAGGCTTGCTCCCACGGCCAGGGCATCGACGCTGGTGGCCACGGAGAGGACAAGCAGGGAAAACCCCTTTGTCGGGTCCAGGTCCGGTTCTTCTCTTTCTTTTTCCTTCTTCAGGGAAGAAACGATCATTCTTCCCCCGACAAGCAGAAGAAGGCCGAAGGCAACCCAGTGGTCATAGGCTTCAATGGCCCTGGCCAGAATGGTCCGGCCGACAACCCAGCCCAGGACGGGCATCAGGAACTGAAAAAAACCGAAAAAAAATGATAACCGGAAGGCCTGTCCCCGGGAGAACCGTCTCAAAGCCAGGCTTGTCCCCAGGGAGACGGTGAAAGCGTCCATGGCCAGAGCCAGCGCAACGGCCAACACGAAGAAGAAATTCATCTCCGCTCTTATCGCCTGCCATTATACCAGAAGGCCCCGATAAATTAAGAACCTTCTCTGCTTTTATCCGCTCCCGGTTCGATTTATAATATCTTCTCTCATGGAAAACGCGATCATTCTCAGGGGAGTCAGAGTCCATAACCTGAAGAACATCAACCTCGACATCCCTCTGGACAAGTTCATTATGGTCACCGGAGTCAGCGGCTCCGGCAAATCCTCCCTGGCCTTTGACACCCTTTACGCCGAAGGGCAGCGCCGCTACATCGAATCCCTCTCCGCCTATGCCCGTCAATTCCTGGAGAGGATGGAAAAGCCCGATGCGGACCTGATCGAGGGCATCACGCCAGCCATTGCCATCCAGCAAAAAGCGGTCACGAAAAATCCCCGCTCGACCGTGGCCACTGTCACCGAAATCTACGATTTCCTGAGAGTCCTCTTTGCCAGAATCGGAATCATCCACTGCCTGAAGTGCGGACAGCCGGTTGTCCGCGACACCATCGACTCCATCGTCGAAACACTTTACCGCTTTCCGCCTCAGTCGAAAATCTGGATCACGTTCACATGGCCGGTGGAGAAAGGGCTGGGAGCGCTGAAAAAGGGCGGTTTTTTGAGGGTTGTGGAAGACTCTCGAATCGTTCCTCTGGAAAAGGCGAACCGCGAGAAGGCTGCAAAGATCGATGTCCTCGTCGACCGGACGGCCCTGGACAGAGAGGAAAGAGAAAGGCTTGTCGATTCTCTGGAGATCGGCCTGAGGCACGGAGAGGGAAAAATCAGGGTCCGAACGGATGAAGGCCTGGAATTCCTCTTCTCTGACAGGCTGGAATGCAAAACATGCGAAATCGAGCATGAAGAGCCCTTCCCCAATCTCTTCTCCTTCAACAGCCCCCAGGGAGCCTGTCCTGCCTGCCACGGCTTCGGAGACCTGGCTGTTCTCGACGAGGACAAGATTATTCCCGACCGGGGAAAATCCCTCGAGGAGGGAGTGGTTGAGCCCTGGACAAAGCCAGTTTCCAGGAGGCTGATGGGGAAGCTGATCCATGAGGCGGAAAAACGGGGAATTCCGACCGACGTTCCCTTCAAAGACCTGAGAGAAGAATGGCAGCGGTTCGTTTTTGAGGGCGAAGGACGATACAGGGGCCTCAGGGGATTTTTCGAAAGGCTTCAGAGGAAAAAATACAAGGTCCAGGTCCGGGTCTTTCTCAGCCGCTACAGGAAATATGTGCCCTGCTCTGCCTGCGGCCAGATGCGGCTCAACCCGCGGGCGCTGAGCGTCAAAATTCAGGGATTATCCATCGGGCAGGTGGTGCGGATGACGGTCCGGCAGGCTCACGACCACTTCGCCACTCTCCCCCTTACTCCCTTCCAGAAACAGGTCGCTGAAAAGCTCATCGCTGAGATCCAGAACAGGCTCAAATTCCTGCTGGAGGTCGGGCTGGACTACATTACCCTGGACCGGATGACCTTTACCCTGAGCGGAGGCGAAGCCCAGAGAATCAACCTGGCCGCAGCCCTGAGCGCATCCCTCGTCGGCACCCTTTTTGTGCTGGATGAGCCGAGCATCGGACTTCACGCCAGGGATAACAGCCGCCTGGTGGAAATCCTCAAGTCTCTCAAGGAGATCGGAAACACGGTGATCGTGGTCGAGCACGACCCGGAGATCATCCAGTCCGGCGAATACCTGATCGACCTCGGCCCGGGGGCGGGCGAGTCAGGCGGAGAGGTCATCTTCAGCGGCCCCTATCAGGATTTTCTCTCTCACCGGCATTCGCTCACCGCCCAGTACCTGAGAGGAGAGAAAAAGATAGAGGTTCCCAGAAACCGAAGAACTCCCCGGGATTACATCGTGGTGAAAGACGCCCATAAGCACAACCTCAAACATATCGAGGTCAAAATCCCGTTCAACCTCTTCACCTGCACCACCGGGGTCTCCGGCTCGGGAAAAAGCACCCTGCTCTACGATATCCTTTATCTGGGATGGCGCGGGGAGGCCAGAAATGGATTTAAGGAAATAAAGGGCTTAGAAAAAGTGGACAGCATCATCATGGTCGACCAGTCTCCGCTGAGCACCTCCCCCCGCTCCATTCCCGCCACCTACGTCAAAGCCATGGATGAGATCAGGGATGTTTTCAGCGAGACCCGGGAGGCCAGAGCCCTGGGGTTGAGGCCCGGCTTTTTCTCCTTCAACACCCCGGGGGGCCGCTGCGAGGAGTGCAGTGGAGCTGGCCAGCAGATCGTGGAGATGCAGTTTCTCTCCGATGTGGCTCTGACCTGCGAAGCCTGCAAGGGCAGGCGCTTCAAGAATGAGATCCTGGAGGTCCAATACAGGGAAAAGAACATCAACCAGGTGCTTCAGATGAGCGTTTCCGAGGCCTGCGAGTTTTTCTCCGACCGGCCACGCATCCTGAAAAAACTCACTCCGCTCATTGACGTGGGGCTGGGGTATTTAAGGCTGGGGCAGCCCACCACCACCCTCTCCGGGGGGGAGCTGCAGAGAATCAAGCTCGCCCACCACCTCATCCACCAGAAGGGCAGGAGAATCCTCTACCTCTTCGATGAGCCGACCATCGGCCTCCATCCGGATGATGTCTCCGGGCTGCTCCGCTGTTTTCAAAAGTTAGTGGACGAAGGACACACGGTGGTGGTCATCGAGCATAACCTGGACGTGATCAAGTGCGCCGACCACATCATTGACCTCGGCCCAGAAGGCGGAGAGAAGGGAGGCCGGATCGTCGCCCAGGGGCCGCCTGAACGCATCATCAAATCCGCGGAATCCTTCACTGGCTTCTACCTGAAAAAGTATCTCTCGTGAACTTTTTTATTTGATGCACCGCTTTATGTCCGGACCTCCGGACGTCCAGAGGCGACTTTTTTAATGCGGAGGGGATAAATGTCAGGACGATTTTTGTCGGTTTTTCTTGATGCAGGCCAGACCTTTATCCGTGATCTTCAACCAGACTTTATAGCCTGAGGACACATCCGGCTGAACAAGCTCCAGTCTTTCCAGCTTCTTCACATCCAGGTTGAAGTCCGGTCTCTCCCTCTTCTCGAACGCCAGCTGGTAGACTTTGAACAGCGCCTCCTCCTGATAGGATTTCTCCGACTCGTCGGCGATGGTGACCAGGATGGACATCTGTTCTTCGGTCAAGTGGAGGGGAGCGGCCTGGACCGGCTTCGGTGTTGCCGGTGGCTCCAAAACCTCTTCCGGATGGAAGGGCTCCGGAGCCTTCTCTTCGCGGAGCCCCTTCTCTATGGCTGCCACTTTTTTCACCTCTCGGATTTCCTCAACGTGCGCACCCTCTTCGGCTTCCTTCTTTTTTTTCTCCTCCACGGGCGTTATCTTTTCAATTCTCAGGCCCAGCACGGTTCCCACCGCTTTGATCTGGGAGCGAATCCTCGCTTTCAACCGTCCGATTCTGACCAGGGCACAGATGAGAAGCACAAAAATCAGGAAAATGGAAATCACGAACACAAAATCCGGGATGTCCAGCTTGATGAATGAGTCCAGTATTTTCCTGACTTTATCCAGCACCGGCTGGACTAGGTTCAGCTTGCCGACCGAGGAGACTGAAATCATCATCCCCGCACCCGAATATCAGGTGATCCCGGATTTTTCTTCACTTAAGGTTCTTTTCCCCAGGCCTCACTGTTTATATACATCACATCGCCCTCAGCTTTCAAGAAGTTTTTTCCCTCCTTTTGAGTCACCGGTCTCATTTGACAACACTCGCTCCGGGTGTTAT
>CAYZDV010000105.1:0-7072 GCA_964477275.1 uncultured Eubacteriales bacterium
GGGAAAAAACGCATTAATTTATAATTTATTTATTATCAGTTAAATATAAAACATGCCATGGGCTCCCAACAGGTTTTTAACTGCGAATCTTCCGGCAGGCATCCTCTCTTTTTAAAAGCTTCGGGGAGCTTTTAACGAATCGCCCAGAGACGCCAGTTGGCACAAAAAATGCTGATTATTCGATCCTGATATGAAGGCGGTGAATGTCATAAGAGGTGAAAATAACAAAATGACAGAGAAGATCATCGTGGTCGTCGACGACGACGATTCCATCCGGAAGACGTTTTTTCTGATCCTCAGCAAGAGCTACAGAGTCTATCTGGCCAGGGATTCGAGAGAGGCTTTGCAGCGTTTTCAAAAATCAAAGATTGACCTGATCATTGCCGATTTGAAGTTGCCTGACCTGAACGGCCTGGAAATGATCGGCAAGTTCAGAGAAGCCGGTTATAAAGGGAATGCTATCCTCATCTCGGCCTTTCCCGACCTGGTCGACCTTGATCAATTGACCCGGCTTTCGGTCTCCCATTTTTTCGTCAAGCCTCTGGATCTGGACGCCCTCAATCGGTCGATCGATTATCTTTTGAATTCGAATCATGATCCAGTCAAAGACACTTAGGAGGAAGCCTCATGCCTCACCAGTTTGGCGGCCCGGATTTCGAGTTCAGTCATTCCCGGCTCATTCGCATCCATCCCATCTGGTATACGTTCATCAAATATTGTGAGAGCTTGAAGTTCGGGGAAATTGACAAGTTGAAGATCCAGGACGGCCTTCCAATGCTGGCTGAAGAGGTCAAGAAGAAAATCAAATTTTCCGAATAAAAGGTGCCCGGTGACGTCGAATTTTGTCAAAGGAAAAGAAAATGAGATCCGGTAAGAATGTTTCGAATCATGACCTTGACTTTTTTGAGTTTTTGCCTTTCCCGGAGCAGGTGAAGGAAGGAGGGGCTCAAAGGCCTGACCTGTTTTTTTTCACCCCAGAGGTCGAAGAGAAAGAACTGCTCCAAAAAAGAATCAGCCACTATCTGCGCAGCTATCCGGCAGCCCGGCGCGAACTCCTTGCAGAATACAGCCTGGAGAAAAAGCTCTTCTGGCTCTTTATCGAATATTTTATCGTCAGACGAGGCGTCTCCTTGAAGGAGCTCTTGGCCAGAGTGGAGAGAAACATCATCATCAACACCTTGAGCAAGGTGAACGGAAATCAAAAAAGAGCATCAGTTCTATTGGGATTGAAGCACACCACTCTCAACGAGAAAATCAAAAAGTACAATATCCGTTTCAAGTAAAAACATTTTTGGTTTCGTTTTTCTTCGGAATCATCTCATATTCTTATTTTCTTCTCCCCGGAGGACGATATCCATCCCATCTCCCGGGAAAATACAATGACTATTTTATAAGATATTCAATATTTTGAATTTTTTAATTCAAATAGTTGAATCTGTCTCATCTTTTTAACCCCTCGAGATTTTATAATTTATTGTAAATGAATAACATATGAGCTTTTCGATAAATTGGCATGATATTTGCTTTCTAATCCTGCCCAAGCAAAAATCGCAGTTTTAAACGGCTGACTTTAACAAAGAGGCTGTTTGAGGCTCTGTGGAGCCTCGAGCAGCCTCTTTTTTTTTGCCTGAGAAAGGAGGTGAGAACCCAAGAGAGAGGCACTGTCTGAACAGGCTGGGTTGGAGTGACGCTGTTCACTCCAGGGTAAAAAACGAAATTCAATCCCTTAAAAAAGAGGGATGAGAAGGAGGTTCAAATTGCGTAAAGCGTTAAGCATTTTATTCGTGCTTGTTCTTTCCTGCACGCTTCTTGCCCAGGTCAGAACGGGAAACATCTACGGCAAGGTTGCCGATGAAGACGGCAACCCCCTGCCCGGTGTGACCGTGACCCTGACCGGTGCAAAGACAGCTCCCCTGACCTCGATCACCTCTGCCGAAGGCATCTACCGTTTCCTCTCTCTTCCTCCTGCCCGGGACTACGTGCTCCGTGCCGAGCTCGGCGGGTTCAAGACAGAAGAGCGGACGGGTGTCATTGTGGTTGCCGGAGCGAACGTCGAGATCAACATCCGGATGACGATGGGAGCGATCGAGGAAGAGGTGACGGTGACAGCGATTTCTCCTGTGGTGGACACCAAGAAGACCGCGGTGGGCATGAATGTGACCCAGGAGGTGCTGCAGGGCCTGCCCACGGCCAGAGACCCGTGGGTCATTCTGCAGATGGCGCCTTCGATCATCGTTGACAGGGAGAACGTCGGAGGAGCCGAGTCCGGTCAGCAGTCGAGCTACGTGGCCAGGGGTGCGGGTAATTACTTCAACAACGTCTGGGCCATGGACGGGATTGTGATCACCGACCCGGCGGCGATCGGCGCGTCTCCGAGCTACTATGACTTTGATGCGTTTGAGGAGATGCAGATCACGGTCGGCGGTGCGGACGTGACCATCCAGACCGGCGGTGTGGCCCTGAACATGGTCACCCACAGGGGCGGAAACAGGGTTACCCTGGGCGGCCGGTTCTACGTGACCGACGAGAAATTCCAGGCGAAAAACGAGGAGTATGTCGCCGAGAAACAGCTCGAAGAGCCGACCTTCCTCGGGATCAACAAAATCCGGCAGAACAAGGACTACGGGTTCAACCTGGGCGGGCCGCTGGTGAAGGACAAGGCCTGGTTGTGGGGTTCCTACGGTATTGCGGACATCAAGAGCACCACCGTCTACCAGACACCGGACGACACCCTTCTTGTGAACTATGTGGCCAAGCTGAACGTGCAGATCATTCCCGAGAACAGGTTTGAGGCGTTCATCCACAGCGGCGCCAAGAACAAGTGGGGACGTGACGCCTCAGCCATTCTGCCGGACGGGTACTATCAGGGAGGCCGTTATTATTTCGGCAGCCCGATCATCAAGTTCCAGGATGAGCACATGTTCGGGGACAACCTGTTTGTGTCCCTGAAGTATGCCTTCTCGGACGCGGGCTTCAACCTGACCCCGATGGCCGACCTCAACTTCGAGCACACTCCGGCCTGGAATGTGCGCAGGAGTATCTGGGAAGACCCGGCTGGCGTTGTTGGCGAATGGCGGTACTATGTGGAGAGGCCGGTCAACCAGTACAACTTCCTGCTCAATTACTTCAACGACACCCTGTTCGGCGTCAGCCACGACATCAAGGTCGGTGTCGAATATGCGGACAGGAACTCCTACACGGAATCTGTTTATGTGGGGAACATGAATTACACCTGGAACTTCAATACTCCGACGTTTGACATCGATGCTCTTCCCGCTCCCTGGGGCTCTGGCGTTTACGACGGTTCGCCCGACATTCCCACAGATAGCGTCAATTTCAGGTATTTCAATTATTTCCGGGGCTTCTACAGAGACTACGGCGTCAAAGCGTTCGCAGCCTATGTCAGCGATACCATCGCCATCGGCAGGTTCAACCTGCTCCTCGGATTGAGGTTTGACCGGCAGACGCCGAGCATCAACCCCTGCACAATCCTGGCGGTGACCGATAATCCAGCCTGGATACAGGTAGCGGATGATGCAGCCCGAACAGCTCTGGATGCGCTCCTTCCGGGAATAGAGCTAACCGAGGAGTTCCAGAAGTTGAAGTACAACAACGGAGAACCATTCCGCTGGGATGTCTGGTCGCCGAGAATCGGGCTGACCTGGGATGTCACCGGCGACGGAAAAACTATCGCCAAGGCGTCCTTTGCCATCTACGGCGACTTCATGGGAACAGCAGCCTACAACCAGATGCCCGGCGGCGCGACCGGGAACATCGGCTTCTACTGGCTGGACAACGGCGACGGACAGATCCAGCTCCAGGAGCTCTACTGGAGCGGAACCGGCATCAATGTTCCTCAACATCAGCCCTACCAGGTTTTTCCCGGCGGCACTTTCCACAACGACCCGGACCTGGTCGAGGATGCAGCCGGTGTGTACTGGGGTGGATTTGCCGATTTCTTCAACAATGATGTGCTCACTCCTCCTTATGCCGAACTTGACCCCTCCTTCGGTTCGAACAGAACCGTGGAGGCCATGCTCACCCTGGAAAGAGAGATATTCAGCGACTTCGCTCTGACTGTGAATGCGACCTTCAGAAGATTCGACCATTTCAACTGGGCGCGAAAATTCTTCGTTGATCCGGCCACAGGAAACAAGTACATCGCGAACAAGGACTGGTACGTGGTCTCCCCCACCAACCTGCCTGAACAGGTCGATGTGACCGGTGTGGATACCCTCTGGGACGGCAGCACGGGCGAGGCTTCCCGGCATGACTGGTACTATATGGATGAAGCCTACACGGCTCCCGATGGATACGGGCCGTTCAATACCGCGGCCTACTCTCCCTACAATCTCTTCCAGAGACAGGATGGGTATTATCGCGATTATTACGGTGTGGACATCATCTTCAACAAGAGGCTGAGCAACAAGTGGATGCTCAACGGAAGTCTGACCTGGCAGCACCAGGCGCAGCATTTTGGGGAAGAGAGCTACGTCGACCCCACCAACCTCTGGGCTGTCGACGGCAAGGTCTACTCTCCCTTCATCGGCGGAGCCAGCGGCAAAATCAACCAGTACACCTATTCCCGATGGCTGGTCAAAGCCGGCGGCCTCTACCAGCTCCCCTACGACTTCAACATCTCCTTCGCTTTTCTGGCCAGAGAAGGCTGGATTATCGCCGAGACTGTCGGCTATGTGGACTACAGGCTGCCCAACTCGAGAAGCAGAAGCTACACGGCTTTTCTCCATCCGTTCGGCACAGACCGCCTGAACACCTTCTACCGGTTCGATCTGAGGCTGGAAAAGGTGATCAACCTCGGCGATACGGGCAAAATCTACCTGATGGCCGACCTGTTCAACGCGTTCAACTCCAAGCTCGAAAACAGAAGATACCAGAAGACCTGGGGAACCTACTATGTCTATGCCAATGGCACCTCTTCTTTTACCCGCACCGCCAATGCCTACGCCCTGAACGAGATCCTGAATCCGCGAATGCTGAGACTTGGTGTAAGGTTCCAGTTCTGAGAGACACCCTAGTGACGTTCGATGCCCCTCCCGTCCATAAGACGGGAGGGGCATCTTTTATTTCCGGAAAAGGCGAGAAAGAAGAACTCCAATCTGGAAAGATTGTGAATAGTATAACCCCATGAAATAAAGTGCCACGGCGAGGAATGGAGTGATGCGGCAACCTCTCATTCAGGAGAAGAGACGGCGACCGCTCCCTATGGTCGCTCGCCATGACCCCGTACCATTATGCAACGCGTTTGTATCGGCATTTTTCTGACGAAATGATCTATGCTCTGAGGTGGAATGAAAAGAGTGAGCGAAGAGGCGGTGAATGAGGTCGTGATCCGGGTTCATCCGGCGTGGAGCTCATTCATCAAATATTGCCAGGCCGTCAGCAACGGAGAAATCGAAAGGCTGCGAATCCGGAACGGACTTCCTGTGCTGGCAGAGGAAGTGAAGAAAAAAATCAAATTCGCTGAAAAAGAATAGGCGGCCGATGCTGAAAAAAAGGGCTGAGCAGGAGGAGTTTTCCCGAAGAGACGCGCTGAAGATGAAATTCTTTTCCTTCTTTATTGGACATTTCTTCCACAACAGCAACATTCCTCTCAAGACATTCCTGGAAAAGATGGAGAAAAACATCATCTTGAAAACGTTATACAGAGTGAACGGCGGGCAGAAAAGAGCCGCTGAGATTTTGGGCATCAAATACACCACGCTCAACGAGAAAATCAAAAAATACCGAATCCGCTTGTCGAAAGATTTATTTTTTCCCGAAGAGAGATAAGAATCTCCCCTCCTCAACAGCTAAATCCGTCACCGGGTTTGACTCTTTCCTTCCAAAAGGTTAAAAATACATTCGTCCTGTTTGTCCAGGAGATAAAGCCATGAGAAAGAGTTTATCGCGCTTCCTTTACCTCTCCCTCATCATTTTGATTTGCGGGTTTCAAATTGCATCTGGGGTTGTCGCCTCCCGCGGTGACCGGAGCGATGGAGATTATTTTTCTCTTTGCGTCCAGTCAGAAGCCGGGCAGAAGAAGCTCTCCGAGTCGTGGATGGGAGTGTACATGAATGGAGTAAAAGTCGGATACAGTCGCCACCAGGAGTGGACTTTGTCCCGGAATGGCCAGAAGCTCAGAAAGGAAATTGACGAATCAAGGATGGCGGTCTCCCGGCTGGGAGCAAAGCCGGTGGAGCTGGTCACGGTCCAGGAATCGCTTTACGACGAAAACAGCAGGCCTCTCGAATGCCGGCTCAGGGTCAAAATGTCTGAAAAGGAAACTGTTCTGGCGGCCGAGGTGGTTTCCCAGAAAATCCTGTTCAGGTCCGGCGAGAGGATCATCAAGGAACTTCCTTTTGAAGGAGAGTTTTTTCTGGCCACTCCCATACAGAAAATTATCGCGGAGGGAGGCTGGAAGCCAGGGCACAGGCTGAATTTCAACCTCCTGGACATGACCACCTCATCACTGGTTCGATGCCGTCTTGAAGTTCTGGGCAGGGAAGATGTTTTGATCCTGGGAGAGAGAAAGAGCCTGTGGCGCGTTCGCCAGGAAATCGATTCTGTGATCGCTGTCGTTAACGATGAATGGCTGGATGAAAAGGGAAAAGCATGGAAGAGCATCAGCCGGACGAGCCTGGCCGACCTGACCTCCCTGAGGATGAGCAAGGAGAAAGCACTCGAGGTTTCGGAGAAAAACTTCGACATCGCCTTTTCCACAGTCGTCAGGCCGAATATCGCTTTTGCCGATCCGCTAAAAATCCGGCGGATGACCTTCAAGCTCAGTGGTTTTTCCTCCGACCGGATTTCCCGCTTTCCCTTTGATGAGGAAAGCCAAAAGCTTCTGGAGACAGGAGAGAATTATGCCCTGATTCAGACAAGGGCGCAGATTTTCCGTGAAGAGCAGGCCATCCAGCTCCCTGTCGAAGATCAGAGATTCGAGGAGTTTCTCCGGCCAACTCTTTACTGCGAGTCTGATGACCCGGCCATCCGGAAGGCCGCCGCGCGGGCGGTGGGCGAGGAGAAAAATGCCTGGCGGGCGGCCAAGAAAATCGCCGAATGGGTCAATCGT
>CAYZDV010000106.1:0-6898 GCA_964477275.1 uncultured Eubacteriales bacterium
ATCCGCGTGAGAGGGAGATGGCGGGACGGACAAAGGGGCGGATGTTGAGGAGCGTGAAGAGCCTGACCGTGGAGGAGCTGGCCGCCGCGCTGGGCTGTGCGTTTGAGGGAGACGGAAGGGTTGAGGTGCGGGGGGTCTCGAGTCTGGAGAAGGCCAGGGAAGGCGACCTCGTTTTCCTGGCACAGCGCAAATACCGGAAGCTTCTGGATGAGAGCCGGGCGTCGGCGGCTGTAGTGCCGGTTGATGAAAAATACGGGAGGATTCCGGTCATCAGGGCGGAAAACCCCCATCTTGCGTTCGTGAGGGCGGTCGAGCTTTTCTGGGCGCCTTACAGGCCGGAGCCGGGGATTCATCCGGCGGCGGTGGTGGCGGCTTCGGCGAGACTCGGGAAGGATGTGTCTGTGGGGGCCTTTGCCTATGTGGGCGAAGGGGCGGAGGTCGGAGAGAAGACGGTGATCTTTCCGTTTGCCGCCATCTATCCGGGGGTGAAGATCGGCGGCGGATGCGTCATCCACTCCCATGTGTCTGTCCGGGAGGATGTGCGGGTCGGAAACCGGGTGATCATCCACAACGGGGCTGTGATCGGAGCGGACGGGTTTGGTTATGTCCAGAACAAGGAGCGCCGGAACATCAAGATTCCGCAGGCGGGGACGGTGGTCATCGAGGATGAGGTTGAAATCGGAGCCAACACCTGCGTTGACCGGGCGGCGCTGGGAGAGACGGTGATCGGGAAGGGGACAAAGATCGATAACCTCGTCCAGGTCGGCCATAATGTCGACATCGGGGAGGGCTGTATCGTTGCCGGCCAGACCGGAATCTCGGGGAGCGTGAAGGTCGGGAAGCATGTCATCATGGGCGGGCAGGTCGCGGTGGCCGACCATGTGACGGTCGGGGACGGCGTGATGATGGCCGGGAGGACAGGGGTGACCGGGGATGTCCCTGCCGGTGCGGTGGTGGCGGGCGTGCCCCATCAGGACATCAAGGTCTGGCGGAAATCGAGCCTTCTTTTCCCCAGGCTCTATGAGCTCTTCAAAGAAGTGAAGGCGCTCAAGAAGAAAGTCGCCTCCCTCGAAAAAAAACTCAAATAAAAAAGGGGACAGGCCCCTTTTTTGATGGGAAAAAAGGGGCCTGTCCCCTTTTTTTTATCCTTTATTTGGGGACTGTCCCCAATTTTTTTATTTGGGGGTTTTTCTGATGAAGCTCAGGTAGTGCTTGAGGGAGGGGTCTTTACCGAGAAGCGCCTGCGCCGATGCGACGGCCGCAAGGATCTCTTTGTCGAGAGGGTCAAGAATCGCCGCATCCAGGCCGCTCTGCAAGGCTAAGAGGAGAAAATCCCTGTTCAAAAGGTTCCTCCGGGGCAGGCCGAAGGAAACATTGCTGATTCCGGCGATTGTCTTCACATCCGGCAAATTCTTTTTTATTGTCTCCAGGGCTCCCAGGAAAAGCTTCCCGGCATTGTGGTCAACTCCGACCGGCCGGACAAGAGGGTCGAGGAAGATGTCCTGGGGGGGGATTCCTTCCCTGTCCAGAAGGTCCACCATCCGGCGCGCAACCGAGAGTTCCTCTTCCGGACTTTTCGGCAGGCCTTCATCATCGAGGCACAGCACAACCACCCAGGGTTTAAACTCCCTGATAAGGGGAAGGAAGGAATCGATCCTCTTTTTCTCTCCGCTTAAAGAGTTGAGGAGCGCCTTTCCTTCATGGAGCTTCAACCCTTCTCTCGTGGCATCCGGATTCGGAGTGTCGATGGAGAGGGGCGCTTTCAGTTCTTTTTGAAGCAGGGGAATCGCCCATCTGAGGGTTTCAATTTCTCTGTCCAGGAGGGCGGCGGCGTTTAAGTCAATGAAGTCGGCTCCGGCTTTTTCCTGCCGGACGGCTTCTTCAAGAATGTAGCGTTCATCCATATTTTGCAAGGCCTGGAGAACAGGGCGCCTGCTGGAATTCAATCTCTCACCGACAATAATCATTTCGAACCCTCTGATGCAAAGAAGGTGCAAAAAAAGGGGCCTGTCCCCTTTTTTGTATGCTCAATATAAATCTTGCAATACGTCGAGAGCAAGATCATATTTGCCCAGGGGCGGACTTATCTGAATCCCCTGAACAATTTCTTTGACGGAAACCAGGATTTCCCGGGCAATCGAGACTCCTTCGCGCCTCGCGCTCTCTGCGCCGATTTCCTGGGCTTTCCGCATTCTCTCCATTATTTCCGGAGGGACGCTTGCTCCAGGGACCTCGTTATGCATGAATTCCGCATTTCTCAAGCTGACGAGCGGCCAGATTCCCGCCAAAATGGGAATCGGGCAATGACCGGCGATCCTCCTTAAAAAATTCTCTAAAATCTTGATGTCGAAAACAGGCTGCGTGATGGCGAATTCGGCGCCGGCCTTGACCTTGGATTCGAACCGGGAGATTTCGTAATCGAGGTTAATGGCTCCGGGGTTGACGCCCACACCGATGTGAAATCCTGTGGGCTTATCCAGTCTCCGGCCCCCGACATCAATTCCTCTATTCAAAAAGCTGACGGCATTGGTGAGGCCTATGGAATCGACGTCGAACACAGCCGTGGCATCCGGATAATCACCGAGCTTGGGGGGGTCGCCGGTTATGATGAGAATATTGCGAATTCCCTGCGCATACATTCCCAGAAGGTCGGATTGCATGCCCAGCAGGTTTCTATCGCGGCATGCGTAATGAAGGATGGGTTCGATTTCCGTCCGGGAGCAAAGAAGAGAAGCCAGCGACATGGAACTCATCCGGGCGCTTGCCCGCGGGCCGTCGGGAATATTCACGCATTCAACTCCGTGACTCCTGAGCATCCGGGCGATTTCTATGGCTCTGGAGGGATCATGTCCCCTCGGAGGAACAACCTCCACGCTCACCACGAACTCCCCGTCCGCCAGTTTCCGTGCCATTTCGGATTTATCCCTGAGCTCGATTCGTTCCCTCTCCTCTTCTTCCCGGGGAAGGATGGAAGCGGCAATGATTTTCCTCCGGGGGGGTTGAAGAGCTTTAAGGGCGGCTTTCATGGCTTTAATGTGAGCGGGAGTTGTTCCGCAGCATCCGCCCACAATCTTCACTCCGTTCAAAACGAAACGCTTGACGTATTCAGCCATGTATTCCGGCGAGCAGAGATAAATATTTCTCCCTTCCACTTCCCGGGGGGTTCCTGCATTGGGCATGGCGGAAAGAGGGAGCTCTGTGACTCGAGTCATTCTCTCTATGCATTGAAGCATGTGCGCAGGGCCGACGCTGCAGTTGACTCCGACGACAGGAGCTTTCCATTCTTCAAGTTTTCGGGTGAAGTCTTCTGGCGTTGTCCCATAAAGGCTGTTGCCGTCTTCCTGGATCGTCATTTCGGCAATGATGACCTGGCCCTTGCCTAATTTCTGGACAGCCTTGATGGCTTGATGGATTTCATTGGGGTCCGAGAAGGTTTCGAGAATAAATACGTCCACGCCTCCTTCAAGGAGCGCTGTTGCCTGCTGGCGAAATGCTTCCTCCGCTTCCTCGGCGGGCGTGGAACCCAGGGGCTGGATTTTCTGCCCGATGGGACCGATGGAGCCGGCGACGAAGATCTCCTTTCCGGCGACCTCTCTGGCGATGCGGGCACCGGCGCGGTTGATCTCGGCCACTTTATCCTCGAGGCCATATTTTTTTAATTTGAAATAATTGGCTCCAAAAGTATTTGTCTCGATCATCTCTGCGCCGCATGAGATGTATTCCTGGTGGATTTTCTGGATGAGGTCCGGATTGGTGAGGTTGAGCTCGTCGAAACAGAAGTTGAGATAGACTCCCTTGCTGTAAAGCATCGTCCCCATGCCGCCGTCGCAGAGGAGGACGCGTTCGTGCACCAGATCCAGGAATTTCTTTTTTTCGGCCAATTTTGCGCCCGGTTTCTCTTCTCGATGGTCGGGAAAGACAGAATGAATTATAAAAATCTCCCCCCTCAAATGTCAATAAAAAAGGGTAAAAAAGGGGACAGGCCCCTTTTTTAGCTGGGGAGGGAGGTGTCGGCAGAGAGGGCGGCGGTGACACCAGATCCCACCGCGGTGGCCATCTGCTTGGGGCAGGCGTTGGTGACGTCGCCCGCGGCGAATATCCCGGGCTGACTGGTCTTCATCCCGGCATCGACCTTGATGGCCCCCCATTCATCCAGGTCCACCAGGCTCTTGACGAAACCGGTGTTGGGCTGCGTGCCGATGGAGACGAAAAGCCCGTCCAGGTTGAGCGTTCTCTTCGTTTTATCCTTGACGTTGCGGACGGTGATGGACTCCAGCCTGTCTTCTCCTTTGATCTCCTCGACCACCGTGTTCCAGAGGACCTCGATCTTCTCGCTGGCGAAGACCCTCTCCTGAAGCATCCTGGCTCCCCGGAAGCTGTCGCGGCGGTGGATGAGCTTCAGCGATCGGGCAAATCTGGTCAGGTAGGCCGCCTCGGTCAGGGCATTATCCCCGCCGCCGACAACGGCAATCTCCTTATCCCTGAAGAAGGCGCCGTCGCAGGTGGCACAGAAGGAGACTCCTTTCCCGGTCAACCTGGCCTCGCCGGGAAGACCCAGCCGGCTGTAGTTTGAGCCGGTGGCGATGATCACCGCCCGGGCCGCATACTCCCCCCTGTTTCCCGCCACCACCCAGAGCTCGTCCTGCCTGCGGATTTCCGTGGCTTCGTCCGTCGTGACCCCGGCCCCGAACTTCTCGGCGTGCTTGCGGAAGCGGTCCATCAACTCGAAGGGAACGACTCCGTCGGGAAAGCCAGGGTAGTTCTCGACAAAGTCGGTGAGGAGAATCTGGCCGCCGGGGATCCCCTTTTCGAGGACGAGGGTGTTGAGCCTCGCCCGTCCGGCATAGACCGCGGCAGCCAGGCCGGCCGGCCCGGCGCCGATGATGATGACGTCGCGGACGTCCATCAGAGGTGCCTTGAGAGAATCTCGACAATCTTTGCCTGGGGAATGACGCCGACGATGGTCTCCTTCAGTTCGCCGTCCTTGAAGAGAAGGAGCGTGGGAATGCTCCGGATTCCGTATCTGGCGGGAGTCTTCATGTTCACGTCCACGTTCAGCTTGTAAGTCTTCATCCTGTCCTTGTAGTCCCGGGCCAGGTTCTCGAGCGTGGGCGTAATCATGTGACAGGGAGCGCACCACGCGGCCCAGAAGTCGACCAGAACGGGAACCTCACTCTTGAGGACTTCCGTCTCAAAATTGCCGTCCGTCACTTCCAGGATGCCTTCTGCCAACTTAGCCTCCTCTCCTGATTTGCAACGCCTTCTGGTAGAGCTTGATGTATTTTCTGGCCGCCGTCACCCAGGAGAAATTCTCCTTGAGGCCGGCCCGCATGAGCCTTTCCCAGGTCTCTGACTGATTGTAGCAATCCAGGGCATCCTTTATCGCCTGGAGCAGTCCCCGGGCGGAATACTCCTTGAAGACAAACCCGTTGCCCTTCGAGGTCTCAGGGTCAAAAGGCTTGACCGTCTCTCCCAGGCCGCCGGTGGCCCGGACCAGAGGAACAGTCCCGTATCTGAAGCTGTAGAGCTGGTTGAGGCCGCAGGGCTCATAAAGGGAGGGGATGAGGAAAATGTCCGCCCCGGCAGCAACCTTATGGGTCAGGGCAGGGCTCGCTTCGAATTTCACCGCCATCTTCCGGGGGTATTTCTTCTGAGCCTCGGAGAGGAAGTAGTGGTATTTCTCTTCGCCCCTGCCGAGGATGACCAGGGCCAGCCGCATCTTCATCAGCTCCTCCAGCGCGTCGAGCAGGAGGTCGAACCCTTTCTGGGCGCTCATGTAGGAGACAATGCCCAGCAGAGGGGTGCGCGCGGAGACAGACAGGCCGAACTCCCGGATGAGGTCGAGCTTGCATTTTCGCTTCCCGGTCAAATCCCGCGCTGAATAATTGGCGGCGATATAGGGGTCTGTCTCCGGGTTCCAGGTTTCATAGTCCACGCCGTTGCGGATGCTGAAGAGCGCGTCCCGCCGCCTTCTGATAATCTCCTCCAGGCCGCAGCCGTGCTTTCTGGTCTGGATTTCCCGGCGGTAGGAGGAGCTCACCGTGTTGAGGATATCGGCGAAAACCAGGCCGGATTTCAGAAAATTGAACTTGCCGTTGAAGGACAGCCGCTCGGGAGTGAAATAATCCCAGCTCAACTGGGTCAGGGCCAGGGATTCGGGAGGGAAGCTTCCCTGGTAGGCCACGTTGTGAAGGGTGAAGACTGTCGCCGTCTCCTTGAACAGGCGCTTGTGGATGTAGCGGGTTTTCAGGAGAACCGGGATGAGGGCTGTGGGCCAGTTGTTGCAGTGGATGATGTCGACCGCCATCCTCCTCCTGCACAGGAATTCGAGCACAGCCCGGTTGAAGAAGGCGAACCGCTCGTCATTGTCCAGATAATCTCCGCTTCCTGTCCCGTAGACGCTGTCCCGCCAGTAATACCGGGGGTTGTCGATGAAAAAAACCTCGTATTTGCCGAGCTCTCCCTTGTAGACGCTGGCCTTCATCTTCTGGTCGCCGAGGGGGACCTGGAGCTCGGGCATCACGCACTCCATCGGGAACGATTCGACCTCGGCGTTCCTGTATTTGGGGATGAAGACCGAGACCTCCATCCCCTGGCTGGAAAGGTATTTGGGAAGGGCACAGGCGACGTCGGCCGACTCGCCGGATTTGGCGAAGGGATAGAGCTCAGCGGAAACGTAGGCCACCCGCAGCTTCTGGTTCATTTCAGGAATTTATCTTAATCCCAGGTGCCCAAAATGTCAAACCCGCCGGCAAGCCCGTAAGCATCTTTTTTTCCGTGGAGGCTAATATTTTTTAGGATGGGTCCTGTCATGGGGTGTCCCCCGTCCGGAACTTTCTTCCGTCAGGACGGCCGGAGGCTGTTCAGCGGAACCGGCCCCAGCCCAGCTTTTCCTGGA
>CAYZDV010000107.1:0-6773 GCA_964477275.1 uncultured Eubacteriales bacterium
AAAGGGTGAAAACCGTGGCAGAAATAGCCGGTTACTCCTCGGCCGAGGAATTCGTCACCCACTGCCTGGAAAAGGAGCTGGCCAAAATCGAAGAATCTGATTCCGAGGAGGAAATCAAGAAGAAGCTCAAAGGTCTGGGATATATCTCTTAATATCCAGGGTTCAGATGCGGATATTCAACCTCGCCTTCGGTAAGATTTTTGAGCTCATTTTTCTTCCCTTCCGGGGTGCGAGCCCCTGGGTAGGGATGATCCTCGTTTCTTTTTTGACCGGCATTTTTCTTCTTTTTATCTTCCGCCTGACCTCCAATCAAACGGGAATCCGGCAGGTGAAAAACAAAATCAAGGCCCATTTTCTTGAACTCCGCCTGTTCAAGGATAGCTTCGGGATGTCCTTAAAAGCCCAGGGAAACATCCTCCGTTCGAACCTCCGGTACCTCGGCTACTCGCTGAAGCCTCTGCTGGTGATGATCGTTCCTCTCATTCTGATCCTGGCTCAACTCAACCTCTGGTTCGGCTACGAGTCGCTGCAGCCTGGCGAGAAAGCGATTCTGAAGGTCAAGCTCAAAGACAGTTCTCATCCTCTGGAAATGAGAATAGAGGTCAGTCCTTCCTCCGGCCTCGAGGTGGATTCTCCGCCGTTGAGGCTGGAAAAAGAGAAGGAGCTCGACTGGCGGCTGTCCGTCAGGGAAAAGGGCCTCCACGATTTGATTCTGACGCTCAACGGTCAGCGGGTGGTGAAAAAAGTGGCGGTGTCTCAAAAACCCCTGAGCAGAATATCGCCGGTGAGAACCCGTGCCCATTTCATCCAGCAGGTGTTGTATCCCGGAGAAGCTCCTCTTCCCGGAAATCTGCCGCTGGCGCGGGTAGAAATTCTCTACCCCTCCCGGATGATGAACCTCTTCGGCTTACCCGTCCACTGGATCATAGCCTATTTTGTCCTTTCCGTTGTTTTCGGTTTTGCCTTTAAAGGCATCTTCAAAGTGGAAATCTGATGGATGGGAACATCCCTATTTTAGTTCATTGAACCAGACGATCTCTTCGCGCGTCTTCCTCTTTTTTTCCTTAGAGGGTTTTTTCTCATAGTATCCGACGGCCAGCATGGCCACGATCTTGTACTTCCGGGGAATTTTGAGAAGCTTGCGGGCCCTGCGGGCATTGAACCAGCCGATCCAGCAGGTGCCCAGCCCGAGCTCCTCAGCCTGAAGGACGATGTGTTCTCCGGCGATGCCGATGTCGATCAGGTAGAAATGAATGTTCTGGATCTGCTTTCCGATCCGGTTGGCGATGATATCCAGGCGGGCGAGGATGACAATAAGGACAGGGGCTTTCTCTGCGAAACGGGAGATGAAATAAATCCCGGAAAAGACCTCCCTGGACAGCCGGGCTTTGAGGTCCGGATCGTCGACGACCAGAAACCTCCAGGGCTGAACATTATCCGCAGACGGCGCCAGCCGGGCTGCCTCAATGCAGGTCAGAATCTCTTCCCTCTCCACGGGTCTCGCCAGAAAGCGCCGGATGCTGCGGCGGCTGCGAACGAGCTGCTGGAAAGCACTCAGAGGTTTTTTCGCTTCATCATTCATCTTTTCTCCTCTTCAGAATCCAACACTAATTCGATTCTGCCCGGAAATCAACTCCTTTTTAGAGTCTCTTTCCGCGCTTGCGAAAAGTCATCATCTTGACTAAGATGAAAAAAACCCGAATCCCATGAAAAAACACGCACGGAGGCAAAATTGCGAATAAAATTTTTGTCTTTCTCTGCATTCCTTTCGCTGTTATCTTTTTCCCTTATTTTCTCCGGCCAGGAGCCTTTCTGCAGGCAGGTCGCCAACTACACAATGGATGTGACCCTGGATACTGAGGCAAAACTGATCAGGGCCACCGAAATTCTCACCTGGACAAACGATTCCTCCTTTTCCACCTCAGAGCTCTGGTTCCACCTTTACTGGAACGCCTTCAAGAACAACAGGACAACCTTCATGACCGGGGCGGCCCGGAGAGGCCGGGCCGTCGAGGATTGGGAGAAGGAAGACTGGGGGTACTGCCGGGTCAATTCAATCAGGATCATGGACGACCCTTCCTTTGAAGGATTCAGCCTGTTGAGCACCCTGACGTTCCAGCATCCGGATGACGAAAATCCCTATGATGAGACCGTGTTCTCTGTCCGGATTCCTTATGCCCTGGGCCCTGGCCAGACAATCCGTCTCGAAATCGAGTTCGAATCCAAAGTGCCCCGGCCCGTGTCCCGGACCGGTGTTCACAAGGACTATTACTTCATCGCCCAGTGGTTTCCGAAAATCGGGGTGTTTGAGGACGGAAAATGGAACTGCCACCAGTACCACACGCCGGGCGAATTTTACGCTGATTACGGGACCTATGATGTCCGCATCACGCTGCCCGCCTCCTTTGTGGTCGGCGCAACGGGCGAGCACAGAGAAGTCATGGATAACAGCGACGGAACCAAAACCCACCGTTTTTTCCAGCACAGCGTCCATGATTTTGCCTGGACAGCCAGCCCGCGTTTCCTGGAATACCGGGAAGTCTTCGAATTCGCACCCGGCAAAACGACCGAAATTACCCTTCTCCTCCAGCCCGAGCACATCCGGCTCAAGGAGAGGTACATGAACGCGGTGAAAAACGCCATCAAATACTGCAGCCTTTTTTACGGCGATTATCCGTATACGACCGTCACCTGCGTTGACCCGGCCTATAACAGCCGCTCCGGAGGAATGGAGTATCCGACGTTTTTCACCGGCGGCGCCTACTTCATCACCTGGAAAGGCATTCCCCGGCCGGAAGGAATCACCATCCATGAATTCGGGCACGGCTATTTCTACGGGCTGGTCGGAACCAATGAAATCGAATATCCCTGGATGGACGAAGGGTTCACCTCCTTTCTGGATACAGAGGTCTACTATGCCGCTTACGGCGAGCCGATTTACTCCAGGATGTATCTCGGAATACCGGTGACGTTCAGGGAGGTCACAATCCCCATTGAATCAGAGGGGATATCCAGCCACCGCCAGACCTCTGACATGGATATCATGCAGCGCTCCGCATGGGAGTTCATGGATGCCGCAAGCTACAGCGCCAACTCCTACGAGAAAGCCTCCCTTATGTTGCGAACGCTCCAGAGGTTCATGGGGGAGGAACTCTTTGCCAGGATGATCAAAGCCTATTCCCAGCGGTTCTGGTTCAAGCATCCCCGGCCAAGAGACTTTACCGCCGTGGTCTCGGAGTTTGCCGGCCAGGACATGAGCTGGTTTCTGGACCAGTTCATCTACGGCTCGGGAAAGCTTGACTATGCAGCGGGAAAAATCACAAACCGGAAGCAAGAGCCCCTCCTCGGCTGGGTTAAGGAGGAATACAAAACGGGAGAGGTAGCCACAACCGGAAAAGACGTATATGTTTCAGAAGTCGTCGTCCGCCGGCTGGGCGAGGTCAAAATTCCTGTAGAGATCCAGATAGATTTCGAGAACGGCCGGGTGTCAAGAGAACAATGGGACGGCCAGTACAGGTGGAAGAAATTCACATTCCAGGGGCCTGAGAAGGTGGTCAAAGTGGTTGTCGACCCGGAGTTCAAACTGATCCTGGATGTCAACCGCACCAACAACAGTCTGATGCTCAAGCCCAACCGGCTCGCTGCCCTGAAATGGGTCTCCAACTGGCTCCTCTGGCTCCAGCATGCCCTGGAGCTTCTCACCATTCTGGGAAGTTAGAAGGAGGAGAGGATGAAATTTCTCATCAATTTTGCCAAAGGGCTCAGGGCCACCGGTTCCACAACCCGCATGGTCATCCTCCTTTTTGCGGCCAACCTGCTTTTTTCCCTGGTTCTCGCGGCTCCCATGTATCGCTCGCTCCAGGAGTCCCTGGACCACAGCGAAGCAGGCGAACGGATGGCCAGGGGCTTCGACTATCTCTGGTGGGAAGAATTCAGAGACCAGAGCAAAGGTCTGGAGACGACCTTCGGGCCTGCGATCATCGGCCACGGCGCCCTTCTCAACAACCTGGAGGCTCTGGCAGAGATGAGGTTATTCGCCCTCCCCCCCATCCTTCTGGCATTGGGGATTCTTTACCTTATCTTTCGCACCGTTCTCGCGGGCGGCATTCTCTCTGTCTTCAATCAGAAAAGGCCGGCATTCAGCCTGAAAAAATTCACAGAAGGGGCGGCTGCCTATTTCTCCAGATTTTTGGGCCTTATGCTCTTCTCCTGGCTATTCTTCGGAGCCATCGGCCTCCTCCACTTTGGGTTTCGCCGCGTCTTAAGAGATATCTCCCAGAATGCCATCTCTGAAATCGAGCCTTTCCTCTTCGGGCTTCTCTTCAGCTTCCTCAGCATTTTTCTCCTGCTCTTTGTTCAGATGGCTTTTGATTATGCCCGGATAAAAATCGTGGTTGATGGCAGACGAAATGTCCTTAAAACCGCTTTTGAGGCCTTTGGATTCGTGTTCAGGCATCCCTTCTCCACTCTGGCCCTCTACTACCTGATCGTCATTCTCCACCTCGGAGCAGCAGTCATTTATGTCCTGCTCAAAGGATTAATTCCTCAGGTCAACCTGCCGCTTGTGCTGGGGGCTTTCCTTCTCCAGCAGCTCTTCGTTTTTGCCCTGCTCTGGCTCCGCTGCCTCTTCTACTCCAGCCAGTTAGAACTCTACCGCTACTTAAAGTGATGCTCTTCCAGATCACGCGGGTAAAAGACACGGGAATGGAAGAAACGGCCATGACAATTTAGCCTTCCCATACCCCCTCGGATCTCCCCAACATCGTTTCTCCGCAACGATGTTGTCCACTGAGGGAAGCCGATGGAATCAGCCGCCGAGTATGTTTGAGCACGTGAGGATCAATCTTCTGCTTTTTTTTCCGAGAATTTTCTGGTATAGTCCTTGCGACACAGATGATAAAGGGTTCCTTGCCCTTTTGATGGAGAACCTCATCGGGGAACAATACGTATAATACAGAGAGGAGGAAATACGATGAAAAAATTCATCATCTTCACAACTGCGCAAGCCTTCCTGCTCCTTGCTCTCATCTCCTGCCAGAAAATGCAGACGGCAGCGAAAGTGGTGCCGGACAAAGCAGAGGATATGCTTCGCTTTCTTCCCGGAAGCGTCAACGCAGTCTTCTTCGTGGACTTTCACACGGGGATCAACCTGGAGTTCATCGATAAAATCATCGAGGACGAAGAAAATTATGCAGAGTATCAGGAGTTCGTGACCAAAACAGGCATCGATCCGCAGAAGGATGTCTATTACCTCGCCACGGCCATGAGAGGAAACTTGGAAAGCCAACAACGGGATGTCGTGGCCATTGTGAACCTCAAATACGACAGGGATGCTCTCCTGGCAGCGCTTCAAAAAGAAGCAGAAAAAGACGGTGAGACGATTGAAGAAGAAGCCTACAACGGTTTCGTGGTGTACTCTGGAAATGGAAAGGAGAAGGATAAAACCGGAAGCTTTACCTTTTTGACCGGCTCCCACGTCGCCCTGGGCACCACTGCTGCCGTCAAATCCGTGATCGACGTCGTTGAGAAAAAAGAAGAGAACGTTCTCGAGAACAAGGCCTTCACCGCATTATTCGCCAGGACGGATAGATATACTCTTGTCTGGGGCGGAGTTATCGTTCCCCCCGAATCCAGAAGCCTCATCGCCGCCAATCCGATATTGAGCGGACTGGAAAACGTCACTGCCATCTCTGCCGCCTTCGACTACAAAAACGAAAACATCATCCTCGACCTCAAGCTCATCGGCGACGACCCGATCAAGAATCAGGAACTGGCTGATAGGATCAACGGCTTTAAATCCTTGGGAGCCATGATCCAGATCCAGGATCTCAGCCTGGCGGAACTGATGGACAGGATCGAGATCACTTCGGCCTCAGACCATGTCCGAATTTACGCCAGCATCCCCCAGAGCCTTCCCGAAACCCTCCTGGACAAGCTCAAGCTGGAAAAATCCCGGAGTGAAGAAAAAATTTTTTAAATCGGAAGAGCCTCTCTCAATCCTCAAAAATATATTCCCTGAAATAGAACAGCAGGCAGGCCAGTCCAAGAAAAACTCCTGTCATCAGGAAAAGAATGAAGATGGCAAGAGCCGGAGGGCTCGGCTCCAGCCTGAACATCAGGAAGGAGAACCTCCCTGTCTGGGGGATGGGCAGAAGAGACTTGAGATAATGAAGGATGGAGAAGCGCTGGGTTGAGCCGGGGAAATACTGAATCACGTTTTCCCAGCCAAAGCTGAAAACCAGCCCGAAGAGAATGGACTTCTTCATGAACGTCCCGAAAAACGTGAAAAAGGCACCATAACAGATCAACCCCAGGCTGAGGACGACCACGTCCCTGAAAAGAATCTTGTAGAGAGCCAGCTTGTGCAACCTGTCCACGTTGAGGATGAAAAAGGAGAGGACAACACCCGCGGCTGTCATGATGATGGCCAGGGAGATGTAGGCGGCATACTTGCCGATGACGATCGAAGATTTGGGGAGCGGCCGGGTGGTCAGATAGGTTAAGGTCTTTCCCTCCACCTCCTCCGAACAGACCGAAGAGCCAAAGAAAAGAGCAAGGATGAGGATGAGAAACTGGAGGTAGACAGTAATAATCAACTCGCTGAAGATGGTAATCCCCTCGATGCTCGTCCGGGCCGAAAGGACCTGGTTCAATTTGATGATCAAGGCCAGAACAACCGGAATAAAGCAGATCAGGTAGAAGATTTTCGTCTTCCTCACTCTTTTCCCCATGGAAAAGAAGAAGCCGAAAACATCTCTCGACGAAACCAGGAA
>CAYZDV010000108.1:0-5000 GCA_964477275.1 uncultured Eubacteriales bacterium
TCCCAGGCCCGTGTCGTCCTGGATGAGGTAGATTCCTTCAGGGACAGGCTCATTCGTCTCATTTAGACCGAGCACCCGGCGGAGAAAGGGACGGGAGAGACGTTTCGGGTCGAAAAACCCGATTCTCAGCGCCTTTGCCAGAAGCGAATCGGCTTCCCGTGGAATAAGGGGTTCCTCAGAGAAGCTGACCGGCGGGCGCAAGAAGTTTCCGGCTGTCGGGATGAGCGTGATCTTGTTTTTTTCTTGAAACGGCCGCTGTCCGTCATCGAATGTTTTCTCGATCAGGAAAGGGATGGCAGGGAGAGGAATGTGGCCTGCGAAAATCCCTATCTGAGATTCGAGGACGGATTCTTTTTTCTGCCGGAGGCGTTCAGCGCGGCCTGCAGAAGTCATCATCACTCTGAAGACAGTCTGGAAACAGAATTCGTGTGCCTTGAATTTTTCAAGAATAAATTCCGTGAGGTTTTCCCATTCGAGGCTCCCCCATTTCTGAAAACGCCGGAGGGGTGTTTCGCATCCGAGAAGCCTCTCCAGGATTTCCGGGCTGTTGTGGAGTGTTTTTTCCCGGAGCTCTTTGAGTTCGCCGGGAGTGACGACCAGAGGTGAAGAGGACAGGGAAAGAAGGTGGAGGAGCTGATCAAACCCCTGCTTGATTCCGTTCTCAGCCGCATACTCGAGGCGCATTGTATCTTTTTTGCAGCCGCTCCACTTCAGATAGATCTGGGTGAGATAGAGCATGCCCAGCCCCAGGGTGGAGAAAATGAGGAAGAGAAAGACAGACATAAGGGCTGTCGAGCCGGCAGAGGTTTTACCGCTCCGCTCAGCGGCCGGAAGAAAGCGCCATGTTTTTGGGAAAGACAGAAGCTTCATGGATATTCTCCTTGTCTGATTTGAGAGAAAGCCGCAGAGTGACCAGGTTTGAGGCTCGTTCATGGCGGAATTCAAAGAAGCTCACTTCTTCGAGGAGAGGCTGGGCCGGGCTGGAATTGATTTTTCGTCTGAGAATCCCGTTTTTCTCATCCAGGAAGAGGGAGACTCTCCTCAGCAGGGCAAGAGATGCTTCGTCTTCGGGATAGGAAAAATTCAGCGGAGAGGAAAGAACGATTCCTGACCTGTCCACTGAAGCGATGGTTTTCACCTCGCCTCTGCTCACTGCGAACAGGAGGATTTCCCTGCCCTTTGCGATATCTGTTGTGCTCTCGAGCTCGACTCTCGTCTGGCCCTCGATAAGGTCCGCAAGAGGTCTTAAGTCTTTTTCTCTGCTGGAGATGAGGAGGGTGCTCTCGCTCTCTGCGATCCCCTCCAGAAGGCCGAGCTGCTGGGCGGCAATCAGGCCGGAGCCGGCCTCGAGAAGGTCGATTTTCATCCTGTCCAGGGCTGCCAGGGCTGCCTCTTTTGATTCCTGCTTTCCCTGGAGCCTTAAAAAAATGTCCCGTGTAACCCCGAAAAACTCGAAGCTGGCCAGGACAACGAGCAGAAAAAGAGAAAGGCTGATCACGCTTTCCACCAGGGAAAAGCCATTGGCGGATTTCCGGCTCTTTTCTCTTCTCTCTTTTTCTCTGGAATTTCCGCTCACCGCTTCTCCTTTCGAGCCTGAAATATCCTTCGGTTGTATGAATATGGGAGATATCTATTTTGAAATTGATCTCCTACCTTGTTTTCTTCGATGATGGTTGCAGAATGGCGAAAAACTTTTCCGCGGTTTATGTCAGGCATCTTAAAACCCCAGTTCTCTGGATAATAAAAGGACAAGCCCTGTCGTTTTCTGGGGCTTATCCTGGGGCATGCACTGGATTTCCACTCTTTTCAGCCCCCAGGAGATGTCATGAATCGACCATTCCATCAAGAATGGGATTTCCGACCTTTTTTCATTGAGGATTTCCTGGTACTGGCCTGGTTTCAGCTCATCGCTCTCAAATGGGAAAGATTTGAAGTGCTCCAGCTTCCGCGATACAAGCTCCGCTGTCCTGAGGTTCGAATCCGCGTGTCTTGTGACAAGAAGAGAGTGCATGATGAGCTGGGCTGTTCCGGTGAGGAGGATGATGACAAGAGTAAACGAGACAAGAAACTCCACCAGAGTGAACCCCTTGTCCTTCTTGCGGCGAGCTTTATGTTTTTCATCATGGTGCATTTTTTTCATGCTTCCGTGTTTCATTCCCTGCTTCTCTTGCATGTGCCGTGCCAAGCCGAAAAAGAAAAAACAGAAAGGGGAAAGCGACAAGTCCCGAACGATGTCAACTTTTGGAGAAAATCACGGAGATAAAGAATGACTTCAGTCAACGAGAGTAGACATACAATTGTGATAAACAACGGCTGATTCAGTGGAGACTGAAGAGACGGCTTTTTTGTGAAATTTAATCAGTTGATTTTTTGAGATGTCTTGGCGGTGAAGAGAAGGATGGGAAAAAAGTCCGCTTATTCCAGCTCTGCCAGCCTTTTTCTGGCATCATCCACCTCAGGAAAGCCGGGATCGGCATTCTTCCAGAGGGCGAGGAATTTTTTATACTGTTCGGCGGCCTTGTCCTTCCAGCCCTTTTCCTCAAAAATCTTTCCCAGCCGGTAGAGGCTTCGGGCATAGATGTCTCCCCAGTAGAGCTTTCCCGTGGTAAACGTCAATATCCTTTCGTGCTCTTCCTGTGCGCGCTCTCTGTCGCCGGACTCGTAATAAGCCGATGCCAGTGACTCAGTGAATGAGGCGTGATCATTTGTAAACGGGTCAAGCCCGAGCTGGTTGGGGAGCAAAGAAATCGCTTCTCTGAAATATTCGATGGCACGGGAGTAATTCTTTCTCTCCAGCTCGATCAAACCCAGGAGGTGGTGGGAGTATCTTATTTCTTTTTTGTTAACGCCTTTTTCCACGAGTTCCTCGATGCCGTTTGCTGCTTTCCGGGCATCCTCCAAGGCATTCGTCGCCAGCAAAGCCCGGCCTCTATAATACAGCACGCGCCTCAGCCATCTGAACTCATCCTCTGATTCTTGAGCGATGTCCCGGGCTATAGCACATTCCCTGAGGGCATCTGCGGGCCGGCCAGATTTGAGATAGTTATGGGCCAGCATTATGTGAAAACAAACTCTCCACCAGTTATCGCCGAGCTTTTCTGCCAGCTCCAGCCCGTGCCTGTGATGCTGTCTTCCTTCCCCGAATCTTCCCTGCAGGAGGTTCAAAGTGCCCAGTGCGACTCTAACGTAGAGATGATATCCCATCTCCTTTGTTTCCAGCACGTTGAGATATTCTTCCACTGCTTTTGCAAAGTCTTCTGTGCAGAGATGGATATTCCCTTTTATAATATGAATCATTATATTTTCCGGATTAAGGGAAAGGGCTTTATTGATTTCGGAGAGAGCAAGGTCGTCGTCTCCCTGGAGGAAATGGTTCAGAGCCAGTTCTCGACGGATAATATCACTCTCATGGACATCTTGAATATAATCCTCGAGAATTTTCCCGGCAGTATCGTACATCCCCTTGGCTCTATAGGCTTCTGTGATATTCACATAAGGGAAATAAGTCCTGTCTTTATTCTGAATATTCACGTTAAAACGTTCTATGGCCTCATCCCACTGTTCTGTCGACAGGTACAGAATTCCCAGGTTGGTGTTGGCGATGCTGTCATCGGGATAAAGCTGGAGATGTTTCGTGTAAGCGTCGATGGCTTTGTCATAAGTGCGTTCAGAGTCCTTGTAGAATTCTGCCTCGATGAGATAGCGCTCTCTATCAGAGAGGCGATCCTTCAGATCAAAAGCCTTCCTGAGATATTTTTTCTTTTCTAAAAACATCAGCAGGTTGTTATAGGCCATGGCCATGCTCCTGTAGGCCATAGCAAACTCAGGGTCTGCGGCCACCGCCTTTTCCATCATCTGAATGCTTTTCCGGTATTCAAACTGATGATGCAATTCTCTTCCCTCGTTGTAATATCTCAACGCTTCCGGAGAGCTGGTCGTGATCTTATGGACATCCTTGTCGATGTCTGCGGCAATCTCTTCTGCGGAGAGCTTAAAATTGGCTTTGATTCTCCTTGTCAGCTCGTCCACCATGGCGAAGATATTCTCCTCGCCTTTTCCGGCCACCGACTCTGAACCGATGAGCTCTCCAGTGCTGGCGTTCTGGAGGATCACGTTGATCCGGAATTCGTCTCCTGCTTTGGCATAGGCTCCCTGCAGGATGTGGTTGACCCGGCCCTGAACAGTCACCTGCTTTAAAACATCAGAGGAATAGGTGTCCGCCTTCAGCTGGTTCATCTGGCTGAGGATCTGGAAGAGCCGGTCTTCGCCGAGAACCCGGATGTGTTTGGACTGGGTGAGGTCAGCGATCAACAGGTTGGAGAGCATGGTTCGCCAGTGGTCGAGGTCTTCCTCGCCGGTGTTGTTCTTGAAATACATAATCGCCACAGAGGGTTTGTCCGATGGAACAGGCAAAGCGTCTTTGTCGGGAAAAAGCTGCCAGATGAGAACCACAGCGGCCGCGAGAACAGCCAATATCAGACCCGGAATCCACAGCTTTTTCAACTCAAAAGTCACCGTGATCTCTCTTGACGTGCTCGGTCTCCTTTTGGGAACAATTCTTTCTGTGGTGGGCATACCGGCTTCGATTTTCTCGAGCTCAGACCGCAGCTCTCCTGCGCTCTGGTATCTTTTGTCTTTCTCCTTCTCCAAACACCTGAGGATCACACGGCTGAGGTCTTCGGGGATCTGGGAATTGAGCTCTCTCGGATCCCGGGGCGCCTCGCTCTTGTGCTTCATGGCCACACTGAGAGGCGTTTCCCCCTCAAAGGGAACCCGCCCTGTCACCATCTCGTAGAGAATAATCCCTATTGAATAGATATCCGAACGCTGGTCCACATCTTTGAGTTCCACCTGTTCCGGAGACATGTATTCAGGGGTCCCGATCATCACTCTTGAGCCTGTCAATCCTTTGGCTTTGAGCGAGCGGGCGATACCGAAATCCATGATCCGGGCGTTCCCTTCCTTATCGATCATGACGTTCTGCGGCTTCAGGTCCCGGT
>CAYZDV010000109.1:0-6677 GCA_964477275.1 uncultured Eubacteriales bacterium
CTTTGGCCAGAATGGAAAGACAGAGAAGCCATAAGACCGCCGGGCGGATGAGATCACGCTGTTTTTTTATGATTTCTGGGTATGGCGGAGAGGGTGGGATTCGAACCCACGGTCCCGACATTCATCGAGACAGTCGCTTAGCAGGCGACCCTGATCGGCCACTCCAGCACCTCTCCGCAGCAGGCTGGAAACAGCTGTTATTCTACCACGTTTTTCTCCGCAAGCAAATCTATTCGGGCCTGGCGATCGACCGGAATCTCTTCCAGCTTAGTGCGGGTAAAATACACGGGAACGGAAGAAGCGACCTTGATCCGTGTATTTTAGTCTTAAGATTACCCATACAAAATGGAAGAGAACCCTCTTTTGTTTCATCAGAAGCGCACAAAGCAGAGGCTGAGGAGCGAGAAAACCGGGAGAAAGGCTGAACGGAGGGAGAGGGATTCGAACCCCCGTTCCGGTTGCCCGGAAAGCGGTTTTCAAGACCGCCGCCTTCAACCACTCGGCCATCCCTCCGCAGGGCTTCCTATTTTACCCTGCCAGAGAGAAGCTCGCAAGCTCCTGGCAGGAGTGCTCAGGAAGCGAGAGCGTTTCAAAAACTTTTCCTCTCTTGCCAGAGGTTAACCCGGAAAGGGATGGCTCAGGTGATTCTTTCCAGGCCGTCCATGTAGGGCCGCAGCGCCTCGGGAATGAGGACAGAGCCGTCCTCCTGCTGGCAGCTCTCCAGCAGGGCGCTGAGCGTGCGGCCGATGGCCACCCCGGATCCGTTGAGAGTGTGGACAAACTCGAGCCGCTTTTTCTCTCCCCTCCGCAGGCGAATGGACGCCCTTCTCGCCTGAAAATCCTCGCAGTTGGTGCAGGAGGAAATCTCCATGTATTTCTTCCGGTGCGGCATCCAGAGCTCCAGGTCATGGGTCTTGGCGCCGGCAAAGCCCAGGTCCGCCGTGCAGAGAACCACCACCCGGTAGTGAAGCCCCAGCCTTTTCAGAACTTCCTCCGCATCCAGGGTCATCTTCTCCAGTTCCTGGTAGGAGTTCTCAGGAAGGGAAAATGTCATTAGCTCGACCTTGTTGAACTGGTGCTGGCGGATCAGGCCCCGGATGTCTTTCCCGTACGACCCGGCCTCCCGTCTGAAGCACGGCGTATAGGCAACATATCTTCTGGGAAGGGAATCCGCTTCCAGAATTTCATCCTGGTGGAGATTGGTCAGCGGAACCTCTGCCGTGGGGATCAAGTACCAGTGATATCCCCGCAGCTTGAAAAGGTCGCTTTCAAACTTGGGCAGGTTGCCGGTTCCCAGCAGGCTTTTCTCGTTGGCCACGAAAGGCGGAATCACTTCTTCATACCCTCTTTCCCTGGTGTGGACGTCCAGCATGAAGTTGATCAGAGCTCTCTCCAGCCTGGCGCCAGCACCGAGATACACGGCAAACCGCGACCCGACAATCTTGGCCGCCCGCTCAAAATCCAGGATTCCCAGCCGGGTTCCAATCTCCCAGTGGGGTCGGGGAGGAAAACGGAATTTTGGTTTTTCACCGAATCTCCTGATTTCCACGTTGTCTTCAGAGCTTTTTCCCTCGGGAACAGACAGGTGAGGAACGTTGGGGATGGAGAGAAGAATCTGACCCAGCTTCTCCTCGACCTCTCTTATTTTCTCTTCCAGGCGCCTGATCTTCGCGGAGACTTTTTTCATCTCTTTGATGAGGGAGGCGGTGTCTTCACCGGCTTTTTTCTTTCGGGCGATACGCCGGGAGGCCTGGTTCTGTTCGTGGCGGAGGCTTTCCACATTCATCAGATAATCTTTCTTTCGCTGAGAGAGCCTCAGAAAACCGTTCAGGCTGACCTCAAGGCCCCGGGCGGCCATTCTTTTTGCAATGAAATCAGCATGTTCCAGAATGAATTTGGGGTCCAGCATGCCGCAGATTATAGCACAAGTTCGAGCCTTTGAAAAATTCCCGTGTTGACGCCGGAGGGAAGATTCCCATATAGTAAGGACAATGGACGAGAAGAGAAAGCTCAAAGGTTACATCCAGGTTTACACGGGAAACGGCAAGGGAAAGACCACAGCCGCTCTGGGCCTTGCTCTCAGGGCTGCCGGCTACGGGCAGGGGTCTTACATCGGGCAATTCCTCAAAGGCCATTTGTACGGCGAACTCATCTCCCTCGAGAAGCTTTCGCCGTTGATCAAAATCGAGCAGTTTGGACGGAAGGGTTTTATTCACGTCACCAGAAATCCAGATGAAGAAGACATCCGTCTGGCCAGGAAGGGACTCAAAAAATGTCGGGAAGCGATGCTCTCCGGCAAATACCGCCTCATCATCCTCGATGAAATCAACGTTGCCGTTTATTTCCATCTTCTGACTGAGAAAGAAGTCCTCGAATTTCTGGAACAAAAACCCGAAAACGTCGAAATCATCCTCACCGGAAGGTATGCCCCGTCGTCTTTCCTGAAAAAAGCAGACCTTATTACCGAGATGAAGGAGAAAAAGCATTATTATAAAAAAGGCGTGATGGCCCGGGAGGGGATAGAAAAATAGCCGTTTCGAGGATGGGGAAAGTTCTCCCATGAACAGAGAAAAATTTGAGAAACTCGTCGAAGAGGCGCTGAAGGAAATTCCGAGAAAATTCAAAAAATACATCCATAATCTGGCGGTGATTGTCGAGGATTACCCGCCGAAGGACTCCTTCGGTCGCTCAGGGCGACCTCCTGTTCGCTTTATCCTGGGGCAGTACCACGGCGTCCCTTTTAAACACAGGGGGCCTTACTACGGGAATCTCCCGCCCGATGTCATCACCATCTATCAAAAACCCATCGAAAATATCTGCTCTCAGGAATCGGAGATCAAGAAGAAAGTCAAAGAAGTCCTCCTCCATGAGATCGGCCACTACTTCGGGCTGAGTGAAGAAGAACTCGAAGATATCGAAGGGTGGTGATGGGCCGGAATTCGTTTTCTGCCGCCGTTCAAATCCGGTTTTTTATCCTCAATTAAGGAGAGATTGGAATGTCGGAGACATATGAAGGTGTGTTTGCTGCTCTGACGGCACCCTTCAGCGGAGAGGAAATATCCGTTGAAAAATTCAGGGACAACATTATCCGCTACAATTCGTTTGAGCTGGCAGGCTATGTAGTCCTGGGCTCCACCGGAGAGAGCGTCCACCTCTCAGACGATGAATCGGAAAGGCTGGTCCGCACTGCCGTGGAAGCCAGATCGTCCGGGAAAAAAATCATCGTGGGCACGGCCAGAGAATCCACCAGGGCGACCCTCGAATTCACCAACAGAATGGCTGCGCTTGGAGTTGATGCTGCCCTCATCCGCACTCCCAGCTATTTCAAATCCAGAATGGACGATGAGGCACTCACAAAGCATTATCTGACCATCGCAGACAGGTCCGGAATCCCGGTTTTCATTTATCACATTCCAGGAAACACAGGAATCTCCATCGGCCCGGAGCTTCTCTGCAAGCTCTCCTCCCATCCCAACATCGCCGGAATCAAGGACAGCTCGGGAAACCTCGACTTCCTGGGAGAAGTCATTCCCCTCCTCCCCTCCCGTTTCCACTTCCTTCTCGGCGCAGGAAGCGTCTTCCTCCAGGGACTTTTCCTCGGAGCCAGGGGCGGCATTCTTGCTCTGGCCGCGGCAGTGCCCGGAAAATGTGTCAGGCTCTATGAATTGTTTGTGAAAAAAAAGCTCGATGAAGCGCTCAAACTGCAGCTTAAACTCATTCCCCTCAACAAGGCCATCATCCAGACCTTCGGCATTCCCGGACTCAAATACGCGCTTGACCGGCTCGGCTATTATGGAGGGCCTCCCCGGCTGCCTCTCCTGCCTCTCCACCAGAAGGGACAGAAAGTTATGGATAAAATTCTGAGCCAGTTGGGGCTCGTGAAGAATTGAACATCACAGGGATTGAAAAATGAAAAGAGAGAGACCATTTTTTAAAGAGGAGCCGGGCCGCCGGGCTTTCCTGAAAAAGATGGCCATTGGGGCTCTGTCCGCCTCGCTCACGGGCACAAAGCTTTTCCCCGGGGAGGAAGGTTCAATTGAGCGCGTGAAGAAAGGCGGGATGTTCTACCGCCGGCTGGGAAGGACAAACCTCATGGTCTCTGAAATCTCCCTGGGAAGCAGCCCCCTTCCAGAGAGGGCCATCCTCCTTCAGGCCATCGAACGGGGAGTCAACTATATCGACACCTCCCATTCCTACATGAACGGCAACGCCGAGCGTCAGATCGGCCGTCTCTTCAAGGAGCTGGGCCGGGAATGCGTCTCTGTGGGAACAAAATTTCACCTCAGAGGAAACTGGAACGAAAACACCATCATCCATTCTGTCAACGAAAGCCTGGAGAGGATGCAGACTGATTATGTGGACGTCCTTCTCATTCACGGGGCCGCTGAGGAAAAGCACCTGGACGACGAGCGCGTCCTGGAAGCGTTCCAGAAGTTGAAAAAAGAAGGTAAATACCGGTTCAAAGGGCTCTCCTGCCATTCCAACCATCACCGAATTGTGAAAAAAGCCGCGGAGTGCGGCCACTATGACATGATCCAGCTGGGGTACAACGTCTTCGACATCCAGCCCGCTGAAAAAGACATTCAGACCTATGACGATTATCTGGGCCAGAGCGGTATCCGTCACCTGATTGAGCTTTCGCGGTCAAAAGACATGGGTGTGGTGGCCATGAAAACGCTCAAGGTCGGGGGAAGGAGGCAGAACCTGGAGAGATACCGGACGGGAACGACTTCTCTCTTCCAGGCCATGCTCAAATGGGCGCTGGAGAACAGGAACATCTCTTCAGCGGTCATAGAGATTCTGACCTTCCAGGAACTGGAAGAAGACCTGGGTGCGGTGGGAAGCGATCTGACAGCGGCCGAAAGAAGAAACCTGCTGCGGTTTGTCGCCGAGAATTCTTCAGACTACTGCCACATGTGCGGTCTTTGCCAGGAGAATTGTCCTCAGCATATCCAGACGACAACCATCCTTCGTTATCTCACTTATTTCGAAAGCTACGGAAAGACCGAATTCGCCAGAACATCCTATTCCCGGTTGAAACGAGAGGAGACCGCTGCGGCCTGCCGGAGCTGTGAAGCCTGCGAGAAGGCCTGTCCTTACGGCATGTCTGTCCGGAAAAAAATCCGGGACGCCCACCTGCTCCTCGGCTGACTGAAAACGATCCACCATGTGGGAGCCAAACATCAAAAAGACCGTGCACCCTGCTCCGACTGAACTTTCCCTGCGTTGTCCAGGCAGTTAGCTCTGGGAAGGCTTTTCTGCAGCACAAGAAGCTGCTCTGCTGCCGCTGCTACCTCCCGGTCCTGACGGGGTTCACAGAGAGCTCTTTGCACAGGACCCTCACCGTCAACACCACTTACCTGGATACAGTCCAGAAAAAGCCGAGCCTCGGCAGGGAATTCGACCCCACTGTAGCGGATTGTGGGTGACAGGGCACCGCTAGCTCCCCATCTAGCACGGTCCTCTATTTTCTCTGGCAGCTTTTTCGCAAGTCAGCGCCTGCATCTCAAGAACAAAATCGCTCGATCCAGGCCCGAGAAAAAATGCTATCGCCATCTCCCCAATTTGTCAACCGCATCTCGATGATCTTTTTATTTATGGAAAACAGAGAGGACGGCTTCCTTCATAATCGCATTCCCAAATCCGCAATGGGAACACGATCGAAATGCTGACTTCTTCCATTTTCTCTTTGACAGAGAAAAGGATGAGCTGCTATCATTATTATTTGAATCCATCGTCATGAGGAGTGAACAGCGATGTTTTTCTGGGATTACACCTTTTTCCTTCTGATTCCTCCCTTGATCCTGGCCCTTTACGCCCAGCAAAAGGTGAAAAGCACCTATAGACATTTCAGCACTAAACTGGCCTCTTCCCGGATCTCTGCCGCCGAAATGGCCTATCAGATTCTTGACTTTAGCGGTGCCACCGATGTCAGGATTGAAAAAGCGCCGGGACAGTTGACTGACCACTACGACCCAAGGAAAAAAAGACTCCGGCTCTCAGAAGGCGTTTACAGCAGCCGCTCACTGGCAGCTCTGGGCATAGCGGCCCATGAAGCAGGCCATGCTCTCCAGCACCATTCCGGCTATTATCCTCTTTATCTCAGGAACGCTATCTATCCGGTCGCCAATCTGGGTTCTTCACTTGCGTTTCCGCTCTTTTTTATCGGGTTTATCTTCAGCCAGCAGGGGCCGAGCATCTTGATGGATATCGGCATCCTTCTTTTTTCCGGCGCGGTCGTTTTCTCGGTCCTGACCCTCCCTGTGGAGTTCAACGCTTCCCGACGGGCCCTGGCCCTTCTCCGTGATGGAGGCTACCTCAAAGAGGGCGAGCTCCGGGGCGCTCAAAAGGTCCTTTCGGCAGCTGCTTTGACCTATGTGGCAGCAACAGCCATGGCGGCCGTCCAACTGCTGCGCCTCTTCCTTCTCCGGGGTTCAAGACGGTAGAAAAAGCGTCCTCCGGTCATTCCATTTTCTCGGCTTTTTCGGCGAGGCGCACTCTCCGTCTGCGGCAAACACAGCGATGAACGTCCCTGCTGCCGGAGAGATGAGCAGGGACAGAATTCGGCCCGCAGTCTTAGGATATGGAAGCATCTTTTTTTCCGTGGAGGCCAATATTTTTTAGGATGGGTCCTGTCATGGGGTGTCCCCCGTCCGTCCTCGCTGATCTGTTTTCCC
>CAYZDV010000110.1:0-6665 GCA_964477275.1 uncultured Eubacteriales bacterium
TCGCCCAGGTCAAGGAGGCTCTGGTTGAACTTCTGTTCTTTCTCGTGGGTGGCCTGAAAGGAGAAGTCGATGACCGCCTCATGCCCTTCTTTCCTCAGGGTGAGCTCGTTGAACCGGATGCCTTCATGGAGAGCCAGCTTTTTCAGGGTGGCCAGAATCTCCCTGGAGTGTTTTGCTTTGAGATGGTAGCTGGAGGTGGACTTCCGGAGGAAAAGGTCTTCGACTTTTCCGAAGATGACCAGAATCAGGAGGACGACCGCGGTGAAAATGACGGCAATCAGGTAATAGCCAGCTCCGATGACCAGGCCAAGGCCGGCCATGGCCCATAGACTGGCGGCAGTGGTCAGCCCCATAATGCTTCCCCGTGCCTGAATGATGGTCCCGGCTCCGATGAACCCGATTCCGGTGATGACTCCGGCAGCGATCCGGGTGAGGTCGATGGCGGTGCTTTCTCTCCCCTGGAGAAGAAGCCCGGAGAGAATCATCATCATCGTCGAGCCGACACAGATCAGGATGTTCGTCCTGAACCCGGCAGGTTTCTGACTGGATTCGCGCTCCAGGCCGACAATGCCGCCCAGAGCCACGGCCAGCAGCAGTTTCATCGTCACTTCCAGGATAGTCATGGTCTTTCCTCGCCAAAAAATCTGATACTAATGTATCACATCCGGAAACACGGAGACAAGACTCCCTCCCCTGCCTGCAGCTTTCCATGCGGCCGGGCCGGTCCGCCAGCCTTCACGCTGCCGGCATTCAGCGGTGGAGAAAATGCGTGAACCAGAAATCGACGTAATGGCGGTTGGTATGGTCTCTTTTCTTTCCGCCGTAGCCGTGCCTCTGGTCGGGGTAGAGCATGAACCCGAACTGCTTGCCCTCATCCATGAGCCTGTCGATGAGCTGGATTGTGTTCTGCATGTGGACATTGTCGTCCATGGCGCCGTGGGAAAGGAAGAGCACGCCTCTGTATTTTTCCGCGTGGGTCATCACCGACCCGAACTCGTAGCCTTCCTTATTGTCGCCGGGCCGGTCCATGTAGCGCTCGGTGTAGACGGTGTCGTAGAGCTCCCACCGCGTCACCGGAAAGCGGGCGTAACCGTGGGTAAAATAGTCCGCTCCGTAGGTCAGGGCCATGCAGGTGGCGTAGCCGCCGTAGCTTCCTCCGGTGATTCCGATTCTGGTCCTGTCCACGAAGGGCTTCTGGTGGAGCCACCTGACGGCCTCGATCAGGTCGTGCATTTCCCATTTCCCCAGCTGGCGGTGCATGAGGGACATGCCTTTTTTCCCGAAATGGCCTGAGCCGCGGTGGTCGACGCTGATGAGGATAATCCCTTCCTGGGCAAAGTACAGCGAGGAAAGAGGAGGATAGGAGTTGGAGACCGTGCTCGAGCCGGGCCCGCCGTAGATGCTGAAAAGCACAGGATAGGTCTTGCGGCTGTCAAAATCCGGGGGAAGGATCCAGTAGGCGGGAAGATTCCCGCCGTCTTCGGTGGGGATGGAGAACAGCTCTTTTCTCGCGAGCTTGTATTCGTCCATGAGCGGAGTCCGGCTTTCTCCCAGGTTTCTGACCAGGGTGCCGTCGCTGCGGTAGAGGTCCTGCCGGGAGGGAGCGGTCACGCTGGAGAAATAATCGATGAAATAGCTCCCTTCGGGCGAGACCCGGGTCCGGTGGCTGCCGGGTTCTCCGGTCAGGCGTTTGAGGCCGGTTCCGTCCAGGTTGACCCGGAAGAGATGGGATTCTGTGGACTGGCCCTTATTCCCGGAAAAAAAGACTCTCCTGTTTTTCTCATCGACCAGCTCGATTCCGGTGACAGACCATTCGCCCTCCGTTAAGCGCTTCACGAGCTTTCCTTCCAGGTCATAAAGGGAGAGATGGCGCCAGCCGTCCACATCGCTCAGGAGGAGGAAGCCGCTCCGGTCTTTGAGGAAATAGAGGTCTTCGAAAAACTCCACCCAGGAAGGCTGGTTTTCCGTGTGGATTTCCCTCTTTTTTCCCGTCTGCAGGTCGACGCCGTAAATTTTGATCTCGGTCTGGTCGCGGTTCATCCACTGGAAGGTGAGAGTGGAGCTGTCGGGAAACCAGAAGGGCCAGGCCACATAATGGTCGGCCCGCTCATCGATATCGGCCCAGACCAGGGTCCTGTCGGCGACCGTCACAATTCCCAGCCGGACTTCCGGGTTGGGGTCTCCGGACTTCGGGTAGCGCTGGACCTCCAGCTCGCCGTGCGTGCCCCGGGCTCCGAAGATGGGAAAAGTGGGCACCGGGCTGTCGTCGAAGCGGAGGAAGGCGATGCGCCGGCTGTCAGGCGACCACCAGAAGGCCGCATACCGGGAGCGCCGGCCCAGGATTTCCTCGTAGTAAACCCAGGAGGCCCAGCCGTTCAAAACGGTCTCCGAGCCGTCTGCGGTCAACTGGTATTCGAGGCCGCTGGCGATGTCGAGGGCAAAGATGTTGTTGTCCCGGGTGTAGGCGAGATGTTTTCCGTCAGGAGAGAAGCGGGGGTTTTTCTCCTCAGCAGGGGTGGCGGTGAGGCGCCTGAGCAGCCCTGTCTTCAGGCTGTAGTAATAGAGGTCATTCTGGAATGTGTAGAGAAGGCCGCTGTAATCAGGGGAGAAGGCCTCGTGCCGGGCGGCCGGGAGGTTTCCGGGCAGGTTTTTCTGGATCAGGTCGTAGTCGAGGAAGAGCGTTTTTTTGCCTGTTCTGGCCTCCACCTTGAACAGCTTTGTAGTTTTTTTCTTTTCGTCCCTTTCGAAGAGGAGATAATGGGCATCGTCCAGCCATTCGCGGACAGAAGGCAGGGGCATGAAGAGACGGGGCTCTGCGTTCTCGTAGACCTGTTCATAGGTCAGCTTCTTTGCCGGCTGTTCAGGCCACGCCGCTCCCCTGAGGCCGAGGATACAAAAAAGGCAGATGAATGTTCTCAGAAATGCGGGATGGATAGCTTTCCTCATCGTCATGTCCTCCTTCGGAAACCATCAGAGTTTTAGCAGACCGAAAAAAGGAAGTCAACCTGCGGAGATTGAAGAGCCGGGAGTGTTCTGATAAAATGTATCTTCAGATGAAGCTTTCCACAACCGACTTCCCTCTCGCTGAAAACTACTACAAAAAAATGACCTTGAGGAACACCTTCTGGAACCTGGTCCTGTTCGTCAGCCCCTTCCTGCTTCTTTTTTTAATCGTTTACTTCGGGACCTCTTCGCTGACCAAGTCCCAGGTCTACAGCCGTCTCCTGAACACCGTTGAGGAAAACGTGAAGACCATCGACATTTTTCTCGAGGACCGGGAAATCGACCTCAGGTCCTATTCGCAAATCCACGTCGATAGCATCGGGGAAGCCACCGGATTCTCTTCCTTCCTGGAATCGCTCATCGAGGAGAAAAAGTGGTATGATTTCGTGATCATTGCCGACCTCGAGGGAGAGATCGTTCTTTCCATCAACAGAAAGATCGAGGGGAATATCGCCGGGAGGGAGTATTTCAGGGTCACAAAGAGGGGGGAGTCCTTTATTTCGGGCATCTTCCACTCGGACATCCTGGGCACTTCGGTGATGATTCTTTCCCATCCTCTGCGGGACAAATCGGGAGAGATCGTCGGGGTTCTGGCTGCTTCGCTCAACATCAGCCATTTTTATAATCTTCTCTTTGACCTGAGAATTTCCGAGACCAGCGAGCTTTTTCTGGTCGACGATGAAGGAATGCTCCTCTCTCCCACCCGTTTGGGCGGCAAACCGCTGATTGACAGAGGGTTTTTTGAGGAGGAGGGGAATCCTCATACCGGAAAGGAAGGAATCAAGACCCATCTCGACTACAGAGGGCAGAAAGTCCTCTGTGCTTACAAGAAACTTCCCCAGGCCGATATATATCTTGTCTCCGAGGTGGACCTGAAAGATGCGCTTCTTCCGGTGCGGAGGGTCAGCCGCAGCATTTTCCTGGTCTTCACTCCTTTCTTTGTGGTTCTGGTCGTCATTTCGAGCCTGTATTCGAGGAGAATCACCTCGCTGCTCCGCAGGCTGACCGGAGACCTGGAGAAAGCCCTGAGCGAGTCGCGCTCGAAGAAGCAGGAAGTCGATACGGTCAACACGGAGCTGGAGCGGAAGGTCAGGGAGAGCGAAGGACTGGCCAGGGAATTGAGGCGTTCGGAGGAATACATCCGCAACCTGATCGACAGCATTTCCATCGGAGTGGTGGGTCTGGATGGAGAGGGCCGCATCACTCATTACAACAAGGAATTCAAGGAACTGCTCGACCTTGAACGGGTGGAGAAAGGCCAGGATATTTTCAGCGTCCTGCCCTGGCTGAAGGAAAAAGACTTCGAGCTGGCCTTCGAGAACACCATCCTGAAAAACACCCCCCACCGGCTCGAGGAGCGGGAAATCAGGCTCGACGGAGGGGAACAGTACTTCAACCTTTCCTTTTTCCCGATAGAGAAGGGAAGAAGGGAGGTGATGGGCGTGACCCTGCTTATAGAGAATGCGACGGAGAAGAAAAGGCTCCGGGAGCAGCTGGCGGAATACGAGAAGCTCTCGGCCCTGGGGCAGCTCGCCCTGGGCGCTGCCCATGAGATCAACAACCCGCTCCTGGGCATTTCCTCCTACCTGGAGATTCTGATCGAAGAGACCGGGGACAAAAAAGCGAAAAAGGAAATCGAGTACGTCCTGGAGAACGTCTACCGGATCTCGGAGACGATCCGGGGCCTTCTCGATTTTGCCCGGCCCTCACCTCCTCAGTTCACCAAAGTCAACATCAATCATCTCATCGATGAAATTCTGTCCTTCCTGGGCCATCAGCCCATCTTCCGGAAGGTCAAAATCGGGAAAAGCCTTCCGGAAGCCCTTCCTCAGGTCACCGCTGATTTGAACCAGGTCCGCCAGGTGTTAATCAACATGTTCATCAATGCCGCCCAGTCGATGCCTGCGGGCGGAGAGCTGAGGGTGGAAACCTCCAAGGTCAAGTTCGAGGAGCTCATCCAGATTGACATCTCCGACACCGGAGTCGGCATCTCCCAGGAAAATATAACGAAAATATTCGACCCGTTCTTCACCACCAAGAGGGGAAAAGGCACCGGCCTGGGCCTGAGCATCAGCCTGAGCTACATCAAGAATCACAGCGGTTCGGTCACGGTCAGGAGCGAAGTCAACAAGGGAACGACCTTCTCCATTTTCCTTCCCATCCGGCAGAAAGGCCGTCTTCTCTTCAAGGACGAAGAGGTGATCTCGTGAGCACGTTCTCGATTCTGGTCGTGGACGATGAGATTCTCACCCTCAACAACCTGAAAAAGGTGCTGGAGAAAGAGGGCTACGAGGTTCACATGGCCGAATCAGGGGAAAAAGCGCTCGGGTTGATGGAGACCTTCAAGCCGCATCTTATCCTCCTTGATTTGATGCTGCCCGGGATATCGGGCATCGAGGTCCTCAAGCGGGTCAAGGCGATGGAAAGAGAGACCATCGTCATCATGATGACCGCCTATGAGATCCTGGAGAAGGCCGTGGAAGCCATGAAGCTGGGAGCGTATGATTACCTGCTCAAGCCGTTCAAGATCAACGAGCTGAAAAACATCTGCCGCCGCGGCCTGGAGACCCTCTCGCTCCGGATCCGCATCCAGGAGCACCTCAACACCGAGAAGGGGAGGTACTACTTCGGAAAGATCGTGGCCGAGAGCCAGAAGATGAGAGAGGCGGTGGAAATGGCCAGGCGGGTCGCTTCCTCGGATAAGACGACCGTTCTTCTCCAGGGGGAAAGCGGAACCGGGAAAGAGCTTCTGGCCAAGGCCATCCACTACCACAGCCCCCGCGCCGAGAAGCCTCTGGTCGAGATCAACTGCGCGGCCATCCCCGATAACCTGATGGAGAGCGAGCTCTTCGGTTATGAAGCGGGCGCCTTCACAGACGCCAAGAAACGAAAAACCGGGCTCCTGGAGAGGGCCGACGAGGGGACGGTCTTCTTTGATGAGATCGGCGACATGTCTTTGAACCTCCAGGCCAAGCTGCTCCGGGTTCTCGAGGAGGAAAACTTCACCCGGCTGGGCGGGGAGAGGAGAATCCAGGTCAACATCCGGGTGATCGCGGCCACCAACAAGGACCTGCAAAAGGTCACCGATGAAAAAAAATTCAGGGAAGACCTTTTCTACCGGTTAAACGTCGTTCCTGTCCGCATCCCGCCGTTGAGGGAGAGAAAAGAGGACATCGTGCCTCTGACCCTCTCCTTTATCCAGGAATTCAATCAAGAGCTCAAGCGCTCTTTCAAAGGGATTTCCCAGGAAGCCGCCCAGGCGTTGATGAATTATCCCTGGCCGGGCAACGTGCGGGAATTGAAGAATATCATCGAGAGAACGATGTCCCTGAACATGGCCGATGAAATCCTGCTGAGGCACTTTCCCCTGGAAATCAGAACTTACCAGAAGCTCCAGAGAAGCCGCATCATCGAGGAGGCCGCGGTTCAGGACGAGTTCCTGAGCCTGGAAGAGCTGGAGAGGAAGTACATCGAGCGGGTTCTCGAGCATACCCGGCAGAACAAAACCCGGGCGGCCAGGATTCTCGGCATTCACCCCACCTCCCTGTTCAGGAAAATGAAGTCCTGGACCCCGTAATCCCGCCTCTGAAACCCGACAATCCGCATTAAATGTAAAATTGGGGACTGTCCCCAATTTTTTTGGGGGGTATAGCAGAATGCAG
>CAYZDV010000111.1:0-6605 GCA_964477275.1 uncultured Eubacteriales bacterium
ACGGCCAGGCTGTGCCTCTGGCCATTCCCCGCCAGGACCCTTTCTGGCCGGCCTTTTTCGCTGGCCTTTAAGGCCTGACCACGCTCTTTTTCCGTTCTTCCAGGACCTTTCGATATTCCAGGGGATGGAGGATGCGCAGCTCCCTTCCGGTGATTTTCCCGTTCAGCCAGACCTTGCTCATGGGGAAAGATTCCGGGTTGAGGTGGACGTTGTACATGTGCCAGATAATGACTGCCAGAAAGGCGAGAAGAGCCTCATAACCGTGAACGATGATGAAGATGTTGTGGACCCAGAGAGGAAAGAGGGAAAGAGAGAGCTTTAAGTTCTAGAGGACAAGGGAGAGGGAAGGAAAGAGAATACCTTTTCTGAAACCGTTGCCTATTTCTCCTCGGGTATGGGATGCTTGATTTTTTCCCAGGCCGCGGCAAAGTCGAAGGGCTTTCCATGGGCCATTTCATGGCAGCTCAGGCACTGGCTTTTGATCGCTTCGGGAGAGCCGTAGACGATGAGGCCGTTCTTTACCGCTTCCTCGCGGTTCTTCATGATGCTCAACTTTCTGTACTCGCTTCCCGGGCCATGACAGACTTCGCAGGTCACGCCTTCTGTTTTGAGCTCCGGAGCCTTTTCGAAGAGAGACCCATGACAGTTGAGGCACTGGGGGTTCTCCGCGGGCGGGGTTTCCATTCCCGCCTCTCTGGCGGCGGCAATCGCCTGCTCTGAGGTGAGGGCGGCGAAGGACTGGGAATGTCGGCTTTGCTTCCAGATGGGATGCTGCTTTCCCTGTTTTTCGGTCTTGTGGCAGATGCTGCATTTATCGGCACCGACGTAGGTGAATTCCTGGCTGAAGAGGGAAACAAGGAAGGCCGGGATGATGATCACAATCAGAACCACCAGCCATTTCTTCATTGAACGCTCCTTTTTCTGTTAAAAATATCTTAATCCGGATTTCTTTTTCAAGTCAATATTTCATCTATTGGAATGATAGATTTTATAAGAGACGGTCACCCCTGACGGCCTTCAGGAGCGAGACCTTTTCTCGATATCTCTGATCTTGAGAAAAAGAGCGAGAGCCAGCAGAAAGATGAAGATGGTGGAGACGATCAGGCCGCTTTTCCTGAACCTGGCTTCTTTCAGAGCGGCCTCACCCGAATCGCTCACCCAGGAAACCACCTTCTCTCCTTCCTGGATTTTGGCTTCGATCTCGGCGAGATCCAGGCCATGGCTGAGATTCCGGACAAGGATAAGGAGGGTGATGGCTTCGCTCAACCGGAAGCGCGGGTCGCTGACGTTGACGCCCTGCCTGTCCGCCTGGGCCAGCAGGGTCTCCGCCTCCTGGATCTGGTCTTTGAACCGGTCCAGGGATTTTTTGATTGCCGCGGCAACGGCGTAGGGCCTGGAATCGGGATCATGACACTGAATGCAGATGGCTTCCTCGCCAGTGCCGAGCATCTCATCGGAGGGAGGAAGAATCCTGTGGTTTCCATGGCAGGCTTCGCATTCGGAGATTTCCATCTCATCGAAAGCCTTCTTGTGCGGGCTCCGGAGAAAGAGCTCTCCGGTGCTCGGATGACATTGCCGGCAGACATAAGCGATGGAAAAGACGCCGGGCGGTGCAGCTCCATGGTTACCGTGACAGTCGTTACAGACTGGCGCGGAGAGGTCTTTTTTCTCAAAGAGGGCGCGGCTGTGGACGCTCTGCCGGTATTCCTCGACCTGGTCGGCGGGGAGCCGGTAAGCCTGCATCAGTGTCTTATCCGAATGGCATCTCCCGCAGGTTTCAGGGATGTTCCAGGGAAAGGTCAGGGATTTCGGATGGTTGCCGGCCAGGATACCATGGTCGCCGTGGCAGTCGGTGCAGACCGCCACTCGGGTGTCGCCCTTTTTCAGGCGCTGGCCATGGCGGCTTGTCCAGTAGAGCGCCAGCTGGTCGACTCTGAGGTTGGGGTTGAAGTCCCTCATGTACACGGAGTCGGAATGACAGGAGGCACAGAATTCAGGGACGTCTTTTCTCTCCGGCGCGCCCCGGAAGCTCCGGTCTTTGGCCAGGTCGGCCTCTTCCTCGGCGGGGTTTCCACCATGGCAGTCGCTGCAGCTCAGGCCGAATTTCTGATGGACATCGAGCTTGAAGGATTCAACGAGTTCCTCTCCCATCTCGCTGTGGCATTCGATGCAGCTTGAAGCCTGGGCAGAGAGCCAGACGGGCGAAAGACACAGAATTCCGGCTGCGAGGGAAAGCAGGCGGTGCTTGCCGCGTTTCATCGTTTCTTTCATTCCTCTAATGGCTGGGGAGAAGATAGGTCAGAACTGTCATGACCACGATATACAGCAGCAGTCCGAAGCCGATCAAGGTGAAAAGCGAACTCCTTTTTTCTCTGGCAGCGTTCCGGTCCAGGAAGGGAACCAGCATCCAGAGGAGGCCTCCGGCCATAATCCCGAGGACAGCCAGCACCTCTCCCTCCAGAAAAAGGAAATGAGATGGCATGACCTTCAGGGTGGTGAACATGAAAGTGAAGTACCATTCCGGCTTTATGCCCAGAGGAGTCGCCGCAAAGGGGTCTGCTTTCTGCCCCACTTCCCAGGGAAAAAACACGCAGAGCACGCCGATGGCAAGGAGGATGAGAATCCAGCCCAGGGCGTCTTTCAGGATGAAGTTGGGAAAGAAGGGAACCTCTCTTATCTCGCTCTCAGGGAGGACAGGCGGCCTGCTCATCCCCAGAACCTGGACCAGGAAGAGATGAATGCCCAGAATGACCGTGGTGAACAGGGGAAGGATGGCCACATGGAACCAGAAGAAACGGGGGAGGGTGGCGCTGGAGATTTCCGGGCCGCCGAGGATGAAAGTTTTGATGGACCTTCCGACGACGGGGATGGTCCCGGCGATGTCCGTGCCCACCCGGGTGGCGAAGAAGGCCAGCTCATTCCAGGGAAGGAGATAGCCGCTGAAGCCAAAAGCAAGAAAAATCACAAGAAGAAAAAACCCGCTGACCCAGGTCAGCTCCCGGGGAGGCCGGTAGGCCTTCATGAAGAAGGAGCTGAACATGTGGATGAAGATGGCGCCGATGAGAATGTTGGCGGACCAGCTGTGGACGGAACGGATGAGCCAACCGAACCGGACCTCGCTCATGATGCTCTGGACGCTTTCGTAAGCGGCGTCCACAGAAGGCACGTAGTAGAGAAGGAGAAGGATGCCGGTGATGACCTGGATGACAAAGAGAAAAAGGCAGATCCCTCCAAAATAGTACCAGAGCGAGTATTTATGCTCGGGAACTTTCTTTTTCCCGGCCAGCTGGATGATCTCCGAGATTTTCAAGCGGAAGTCCAGGTAAGAAGAGATGTTTTTGAGGAATTTCTTCATTTCTTTCTCAAGACGATAATTTCCTCTCCCGAGATTTCCACGGCAAACGATTCCAGGGGAGTCGGGGGAGGCCCGGAAATGACCTGACCGCTCAGGTCAAACCGGCCGTTGTGGCAGGGACAGAGGATGGTCTCTGTGTCGCTTTCGTAGAGGACATTGCAGGTCAGGTGGGTGCAGACAGCGGAGAATGCCCGCAGCTCCCCCTCCGGGGTGCGGATGAGGATTCCCGGCGTGGTTCCGAACTTGAAGATTTTGTAGGAGTTGGGAGCGAGTTCCCTGACCCGGGCCGCTGTCACCCTGTTCACTCCCGCCTCGGCCCGCGGGGCGGGAAAAATGTAGCGGATGACGGGATAGAGGAAGGAGACAATGGTCCCGGTCAGGCTGGCGCCGAGAAAAACACTGGTGAATGTCCGCCTATTCATCGAGCGCTTTTTCATTAAAAGATTTAAGAATTTTGATCGAGTTTGTCAAGAATTCTTCGATAAAAAAGAAATTGTGGACTCCGAGGCTGCCGTCGAGCTCAATCCGGCCAAGCGCCCGCTCCAGCTCGAGAAGCCGGTCTTTTTCCGTCCCGGTAAGCTCCCTCTGCCGGGCCTCTTTGATGGCGGCCTTCGCAGACTGGATGAGATTTCGGACCGAGCCCTGCCACTCAAGGAAAAGCTCGCCGTAGTCGGCTTCATGGCAGTCCAGGCATTTGTTCTTATCGGAGCGGACGAGCTGGTTTCGGGGTCCCTGGTGGCAGTCCAGGCAGTCCACTCCGGCTTCGAACATCAGGTCGGCCGGAATTTTTTGTCCGTTTAGAGTTCCACCCTGATAGAAGGCAGCCTGGAGGCGGTGGCAGCTCGAGCAGTCTTTCTCTGGCTCCTGATGATGGCAGGCAGCGCAGCTCTGCCTGGTGGCGATGAGCTCACCGTGTTTTCTGAGGCTGGAGTGACAGGCATCACACGGGATTTGCCGGTCCACCACGTGCTTTTTATGGGGAAAGTCCAGGCCGAAAACCCGAGCATTGATTTCCTCGATTCCGGCATGGCAGCTGGAACACTCGGTCGGCACCTCTTCGGCTGCAGCCCTGAACTCTCCGGGATCGAAGGACGAGCCGATGAGGCGAAGGGCTTCGACCATGCTCTCGTGGGCAGCCTGGAGAAGCGCCTGGGAGTAGGTCATATTGTGGACGCTTTTTCCTCTCTCCACAAGGTCGATGTTGAAGGCGGCCTCCTCGAGATGCATTCTGGCTTTTTCCGCATTCGCCTTCCGGCTTCGCCGGATTTCCAGGCTCGCAGTGGCCAGAATCGATTTGATCCGGGTCAACTTCTTTTCTGTGGCCGTCTCCCAGGCCTGGAGGATTCTGGCGAAGCCTTTCCCGTGGCAGGATTCACAAGCCTGAGCCCTTGCGGTAAAGGTTTCGCTCCGGATGAGGCGGCCCCCGCTTTCCTCATGAAAGATGTGGCATCCCTTGCAGCTCAGCCCTTTTTCCCGCATGACGCTGGGCATGGGATGAGCCAGACGTTTGCCTCCGACACCGGCGAAGAGAATCTTCTGGGTCTGGTGGTAATCGATATGGCAGGTCCGGCATTCGGCGATGGTTTCCATGTCCTTGATAATCTTGTGCTGGATGTCCAGATGGCACAGGTTGCACTCGATTTTATGGGAGGCAATGTGGGTGGAATGCATGAGGTCCGTGTCGTCGTATTTCTCGAGCCGATCGATTTCCCAGTGACATTTGTAGCAGTTTTCCCTGGGAACAGCGGCGTCGCCCATGATGGTCTGGCTGTGGCACTTGTCGCATTCAAACCCCTTCTCAAAAACCAGGGAATGGTTGTAGCGCGATATTTTCTCCGAAACCAGGTCCTCCCGGTGATGGCAGTGAGAGCATTCGCTGATCTGCGGATAGTGCTCGCTCTCCTTGAAATGGCAGATGAAGCAGGTGCTGTTGGTGACGGTGATGTGGTCGCCCTGGACGATCTGGGAATGGCAGCTCGTGCAGCGGAGCTGTTTTCCCCGCTTGAGGTCAGAAAAATGAACCTTGTGGTCGAAGACGATCTTGTTGAACTTGACCCGGCCCTCGAGGAGTCTCTTGTCGTGGCATCCTTCCCGGAGGCAGGCTTCGTCAGGAATTTCAGCCCAGGGCTTTGATTTCAGGTAAAGTTTTGTCCAGTACCGGCCGACCTGCATCAGGCCTTCGACCTTCGCCCTGAATTTTGACCTCAGCCCGGGAGCATAATGGCAGGTGCTGCATTCGATCTCGCTGTGGGAGGAAGTCTCCCAGCTCATGTAGAAGGATTTCATGTAGTGACAGGTGCCGCAGAATCGGGAGTGGGAGGTGATCTCCACCGAGACAAGAAGGAGAACAAGAAAAACCCCGGCACTGGCAAGCAGAATGATTCTTCTTTTCTCTTTTTTCCCCATCGGTATTATTCGTTCGCTTCAGACATAACTGTGGAGGCCGGCGAGGAGATAGTTCACTCCAAAGTACGTGAACAGCGCCGCCAGAAAGCCGATGATGGCGATAATCGCGGAACGCCGGCCTTTCCATCCCATGACGACCCGGGTGTGAAGATAGAGGGCAAAGACAAACCAGGTGATCAGGGTCCAGGTCTCTTTGGGGTCCCAGCTCCAGTAGCTTCCCCAGGCCTTGTAGGCCCAGATCATTCCGAAAACAAGGCCTCCCAGGGTGAAAAGAGGAAAGCCGATGGCGATCAAACGGTAGGAGATAGAATCGAGCTTTTCGGAGGGAAACGCGGGTTTTAACCCTTTTTTCTCCAGGGCCTCAGCCCTCAGATACATGATGCTGGTGATGAAAGCGATGGCGAAGAAGGCTTCACCGATCAGGGTCACCGAAACATGGAGCCACAGCCAGTAGCTCTGGAGGGCGGGCACCAGCGGTGTGATTTCCTTGGGCATCAGAGGGGAGGAGGCCAGGGCCATAAAGGCGATGACGATCAGCAGGAAATACGCTCCGGCGCGGCGGATGCGGTATTTTCGCTCGATGATGATGTAAGCCAGAATGGAAGCCCAGGAGAAAAAAGAAAGGGACTCGTACATGTTGGTGAACGGTGCACGTCCGGCCTCGACGGTCCTCCAGGCGAGAGCCAGGGTATGGAGGACAAGGCCAGCCAGGGCAAAGCTCAAGCCTGCCCGGGCCAGATTCTCTCTTCTGGTGAAAAGGAAAGAGAAATAGAAGAAGGCAGAAATGATGTAAAGGACAAAGGTGAGGAGAAAAAGGGTCGACTCGTTCACTTTGAACTCCTTA
>CAYZDV010000112.1:0-6420 GCA_964477275.1 uncultured Eubacteriales bacterium
ATCATCCTGACCGGACTCATGATGGAGAGCCTGAGGCTTTCAGTCCTGGGAAAGGATGCGGTGGCCTGGGCCGCTCCGGTGGGAAAAGCGCTGTCTGCACTTTGGGATCTTACCGCAATGGACGTGAACACCAAAGGGCTTCTGGCAATGATTGTCTTCAGGGTCCATTTCTTGCTCGTTCTCTTCACCGTCGCCTATATTCCTTTCTCCAAGCTCTTCCATCTCCTCAGCTCGCCGATGAACATGATTTTTCGCTCCCGCGCTCCAAAGGGAGCCCTCTCCCATCTCAACCTGGAGGATGAGCAGGCAGAAAGCTTCGGTGTGGCCAAAATCGAGGAGTTCACCTGGAAACAACTGCTTGATCTCGACGCCTGCACCCGCTGCGGCCGCTGCCAGGACCACTGCCCCGCCCACCTGACACAGAAACCTCTTTCCCCGAAGAAACTCATCCTCGACCTGAAGGACCATCTCCACCGGAGAGGACCTCTGCTCCTCAAGGCGAAATCCCGGGGAACGGAAGCAGAAGAAGCGCCTTCCCTTGTCGGCCAGGTCATAGAGGGCGACGCCCTCTGGGCCTGCACCACCTGCCGCTCCTGCATGGAGCACTGTCCGGTGGACATCGAGCACGTGGACAAAATCGTGGACATGCGGCGCTACCAGGTGCTGATGGAAAGCAAATTCCCCGAAGAACTCACCGCCGCTTTCAAAGGCCTCGAGGTCAATTCCAACCCCTGGGGGATGGGAAAGGATGCGAGGGCAGACTGGATCAAAGGACTCGGCGCTCCGCTAATGTCAGAAATTGAAGGAGCGACCATCGATTACCTCTTCTTTGTGGGATGCATCCGCTCCTACGATGACCGGAACAAAAAAGTCTCTGAAGCCATGGTGAGAATCCTGAATCATCTGGGAGTCAAATTCGCCGTTTTGGGAACAGAGGAAGGCTGCTGCGGAGACCCCGCCCGAAGGGCAGGCAACGAGTATCTTTACCAGATCCTGGCCCAGCGGAACATCGAAACCTTCAAACGCTATCGCATCACCCGGATTCTGACCTCCTGTCCCCACTGCTACAATACTCTGCGAGTGGAGTATCCCCAGCTCGGCTTCAAGTGCGAAGTGGTCCATCACGCTCTTTTCCTCGGCGAAAATATTCAGAACGGCCGGCTCAAACTCGACCATTCGCTGGCCAGGCGTCTGACCTACCATGATCCCTGCTACCTGGGCCGATACAGCGGCATTTATGAGCCTCCGAGGAGAATCCTGAAATCCATCCCTGGCCTGGATCTCAGAGAAATGGAGCGCTCCCGCGCAGATTCGCTCTGCTGCGGGGCCGGAGGCGGATGGATGTGGATGGACGAGAAAATCGGCAAAAGGATCAACCTCCACCGCCTGGAGGATGCCCTGCGCACAGACCCGGAGTGGATGGCCACCGCCTGCCCCTTCTGTGTGACCATGTTCAGCGACGCGGTAAAGGATAGAAACCTGGAAGAGAAAGTCAAAATCTGGGACATTGCCGAGCTTGTCGAGCAGGCTCTTTTCGGAGAGAAGAAAAAGCCTCTTCTGCCGCCAGAACCTTCGGCTTGAACCCCTTCAGGAGAGAATCATTCCCGCCAGATTTGACCGCAGTGACGAACTCAGGGCAGAAGTCTGTGCGGAGTCCTGATCGGCCGGAAAAGGGGTCTCTATCCCAGGATCTGGCGAAAAGCGTTGACCGCCCTCTCCACGTCTTCGTCATCGATGTCTTTATGGACGACGAAGCGAACCCGGCCTGTTGTGGCCAGAGCCAGCACTCTATGGTCTTTCATCCTGGCCAGAAATTCTGGGATGCCCAGGCGGGGATGGCTCAAGTCGAAGATGATGATGTTTGTCTCCACGTGGTCTGGATTGAGAGAGATACCGGGCAAATCGGCAATGGCCCGGGCCAGTCGTTTGGCCCTTTCATGGTCCTCTCTGAGTCTTTCCACCATCTCTGTCAGAGCCACGATTCCAGGAGCAGCCAGGACTCCCACCTGTCTCAATCCTCCGCCCAGCGCCTTGCGAACCCTCCGGGCGCAGTCGATAAACTCCCTCGACCCGACCAGCATCGACCCAACAGGAGCCGAGAGTCCTTTGGAGAGGCAGAACATCAAGGAGTCGCCGACAGCCGCATATTCCTTGACCGGGATGCCGGAGGCGATACTGGCGTTGAATATCCGGGCGCCGTCGAAATGAACCTTGATCTGGTGTTTATCCGCGATCTCCCGGATCGCCTTCAGGTTCTCCATGGGCACGACCGCCCCGCTCCAGCTGTTATGGGTGTTCTCCACGCAGATGAGGGAGGTGCGCGGGATGTGAACCGATGGCTTGCGGATATTTCTTTCCACTTCCCCTGGGTCCATCGCTCCCCTCAGGGAAGGGAGGGGCCGGGGAGTCACCCTGGAGATGAACGTCATATGGGTGGATTCCATGTTGTAGATATGCGAACGGGCCTCGACGATGACCTCCTCCAGTTCCCGTGTCCAGACTTTGATGGCGATGGAGTTTCCCATGGTTCCGGAGGGGACATAGAGAGCCGCTTCCTTGCCCGCTTTTTCGGCAGCTAACGACTCCAGTTTCTGGACAGTCGGGTCGTCTCCCAGGACATCATCCCCCACCACAGCTTCAGCCATCGCGTGTCTCATCTTCTCGGTGGGCCGCGTAACGGTATCACTTCGGAAATCTGAGTATTCGTGCATGTTCACTTCTCCTTCATGGCGAGGCCCCATTATAGAAAATATCCGGTCCCTGAGCAATTTTTTTAACCGGGAAATCCGAATCCCTGTTCAGGAACTTTTTCACCGTTTACTTGGTTATAAATCTATGGTATAGATAACACGAATTTCGTCATGGCCAGGCTCAAGCGATGAACGCAAACAGACTCTTTCATTCAGCCCTGTATGTCCTTATTTTTCTGAATCTTTTCTTCCTGAGTTCCATCTTTGCCTACCATGTGGTCATCAAAGGGGAGCTGGTGACCGTGCCCGGCCTCACCGGCAAGACCGTGGATGATGCCAGGGCCGAGCTGGCCAGAAAAAGGTTGAACCTGGCCAAAAAGGGCGAACAGTTCGACACCTCCCGGGAGCGGGGAACAATCATCGCCCAGGAGCCGCCGCCAGGCTCGAAAGTCAAATTCAATGAAGTGGTCAGAGTGATTCTCAGCTCGGGCAAAGAAAAGGTCATTGTCCCCCGGCTGAAGGGCAGGAACTTCCAGTTGATAGGAAACATTCTTGATGAATCCGGAGTGGCCAGGGGTCTGATGTCCCATGTGCACACTCTCAGGTATCCCGCCGGAAGCATCATCGCCCAGTATCCTCTGCCCGGGGAAGAAGTGGGGCGGGGCACAGCGATGAGCCTGCTGATCAGCGAGGGCGGCCGGGAGACAAAATATCTCATGGCGGACTTGATTGGAAAGAAAACTGAAACCGTTATCCCGCGGCTCAGAGAGCTGGGCTTCAGAGTCGAGGATGTCCGCAACATCGACTATCCCGGCCTGGAATCCGGCATCATCATCAGGCAGAATCCCCGCCATGGATACGTTATCCAGAAAAACTTTCCCATCACTCTGGAGGTCAGCCGGTAATGGTCCGCATCGCACCCTCCATCCTCTCGGCTGACTTTGCCAGAATCGAAGAAGCGGTCAGAATGGTGGAAAAAGAAGGAGCAGAAATCCTCCATATCGATGTCATGGACGGGCATTTCGTCCCCACCCTGACCTTCGGGCCCCAGCTTGTGGCCTCCCTCAAAAAAAAGACAGCCATGGCCATCGACGTCCATCTCATGGTGGAGAATCCCCGCTCTTTCATTCCCCTCTTCCACCAGGCCGGAGCGGACTGGATATCCATCCATCTCGAAGCTTCCGTCCACCTCCATAAGGACATCCAGATTATCAAAGAGTCCGGGAAAAAAGCCGGGCTGGCCCTGAATCCCGCCACTCCCCTCCACCTGATGAACGACATCCTGAGCGAACTGGACTTTGTCCTGCTGATGACCGTCAATCCCGGATGGGGAGGCCAGGAATTCATCGAAAGCTGCCATTCGAAAATCAGCAAGCTCAAAAACTGGATCAGAGGTCAGAATCTCTCTATCCCCATCGAAATCGACGGCGGAGTCAAGCTGGATAACCTGGAAGCCGTCATCAAAGACGGAGCGGAGATCCTTGTCTGCGGCTCGGGCATCTTCGGGGAGAAAAATCCTCAGGAAACCCTGGCGAGAATGAACGACATCATCAAGAAATTCGAACAATCATGATCTTGGTCACAGGCGCAGCAGGATTTATCGGGTCTCGTCTCTGTCACAAACTGCTCGGTGAAGGCCGCGAAGTCATGGGCATTGATTCCCTGACCGACTTCTACCCCAGATGGATGAAAGAACGAAACCTCCAGCCGCTGCGCAAAAACAAAAAAATCGAATTCATCGAAGCCGACCTCAACCGTCTCGATTTAAAAAAAATCCTGAACAGGGTGGAGTATGTCTTCCACCTGGCGGCCCAGCCAGGTGTCAGGGCCAGCTGGGGAGAGAATTTCGCCGTTTATTCCCGGAACAACATCGAAGCCACCCAGAAACTCCTGGAAGCCGCGAAGGGCGCAGGCCTGAAAAAATTCATCTACGCCTCTTCATCCTCGGTCTACGGCCTGTGTCCAGAACTCCCCATGAGGGAGACCAGTCCTCTCCGCCCCTACTCCCCATACGGAGTCACAAAACTCGCCGCAGAGCACCTCTGTTTTCTCTATCACCACAACTATGGGTTGCCATGTGTCTCTTTGAGGTTCTTCACCGTTTTCGGGCCCGGGCAGCGCCCTGACATGGCTTTTCATGTCTTTTTCAAAACAGTGCTGGAAGGCCGCCCGATTTCTCTCTATGGAGACGGGCAACAGACCAGAGACTTCACCTACATCGATGATATTGTCCAGGCCAATCTGGCCTGTCTGGAGAACGGAAGAAGCGGAGAGGTCTACAATGTCGGCGGCGGGCATCAAAAAAAACTCATCGAGGTTTTTCCCCTTCTGGAGGAGGTCGCTCGAAGGAAGATAACAATCAAAAAAGAAGAAAGGCAGAAAGGTGATGTGCCTCATACCTTTGCCAGCATTGAAAAAGCCCGGCAAGACCTGGGTTATTTGCCCCGAATCCCGCTTGAGGCAGGACTCCAGGAAGAATGGCGGTGGGTGCAGCACCTTTACAGTTCCTGAGGGGAGTTAGGCCATGAACATGAATTGGAAAGACAATGAGCCTGGGATAAAAATCGCATCCGCTTTTCTCGCTCTCCTCCTCTGCCTCAGCATTGGAAATGGATGCCGGGCAAAGAAAATGGAGATTTCTCCAGAACTCGCTTCTTCCTCGGAAAGGCTCTACAAGGAGGGAGTGAAATACATCAAGAAAAACCCGGATAAGGCCCGGCTCTACCTGAGACAGGTCATCGACTCCTACCCCAAAGATTTCTATGCCCAGCAGGCCAAGCTGGCCATCGCCGACTCTTATTTCGAGAAAGGGGATGAAGGAAGCATGATCCTGGCTGCCTCAGAATACAGGGAATTCATCTCCCTCTTCCCCTACAGCCCTTCCGCACCCTATGCCCAGTATCGAATCGCCATGACCTACTTCAAAAAAGCTTTCAAGCCAGGACGAGACCAGACAAAAACACGGCAGGCCCTGGGGGAATTCAAAAGAGTTCTCACTCTCTATCCCACCAGCGAGGAGGCCAAACTGTCTCAGGAAAAAATTCTGGCCTGTGAGGAAAGGCTGGCTGCCCACACCTTTCAAATAGGCCTCCACTACTACCGGGTCTCCGCCTACAGGGCGTCGACGAACAGGCTGAAAGAGATCCTGACCAACTTTCCTAACTACTCCGGGATGGACAGGGTCTATTATTTTCTGGCGGATTCTTACTTTAAAGGAAAAAACATCCCTCAGGCTATCCCCTACTTCACCAAAGTCGTCTCTGATTATCCGGAGAGCAAATTCGCCAAAAAAGCAAAAAAGAGGCTGGAAGAAATCGACAAGTTGAGAAAGGAAAGCGAAAAGAAGGAGCCCATGGTCCTCCAGTCCGACAGGAGACAGGAATGAAAAAAATCGTTATTCTTTATTCGTCTATTGTATTGGCCGTGAGCTCCATCTGCGTTCTGCCCATAAGAGCTCAGGAAGGAAGACCGTTTCAACCTCTGGCCATCCAGCCCGCAGTGGGCTTCGAATATTTTTCGAGGACGATACGCTGGGACGAAACCAGCCGCTCCGAGCTCAAATCGCACTTCTTCACTCTGGAGACGGAAGTGGCCTTCAGAAAAGGAATTTTTTTCAGCGGAGCCATCGGATTCTCCTTCTCCAGCTATGATGGGCTGGTCTTCAGGGAACTGCCCGTGTCGGCCGATTTGGCCGTGGGAAGCATTAACGGCTACATCCTGGGAGGTGCTG
>CAYZDV010000113.1:0-6367 GCA_964477275.1 uncultured Eubacteriales bacterium
CACAGATATTTTATTTACTGATTTATCGAATAAATTTGAGAGACGCTACACTAGTCGTATGACTATAATTAAGCCAAAGGAGTGCTGTAAGTGAGATCAAAGTGGTCACCTCAGTGCAGCGCAGGCGCCGCGGGACTGCAGAGGAGAAAAGGGAAGAGGAAGAACAGACCTGAACGAAAAGCACCACAAAAGATCTTAGCCGTACCTTTTTTCTGATTCTGAGTCAGAAAGGATATCCCCTTTCTATAGAGCCCTCATTCAATTGATGTTGATGGTAACATAAAAATGTACCTCTTGTGGTCATATAAAAATGTACCTCTCTACATGAATATTTTTAGTTAGGAGGCTAGGAATGGTAGAGCGACCGAGAGAAAATCCAGTATTTTGATTTTGTTCGCAAGCATTCTGCGCTTGGGAACAAGGCGCCGATTAAATATCTCAACGAAAAGAGTTTAATCCTCTGAGATATTAGCAGAAATGAGCTCTAAAAATGGAACGAAAAATGGGGGGCATATCCCAGGTCGTAAGCGGAACCAATGCCACCTAAGGAATAAAAATCAGCTTCAATCCGATTGCAAAAAGAAACACGGCAATGACCTTGCGAAATTTCTCCTGCGGTATTTTGTCTACAATTTTTTTTGCGATATGTGCTCCTAAAAAAGAGATAGGGATAAGAGCGAACAAGCTCCACCATAAAACTTCCGGCAATCTCGCGCCCCCGGTGAAATACCTAATGATGCGGGTAGCGTCCACCATGAGGCCGATTGCTCCGGCGGTTGCGATATATACCGCCTTCGGCAGGTCAAAGGCCGACAAAAACATGCTGCGCATCGCTCCGCCGATACCAAACATTCCTGCGAAAAAACCCGACAGTGCACCACCGGACAGGGCCGTACCTGCGCCGGCACGGACCTTGAATTTTGTCCGGGATACCAGAAAAATCGAGTAGCTGGCGAGAAACACACCTAACAGGCGAAGCAAAATCTCCTCATTTGCGCCGAGCGATATGGAGGCGCCAATGTAGCTCGCGGCTAATCCGACTATGCCGAACAAAGCGATTAGATTGAGATCAAAGCCTTTGCGAAACAGAGCGACTTTCCAAACATCTCCGAACCAATGAATAATGGCCACCAGAAATATAGCCTCCACAGGCGGCAGGAATATCACGAGTACCGGGATCATAATCGTCGAGGTGCCAAAGCCCGTGATTGTGCCCATAGTGGCGGCGATAAGCGTTAGTAGTGCAATGTAAAAAATTTCCAATGTTGTATCCAAGCCAAAATCAAATCATCGAGTCCCCGCGGCGGAAGCACCTTCGAAATGCTTCCTCTTCCAAGATGCCTATCCGCTCTACTTCCGGGGTTTTCCCGAACACCCAAAACAGCAGCGAAGCTGGAGGTCGTTCATGATATTTTCCGTAATTCTGTTTTTGACCGGGAGGAGAAAGCTGGCTGATTTTCAGCACTTTTTGAGCTTCGGATGGCTTCAGTGGCACAACCCCTACTTTCCAGTCGTCCTTGACACTTTTTGAATCATGGTTTGCGCCTACCCACGATTGTTGGATGGGATAATCGAGACGAAATGGCACCGGTTGCCAGGGCAACAGAAAAATACAATCCTTATCCTTTGATAACAGGAGAGCCAGCAGAGGGATTCGAACCCTCGACCTGCTGATTACGAATCAGCTGCTCTACCGCTGAGCTACACTGGCTCTTTGACAATCCGGTCGAATTCTGTAAAATAGCTATTCCTTGAACAGTTCAACGTTAATAAAATCCGCCTGAGCTGTCAAGAACGCAAGCCATCCAGACCATGATCATCAAGAAAATCGAGCTCCAGGGCTTCAAATCCTTTCCCGAGAGAACAAAAATCCTCTTTCACCCCGGCATCACTGCCATCGTCGGCCCCAATGGAACCGGGAAGAGCAACATCGTTGACGCTCTTCTATGGGTTCTGGGAGGCCAGAGGTCGAAGTCGTTAAAGGGCGAACGGACCGAGGACATCATCTTCAACGGAAACACCCGGAGGCCGCCGATGGGCATGGCCGAGGTCGTCCTCACCCTGGCCGAGGATGAGGAGGAGCTGCTCATCGGCCACAGAGTCTTCCGCAGCGGAGAGAGCGAATACCGGCTCAACGGCAAACAGTGCCGGCTGAAGGACATCCAGGATGCCCTCTGGAACAGGGCCATCGCCGAAAAGGAGTATTTCGTCATCGAACAGGGGCAGATCGGGCTTTTCCTGACCTCAAAGCCAACGGAGAAGCGCCAGCTCCTGGAGGAAGCGGCAGGGACGGCTTTTTACAAAGCCAAGAAGAAGGAGGCCCAGAGCAAGCTCGAAACGAGCGAGCAAAACCTCATCCGCGTGGAAGACATTGTCGCCGAGGTCTCCAGGGCAAAGAACTCTCTCAAAAGGCAGGCCGCAGCCGCCATCCAGTACCGAAAACTGCGGGAGAAGATTCGCCAGCTCAAATCCCTGCACTACCGGAAAAAAATCATCGACCTCGAAAAGAGCCTGCGGGAAATCACCCGCAGCTATGAGGAATGTTCAGGCCGGGAAAAAGAGACCATCGCCCTGCTGAAGGCCGAAGAAAAAAGCCTGGCCGGGAAAAGAAAAGGAGTCTGGGACCTTGAAAAGTCCATCCAGGACGGCCAGAAAGGCCTTTTTGCCCTGAAATCCGAGCTTTCCCGCCTGGAGGCAGAGAGAGAAAAAGCCTCCGAAAGAATCGACCGCCTGGAAGAGCAGAAGAGAAGAGCGGTGAAAAACATCGAGGAACTCCGTCAGGAGCTTCTCCAGATCGAAAAAGAAGAAAAGGACATTGAAGGGGAGCTCAAAAGCGCCGAGGAGGACCGCAGCCGGCTCATTCATTCCTTGACAGCGGCAGAAAAGGAAAACCAGGTTTCCCAGCAGCAACTGGAGCTCCGCGCCGGAGAGCTCGACGCACTCCGGAACGAGTACCTGAAGCGGCTTTCCGAGCACACAGAAATTAAAAACGAAAGATTCAGAATCGAAAAAGAGATCGAGCTCATCAGGCGCCAGCAGGAAAAGCTCAGCGCTCAGCTTGAGACCGCGCTCGCAAACCTTAAGGAGAAAGAAAGAGCGCTTGAGGAGAGAGAGAAAGCCCGGCTCGAGACACAGAGGCTTATCTCAGAAAGGCAAAAGGCCCTCTCCGACCATCAAAAAGAGCTGGAGGGGATGAGCGAGTCCCTGGAAAACCTGCAGAGGGAGATTTCCCTGCTCAGCAGGGCCAGGGAAGAGAAAATTCATCACCTTCAGGCTCTGGAAAAGCTGAGGGAAAAAGAAAAGAGCCCGGATGGTCCCCAGGACATCCCGGGAAGCCTGGGCATCCTGGCCGACCTGGTCGAGACCAGCCCTGAGCATGCGCCTCTCATCGACATTTTCTGGAAGGAGGAGGCGAAGGCAACGCTTGTCCCGGCCCGGGAATTTTTAAGGATTCTTGCGGAAAAGGAGTTGAAAGGAAACTTTCTTCTCCTTTCCCGGCAGACAACGTGCGAGATTCCCGCAGAGGTCTCCCGGGATCCGAGGGTGGCGGGCCTTTTCAAGTCTTTTCTCCGGCCAGGCCCGCAGCTCAAGGACCACCTCGCCCAGTTTGAGGAAGCGGTCATCGTCCGGGATGTCCGGAGCGCGGTCGAACTCTGGCTCCTCTTCCCTGCCCTGAATTTCATCACTCTTCAGGGAGATGTTCTTTTCTCCTCTGGACTTCTCAGGATGAAGGAGAAAAAAGAAGGCCTCTTCACCCTCGGCCAGGAGATTAAAAAAATAGGGGACGCCATCACCGGACTGGAGAAAAAGACAGCGCCGCTCGCTCTCGAACGGAATGAAAAAGAAGCGAAGAAGGACAGGCTGGAAAAAGAGATAGAGAAAGAGCGCGCCGAGCTTGTACAGCTGGAGAGAAAAATCGAGGAAATGGAAAAGGACAAAAAATACGAGCGGACAGAAAAGCAAAAAATCGAGACAACTAAAGCGCTCCTCGAGAGAGAAATCAAAGTTTTCGATGAGGAAAAGGATGCTCTGGAGGCAAGGCTCGGCGCACTCGGTCTCGAAAAGATCGAAGAAGAGGAAAACGCCCTGAAGAAAAGGCTTGAAGCCGAAGAAAAAGCGGCGGCCGCCGGCCAGGAAAAAGCCGAAGAAAAAAGGAGCGGCTATTTTGAGCTCAAATCCAGCCTTGACCTCAGCGAGGAAAAAATCAAAAACCTCAGGCACAGGCAGCAGAGGTTGAAGGAGAGAGCACGCGCGCTCGCGGCAAAGGTCACTGCTTCAGGGGATGAAATCCGGGTCTGGACTGAGGAGCAGTCCACACTCAGGGAAAACAGAGAAACGCTCAAGAAGAAGACAGAAGGCCTGGAAAAAGAGAGGGCCCGAAAAGAGCAGGAGCTCGTCCGCAGCGAATCCCTTCTTCAGAAGATGCAGAAAGAACAGGACGAGCTCGAGAAGAAAATCGAAAAGCTCAGGGTGGAGAGCGAGGCCCGAAAGGAAGAACGCGTCAAGCGGGAAATCAGCCGGGCCGAGACCGACCGCGACCTGGTGAATCTGGAAGAGAGCTGCTGGCAGGACCTCAAAAAAACGATCCATGAGGTCAAGGAGGAAATCCCCGATGAGAAGATTCCAGAGGAGGAAGTGGCCGGGAAGCTGTCCGAGGCGGAAGAGAGGCTTCAGAAATTCAAATCGGTCAACCTGATGGCCGAGGAAGAATACGAGATCCAGAAAAAACGATACGATTTTCTCATGCAGCAGAAGAAGGACCTTCGCGAATCCATCGACACGACACGGGAAGCCATCAGGAAGATCGACCAGGAGAGCGAGTCCCAGTTCATGAAGGCCCTTCAGGAGGTGAACAGGAATTTCCAGGAGGTCTTCTCGCTCCTCTTCAACGGAGGAACTGCCGAACTGACCCTCTCTGACCCGGACGATCCCCTGGAAAGCGGGGTGGACATCACAGCTCAGCCGCCGGGGAAAAAAGTCCAGACCCTTTCTCTCCTCTCCGGAGGAGAAAAAAGCCTGACCAGCCTGGCTTTCTTCTTCGCCCTCTTCAGGTCCAAGCCCACTCCCTTCTGTGTCCTCGATGAAGTGGATGCCGCCCTGGATGAGGTGAACCTGAAAAGATTCCTGGAGCTGATGCGGAAAATCAAGAACCAGACCCAGTTCATCCTCATCACCCATAACTTCAAGACGATGGAAGTCGCCGACTACATCCACGGAACGACCATGGCCGAGCCGAATATCACCAGCCTTTACTCCATCAAGCTCGAAAAAAAAGAAGAGAACGCACTCTGACCCGGGGAGTGCTGCTGCCGGCGAGGCAGACAGAGCGGAGAAGAGAAGGTTTTTAAATAAAAAAATTGAAACTTTCGGCCGGAATTGAAAAAATAGAGGAGCTTTGAAAGACACTTTTGATTCAGGCCGATTTGACGCTCAGAAAGTCCTGAACACTTAAGGAGGGTTGCATGTCAGTCTATCTCTGGATCATCCTCGCTTATCTTATTATCCTCACCGGTTTCAATTTTTACCGGGCGCGGCGGGTCAAAAGCCAGGAAGACTTCATGGTCGCCGGCAGAAGCCTCAGGACAGGAGTCATGGTCTTCACCCTCATCTGCACCTGGATCGGCTCGGGCACTTTCATCGCCGGGGCCGAGTTCGCCTCCAAGGCCGGATTTTCCGCACTCTGGCTGGCTGCAGGGGCCTGGGTGGGAATCATCGTCATCTACTTTCTCGCCGGAAAAATCCAGACCTTCGGCCAGTACACCATCGGCGACATCCTGGAGGTCCGCTACGGGCCGGCGGCCAGGCTGGTCGGAGCCTTTGCTCTCATCATTTCCTTCACCGCCATCGTCTCCTACCAGTTCGTGGCCGGCGGCTTTATCCTCAACGTGGCCACCGACGGCGCCATTCCCAGCTCGGTGGGAACCATTATCGCCGCCGTATTCGTCATCCTGTTCACCGCCCTGGCAGGGATGATCGCCATCGCCTACACGGACCTGCCGAACGGGATTATCATCATCCTCGCCTGCCTCCTCTCCATTCCCTTTGTCTATCTGGCTGCCGGCGGCTTCACTGAAGCGACTCGAGTGCTCGATCCCGGCTATTTTGCGGTGGTTAACGAGCAGTTTGGAGCCCACCCTACTCTCAAGGTCGGCGGATATTTCCTGGCGACCATGCTCCTCCTCATGGGCGTGCAGAGCATGTACCAGAAATTTTACAGCGCCCGAACTCCCCGGGATGCCCGGAAAGCTGTCGTGCTCTGGACGATCGGAACGGTTTTTGTGGAGACCGTGGTCGTCTTCATCGCCGTTTTTTCCTTCAGCAAGTTCAAGGACCAGCTTGACCTGTCCATTCCCAAAGAGGGCGGGAA
>CAYZDV010000114.1:0-6363 GCA_964477275.1 uncultured Eubacteriales bacterium
TCTCCCACGGCCACATCCTGGACAGCCAGGCCGACCGACTTGAAGAAGGTCGTCTCCTTGTCCGTCTCCCGGCCGGGGATCTTGCCCGCAGCCACCTCTCCAATCTCGCCGTGGATATGCCTGTGGGAAATCAGCCCCCCTTCGATGGAGATGATCAGGTCTCCGGCCTCAGTCAGGCTTGCCTGGCGGGAGTCAACAACTACCTTGGAGCGGGCCACTGTCCGGGCTGGAATCTCCTGCATCTCCGGCATGTAGGAACCGACCCCGTTGATGTGGACGCCCGGCTTCAGGTCAGCATCGTTGAACACAGGCCTGAAAGAGGTGGTGGCTGTGCACACAATGTCTGCATTTCGCAGGGCCTGCTGGGGTGAGCGGGCCGCGAAAATTCGGGAAGGAACCGGGCTCCCTCTCGCTCTCATCTCTCGTGCATAGTCCCTGGCCGCCTTTTGCTGGATATCATAGACCCAGACCCTTTCGATTGTCCGCACCGTGCAGACGGCCTCAAGCTGGGTCCGGCCCTGAGTTCCTGCCCCGAATACGGCCACCACCTTTGCGTCTTTCCTGGCCAGAAGGTCTGTGGCCACTCCCGAGGCCGCGCCTGTCCGGAGCGCGGTCAGATAGCTGCCATCCATGAGAGCGCGTGGCCGGCCTGTCGCTGTGTCGACCACGACCACCACGGCGTGGATGGTGGGAAGCTTTTTCCTCCGGTTTCTGGGAAAAACAGAAACGATCTTCGCTCCCAGCGCATCACTCTCCGTCAGGTACGCGGGCATGAACAGGGTGGTGGCGCCGTGTTTCTTGACCTGAATCTGGGTCCTCAGCGGAAGGTCGGCCTTTCCGCTGGAAAGCTCGACAAAGGCTTTTCTCACAGCCTCGATGGCCTCGGCCATGCTCACAGCCTGAGCCACATCATTGCGGGAGAGAATTTTCATTTTCATTGTCTCAGACCACCCTTCTCTCACCTTTCTCTATTTTATCAAACCGGTCAAAGGCAAACGGCATGATGTCAAAATCCGTGAAGCCTTCGAGGATGAGCTGACTGAGAATCAGGCCAGCAGCCGGCCCGTGCTGGAAACCGTGTCCGGAAAAGCCCAGGGCGCAGAAAAAGCCGCGGATTCCCGGCGCCTCGCCGATAATGGCGTTATCGTCTGGAGTAATCGCATAGAGCCCGGCCCATCCCCGGAGAAATTGTGCTTCAGCGAGGGCAGGCGCCCGTTGAATGGCTGTCTCGACAACTTTCTCCATAAAGCTACGGTCAACGCGGGTGTTGAAGCTGAACGGTTCATCCGGGTCGCTCATTCCCATCAGGAGCGAAGGGTCTTCACCCCGGAAATAAAAGGTGAGGTCCTGGTCGATGACCATCGGCACCGGCCTCGGGATCAATGCGAATGGCCTGGTTGCGAACACCTGGCGCCGGCATGGCCGGACAGGCAGGTCCAGGCCGGCCATCCCGGCCACTCTTGCGCCCCAGGGGCCGGCCGTGTTGACCACCCGCGGAGAACAAATCCGGTCCCGGGTGGTCAGAACGCCCTCCACTTTCCCCTTCTCGGCCATGATTCCGGTGACCTCGGTTTTCTCTTCGATGCGCACGCCGAGCTGACGGGCCCGCCGGGCAAAGCCCATCGCCGTCAGATAGGGATCGGCATAGCCATCCAGAGAACAGAACGTCCCGCCTTTTAAATCATCGACATTGATGTAAGGCCAGCGGCGTTTGACCTCCTCCGCACAAAGGACCTCGACCGGGACATTGAACCGCTGTTGTGTTTCCACGCCGGCCAGAATGTCATTCCAGGTGTCTTCTTTCTGAGCCAGGAAAAGATAACCGGCCTGCCGGAACTCATTGTCCACGCCGAACTCTTCCTCGAAGTTCTCGAAGACCTTGAGAGTCTGCTGCGAGAGAAGGATGTTCGCCGGATGGGAGAACTGCTGGCGGATGCCCCCCACGCTCAGCCCGGTCGTGGCCTGGGCCAGCAAATCTCTTTCCAGGAGAACCACATCAGAAGCGCCGCGCTTCGCCAGATAATACGCTGTGCAGAGACCCATGATGCCGCCGCCGATGATGACCACATCGGCCGTTCTTTTTTTGTCATCCATTGGCGGAAGAGAACCCCGGGAGCCGCAGAACAATCAACAATGACTGACGACGTCTTCTCTTTTATTCTGAATTTCCCGGCCTGAACAGGGAAGTGAAAACAATCATCGATTCCGGGTTTGAATCCGCTTCGAGCATGCGGAGCTCCGGGTGCGCCGGGGAAGCGGTGAGGGAACAATGTCGAAAACCCAACGGAAGCGGGCGCATATCTTAAGCTCCTCTGGTGTTTGTCTTCTATTTCTTGACTCTGACCGGATAGGGAGGTCTCGCGGGCCGTTCGGGCGGGTTCTTTTCGAGCTCTTCCATGATGACTTCGATGGCTTTCTCCAGTTGAGGGTCTCGGCCGGCAATCACCTCGGCTGGCCACTGCTCGACTTCGATATCCGGAGGGACTCCCTCGTTCTCCACAATCCAGCCCTCCTCTGTCCAGATGGCCAGATTGGGAGCTGTGACATAGCCGCCGTCCATCAGAATCGGGAACCCCAGAGTTCCGACCAGGCCTCCCCAGGTTCTTTTTCCGATCAACTTGCCCAGCTTGAACTTGCGGAACATCCAGGGCAGCAGGTCTCCGCCGGAACCGGCCAGCTCGTTGATGAGCATCACCTTCGGACCCTGGATGGAGGCAGCCGGCGTCTTGAGGTCGTGGCCGTAGCGCATGTGCCAGTAGCAGGTCAAAGGCCGGCGGAGGATATCGATGTAGTAATCCGCGACCAGCCCTCCTCCGTTGAACCGCTCGTCGATGATGATCGCATCCTTGTGAACCTGAGGGAAGAAATAGCGCTTGAAATAGGTATGGCCCAACGTGGAAGTGTTGGGAACATAGACATAGGCGACGCGGCCTCCAGTGGCCTCGTCGACTTTCTTCAGGTTTCCCTCCACCCAATCCCGGTTCCGCAGCGCATACTCATCGCTGATGGGAACTACCGAAACAGTGCGCGAGCCTGTCCCGTCCGGTTTTGGCCCGACTGTGATTTCGATCAGCTTCCCGGAAGTGTTCTCGAAGAAACTGAAGAGATTCTCCGGCGGCCGGACCTCCCTGCCCTGCACAGCCAGCAGGTATTCACCTTCCTTCACGTTCACCCCGGGTTCTGTCAGAGGAGAACGGAGCTCCGGGTTCCAGTTGAGGCCGCCGTAGACTTTTTTGAACCGGTATCGGCCGTTTTCGATGGCGTAATCAGCTCCGAGCAGGCCGCCGGGAATGAAATCGGGCCGGTAGAGGAAGTCTCCTCCTCCCACGCGGTGATGTCCCACGGCCAGCTCGCTGCACATCCACTGGATGAGCCGATTCAGGTCGCTCCGGCAGGAGAGATGGGGGAGGTAGACTTCGTATTTCTTGCGCATGGCCTCCCAGTCCGCACCGTGCATGTTCGGAGCATAGAAGTAGTCGCGGTTGATCCGCCAGGCTTCCTCAAAAATCTGCTTCCACTCGGCCCGGGGGTCGATGCGGACCTCGATGGCGTCGATGTTGAGCTTCCCATCGCCGGGCTTGGCTTTTTTCCCGGCAGCAACGATGCCCATCATATCCCTGGTCTCGTAGAGAATCTTCTTCTTGTCCGCGGAGATGGAGAACCCGCTGACGTTGGGAATCATCTCCTCCTCTTTGCGCTCTTTGAGGTCGAATTTGACAAGCTTTGTTCCGCTGGCAGAGGGGCTGCGGCTTCCAGTCGGGGCTTCCAGATAATAGATCTCGTCCTCTTTTCCGGCCTGGAGGCTGAAATACGCACCGGGCCGAACGGGCAGCGCGAGGATTCTGTAATCGAGCCCGTCGAGGTCTACGGAGAAAGCCGGTGGGGAGGGTTTCTTTTCTGCCGTCTCTTTCTTTTTATCCGCTTTTTTTTCTGGCTGTTCCTCTTTCTTTTCCGCTTCCTCGACAGCGCCTTTCTCCTCATCGCTTTCCTTGGCCAGCGGCGAGGGGATATCCTTGCGCAGCACGGCGAGGTAGATGGAGCGGGTCATCTCAATGTCCACGTTGGACAGGTCAAACCACTGCTTGACCGGTCCGGCATCGGTGGAAGCAAAGAAATAAATGTATTTTCCGTTTTCATCGAAGACCGGGTCGCTGACATCGCTCATCCCGTTGGAGACAGGATAGGACTCGTCTTTTTCGAGGGAATAGAGATAAACCTTTGAGATGTAGGCGGCGGTGTTCAGGGTGTAGGCAATCCATCTGGAGTCCGGAGACCAGACAGAAGGAACGCTCTGGAACCGGCGGGGTCCGTAGAGGTATTCGGAAGCGATCTTTTTGGAAACACCCGTCTTCAGGTCAATCCAGTAAAGGCTCCACGAGTTGTCGGCATAGGAGATTTTTTCGCTGTCCGGCGACCAGGCTATGGCATCATAAAATCCGGCGCCGGGAAGCTTGAACTTCTTGACCTTTCCTTTCCCATCCTGAGGACAGACGTGAAGCTCGTATTCACCGCTCTCATCCGAAAAGTAGGCGATGGACTTCCCATCCGGGGACCAGACAGGCCACCGTTCGTGAAACCCGGCTGTCTGGGTCAGGTTGCGCGGGTCTCCCTTCTCGGCGGGCACGGTGATAATATCCCCGCGAAAATCGAGCACAGCTCTCGCTCCGGACGGAGAAATCGCGGCACTGCGGATATAACGGAACCCTTTGACAAAGCGGGGCCGCACTTCGATCAGGTCTGCGGCCACGCCGATGGTCAGTTTTTCAGTGCGGGAGCGGACAAGGTCGTGGATATGAAGAGAGCCGGCCTGTTCATAGATGATTTTTCCTCCGCCGGCCGCTGCGCTGAGAACCGGAAAATCCTCATAAAAAGTGAGCTGTTTGACTTCCCTGGAGCTCAGGTCGAATGAAAAGAGATTGAATTCTCCGTTTCGGTCCGAACGAAAATAAACTTTGTCTCCCACCCACATGGGGTCGGTGTCATTCGAGCGTCCCTCGGGCTGGGGAATCTTCTCCACGGCCCGGTCGCTGAAAGTGTAAAGCCAGACTGTGGAAACCGTTCCTCCCCGGTAATTCTTCCACTGGTCGAACGCTTCCCGCAAGGGAACGTAAGCTAACCGTTTTCCATCCGGCGAGTATGCGGCTTTGAACGCATGGGGAATCTCCACAACGGCAGGAAAGCCGCCGTCCAGAGAAACGGTGAAGAGCTGGGTGTATCCCCTGGTAAAGGTGGAGCGAAAAGAAATGAAGAGCACAGAAGCGCCATCAGGAGTGAAGCTGCGAACAATGTCAGGGCCGGGATGCCAGGTGAGCCGTTTGGGGATTCCTCCCTCGACCGGGACGACATAGACATCGACATTTCCATCATACCCGGCGCTGAAAGCGACCAGCGAGCCATCGGGCGAGAAGACAGGCTCTGACTCCGCGCCCTGAGCTGAGGTCAGCCGTCTGACTCCTGTTCCGTCGAGGTCAGCCACCCAGATGTCGCCCGCATAGACAAAGGCGATGTGGTTCTGGCTGATGGCGGGCTGGCTCAAAAGTCTGGTGTCGTGGATGTCGATTCCCGAGGTCGGCAATCCACTTAGGGCGAAAACAACGACCAGGATAAACGGAAAAAAACGGAGAGGTTTTTTCATCAAAGCCTCCTTCATTTTTCAGGATGACAAGACCTAATATACAAAGTTTAAAGGGGAATAACAACCTTTGTTTATTCGGAAATCAAGGCCGGGATTTATCAGGAAGAATGCGCCGGGCCGAAGCGAGCCCATCGCCTGGTTGACTGAGAAAATTCTGTCCTGAAGCCAGGAAGTATTCTTTTTTCCGCGACAGCGAATAAGACTAAAGGGTCAGGCTGGATGCACCGAAAACACGCGGAATTTTCCCGGCGAAACAATAATCAGCACTAGCGAAGGCTGGCGGGCAGAAAAAACCGTGATCAGGGCTGAGCGGGCATGGTTCCTCTCTCCACCACGGAAAAAGGATGCCTACCTGAAGTCAAACTCTGTGGACTCCGGTATCTATCTGTTATAGAATGAATTTTCATCGTTACAATTCACTGTAAGGAGAGCTGAGGATGAAGAGGAGAGAAGCTCTGGTCACCTTAAGCTGCATGGCCTTAGCAGGTCCAATATTATTTGTAACGGAAGGAAGGAGTCAAAAAATGAAGAAGGAAATCAAAACCGACATGGCTCCGAAAGCCATCGGGCCCTATTCCCAGGCCATTGTCGCCAATGGCTTCGTCTTTGCTTCCGGACAGATCGCCATCGACCCGGCCACCGGAGAGCTCAGCACCGGGGGCATCGAGGAGCAGACGCGCCTGGTGCTGGATAACATGAAAGCGGTCCTCGAGGCTGCCGGAAGCTCC
>CAYZDV010000115.1:0-6353 GCA_964477275.1 uncultured Eubacteriales bacterium
ACAATACCGGCAGTAGCCAGCAGAGGACCGATCTCAATTCCCAGCTGGCCTAAAATCATCATCAGGGCTACAACGAGAACCACAACATTGAGCAAATTGCGAATCACACCGGTCAGCGTCTTCGCCCTTTTCTTCGACTCCTCATCATCCTTATCATGAAGAAAAAACACCGATGCACGGGAAGAAACCATCCTGATCAGCTTGACCACGACCAGGGTGATGACCAGAATCAAAAAGACCTTCAGGCCGGTGGTCAGAAGCCAGTTTTTTACTGCTGTCAAAATGCCCGTCAAATCCATAGTCCACTCCTCCTTTTCTCGAGAATCCTGAGTAGAGATTTCCCTTCAGCCTTTCGGCGGCTTCGGGGAGAAAAAGGAAGGTATTTTTCAGGAGATGGTAATCCCCGCCATCAGCAGGATTTTCTCTCTGCGCAAAGCTTCGTTTTTTTAAGCTGTTTCCTCTGAACCTGTTATACTTTTAGGAGTTTCAGTTAATGACGATGATGATGCGAGCGAGCTGGAATGCATTCGTGTTCAACAGGTTCACCCTGGCCGACTGTCCGTCTGCTGAAATCGTCACCGTGTAATCCCTGGGGACGGATAAAGTCTTGGGCACGAGCTCCACTTTCTTGATGGCCGGAACCCTGAAGTCTCCGGCATTCAGCTCGACAATGGTCGTCTCACGGAGGTCAACCCGGTCTTTCATATCTGTAAACCTGAGAGATCCGATGTCTGTCTTTCCTCTGGCCTTGAGGCCGTCCTTCGTCCCGGCGATATAATACACGGAGTTCAGCCAGGACTCGAACTCTTTGGCCTGGTCGAAGTAGCTTTCCGCTTTCTTTTCCAGGAGTGCGGCTTTGGCCTGAAGCGTTTCGTATTCCCTGTTCATTTCCCTCGCTTTATCCTTGCTTTTTGCTTTGTATTTCAGGGCAGCTACTTCGGCGAGGGTTCTCTCATTCCTTAAGACCACCTTCTCGGCCTCTTTCTTTATGGCCATGATCCGCTTCCACCTGCCCGGAGAAACCGTCGCATCGCCCTGGACGATGAAGCCTCCGTATTTCTCGCCATCGCTGTAATTTCCGACCTGAAAGCCGATCACGAGCTGGTCAAAAAGATAGGAATCCCTGAGAATCTTTTTGGCCTCATCCTCGGACATTCCGAATTTTTCAATAAGGAAGTCTTGAGCGATTTTGGAGTGCTTATCGCCCTTCTCCACCGTCCAGAATACAGGTATCGTTCTCTGGAGGTCCGCTTTCTCCATCTGGAGCTGCTTGATCTGGTCATTCTTTGCATTGACTTCCCTCTGCAGATCATCCGCCTTGGTCTGAAGTTCAGCCTGAGCCTCAAGGACAGCGGGTGATTCCTTCTTGGCACAGGAGGTGAGAAATAATAGGCCAATAACTAAGGTAAGAGATAGACCTAAAGCCAACGAATTCTTCATGACGCTACCAACTCCTTTCATAATACCCTCCTAAATTTTAAAAAATGAGTCAGAATCTATTGCGATGAAAAACCTGAAAATCTTTTGCGTTTTTCGAGCTCGATCCATTCTCTTCACGACCCTGGAATTGAGGTCATTATACCATTTTTCTTCAAGACCGGCAAACGAACACCACACAAGGGAAGTTCCTCTTTTTTATACAAAAAAAACGCTTTTGTCAAATATCTTTTTATTTTTTTGTCATTCATGTGTTTGACAGCAAACTTTATCATGTGCTATAAGCCTTTTGCGGATAATAGAAGGTTTCTCCCTCCGCTCCATATCAGGCCATATTTCCTGGACAATGAGCCTCAATCAACTGAAAAAAGACGCGCTGCGCATTTTCCGGGCGGGGATCAAAGCGGCCGACCCTGTCCGGGCCGTCAAACAGCATGTTCGGAGAGAAAACGACAGACTGTCCGTCGGGAGCCGCGGCTATGACCTGAAAGACTATGAGAATGTCTTGGTCATCGGGGCCGGAAAGGCCGCGGCGGCCATGGCGCAGCCGGTTGAGGAGCTGCTCGGAGACAGGCTGAAAACGGGGCTTGTCAGTGTCAAGTCCGGCTATTCCCTTCCCCTGAAGACCGTCCAGGTCATCGAAGCCGGCCATCCCGTTCCTGACGAGGCAGGTTTAAACGGAGCCGGTCAGATCGTCCAGCTTTTAAAGCAGACGGGAAAGAAAGACCTCGTGATTTTCCTCATCTCGGGCGGCGGTTCAGCCCTTCTGCCGATGCCGGCTGAAGGTCTCACGCTCGAAGACAAACAGCAGCTCACCAGATGCCTTCTCGAATGCGGCGCCACCATCCATGAAATCAACACGCTGAGAAAACACCTCTCCCGCATCAAGGGAGGCCGGCTGGCCCGTCTGGCCTATCCTTCACAGCTCGTCTCCCTCATTCTCTCCGATGTCATCGGGGATGACCTGGATATCATCGCTTCGGGGCCGACTGTTCCGGACAGAAGCACCTACAGCGACTGCCTGGCTGTCCTGGACAGGTATGGAATCCGGGAGAAAATTCCGCCCCCGGTGCTCAGCCATCTGGAGAGGGGGGCCAGGGGAGAAATCGAAGAAACGCCCAAAGAGGGTGACCTGGCCTTCCAGAAGACCCAGAACCTCATTGTTGCCGGCAATATCCAGGCTGCTCTGGCCGCCAGAGAGAAAGCCGGTGAGCTCGGTTACAACAGCCTGATTCTCTCCACCCTTATCGAGGGAGAGACAAGGGAAATCGCCAGGGCCCACACCGCCATCGCCCGGGAAATCCGCAAAAGCGGAAATCCTCTCTCGCCCCCCGCATGCATCGTATCGGGCGGAGAAACCACCGTCACCGTTCGAGGACAGGGATTGGGCGGCCGGAACCAGGAATTCGCCCTGGCCGCAGCGGTTGAGATTGACGGCTGGGAAGGAGTGGTCATTCTCAGCGCCGGCACAGACGGAACAGATGGCCCGACCGATGCGGCCGGTGCCATCGCCGACGGCACCACTCTCCAGCGGGCCAGGGAGAAAGGGCTGAACGCAGAACTCCATCTTCGAGAAAACGACTCCTATCCCTTTTTTCAGTTCCTCGGCGACCTCATCATCACCGGGCCAACTTACACCAACGTCATGGACCTCCGCCTGGTGATGGTCGAGTAGCCAGGACGGACGGGGGACACCCCATGACAGGACCCATCCTCTTCAACCCAGGGAGGACGGAAGGCGTAAATGGCCCGGGACAGTTCGCTCGAACTCGCGCTAACAGGACCGGCGAGCGACCGGAAAAAGTTTCACCCCATCTTTGACAATTCGGAAAATATCAAATATTATGGAAAAAACATTTTCAAAACTTATCAAACTCTTTAAAAGGACATGCGGTGAACCTCAATTTGCCCGGAGCTGACCAAATTTTAGTCTTTACCGACCTGGACGGAACTCTTCTGGACCATGAAACCTATTCTTTTCAGCCGGCCCTTCCAGCCCTCCGGCTTCTGCGGGAAAACGATATCCCCCTCATCATCTGCACCAGCAAGACCCGGGCTGAAATCGAAAAAATCCGCGTCCAGCTTCAAAACTCCCATCCTTTCATCCCGGAAAACGGCGGCGCGGTCTTTATTCCCGGAGATTACTTCCCCTTCAGCTTTTCGTTCGACAGGGAGGAGGAGGGCTATCGGGTGATTGAACTCGGAACTCATTACCGGAAACTGAGGGATGAACTCCAGCGGATGCGCCAGAAGTTCCCGGGAAAAATCAAGGGATTCGGGGACCTCTCTCCCCGCAACGTGGCCGCTCTCTGCGGGTTATCTCTTGAGGAGGCCCGGCTGGCCAAAAAAAGGGAGTATGACGAGCCGTTCCTCCTGGAGGATGAAAAGGCCGAAGAAGCTGTCCGGGAGCTGGCCCGCCGCGCCGCGCTCCAGGTCACCCGGGGCGGCCGGTTTTTTCATCTGACCGGTAACAACGACAAAGGGAAGGCCGTCCTTCTGCTCAGGAACATCTACAGGAAAAAATCGAAGCGGATCAAAACCATCGGACTCGGGGACAGCCTCAATGACCTGCCCATGCTCCTGGCTGTCGATTATCCAGTTCTGGTCCAGAAGCCCGATGGAAGCTATGACCCGGCCATGGCACATGAAAACCTGATGCGGGCTCCTGGCAGAGGTCCCGAGGGCTGGTCTCGTGCCCTGCTCAACCTTATCCAAGAATAACGATAAACGGAAAAACCGAATAAGGAGGGAGAAATGGCAGACTTTTATCAAAGCGGCGTGGTGGCCACCTTCCACCGCTTCGGAAGCGTCGACCTGAAACGCATGGAGAGAGAGCTGACAGAATTCAACCGCCACCGGCCCATCGCCCTGGTCCTTCCCTCAACCTATGCCGAACTGGAAGCTCCGGCCATCCGGACGATCGTGGAGGAAATCCAGAAGGTTCCCTATCTCCACGAGATCGTGGTCACCATGGGCAGAACGAACGAGGAACAGTTCAAAAAAGCGAGGGATTTTTTTTCCTGTTTTCCCCAGAGGACGCGCGTGATCTGGAACACGGGACCGAAGGTGGGAGCGCTGTATAAACTGCTCGAAGAAAACGGCCTGTCCGTGGGCGAGGATGGAAAAGGCCGGTCCTGCTGGACAGCCTACGGATACATTCTCTCTCGAGAGGAGAGCAAGGTCATCGCCCTGCACGACTGCGACATCGTCAACTATTCGAGGGAACTCCTGGGACGGCTCTGCTACCCGGTCGCCTCTCCGAATATCGATTATGCCTTCTGCAAAGGCTATTATGCCCGGGTGACGGACCGCATGCACGGCCGCGTGACCCGTCTCTTCGTTACTCCCATCATCCGCAGCCTGCAAAAGCTCCTCGGCCCTCTGCCAATCCTGGTTTACTGGGACAGCTTCCGCTACCCGCTGGCCGGCGAATTCTCCATGCTGGCCGACCTGGCCCGCATCAACCGCATCCCCGGTGACTGGGGAATCGAGGTGGAAACCCTGGCCGAAGTGTTCCGCAACTGCGCCATCAGAAGAATCTGCCAGGTGGAGATCTGCGAAACATACGAACACAAGCATCAGCCGCTTTCCGCCGAGAACCCGAAAACCGGGCTGATGAAGATGTCCATCGATATCGCCAAGGCCATCTTCAGGAATCTGGCCATCGAAGGGGCCGTGCTCAGCGAGAGTCTGCTGAATACCCTGGTGGTCAATTATCTGCGCACCGCCCAGGACACCATCAAACGCCACCACGACGATGCCGCCATCAACGGACTCGTCTTCGACCGTCATCAAGAGACGGTGATGGTGGAAGCCTTCACCCAGGCCATCCAGATTGCCGGCAACGAGTTTCGGGAAAACCCGCTCTATTCGCCGCTCATTCCCAACTGGAACCGGGTCACCTCCGCCATCCCCGACTTTCTGGACAAGCTCTATGAAGTGGTGGAGGAAGAGAACACAGCCTGAGCCTTAAAGCGTCAGAACAATGGCCCGGGCAATCTCTTCGATGACAGAATCGGGCACTCCGTCAGGAGTGTCGGACTGGAACCGCATGTCGCACTGGTCGTTGATATAATCGACAACGACAAACTTCCCATCAACTGTCTGGACGACTTCCGTGGAGAAAAACTCGAGTGCGGCGATCTGATGGATGACTCTGGTGATACTAAAGAGTTCCTTGAAGAGCTCTTCCTCCTCGGGAGTGAGCCTGTGGTAGACGTGAGTCCTGTCATCCCAGAAGCAGGGAATCACTTTCCCGCAGGTGAAAAACACTCTGAACCAGCATCTCCGGCCGCGGAATTCGCGGGGCGAGATGTGCTGCTGGGCGAGAATCATCTTCTCCGGATACTGTTCCCTCAACCGTTCGATGTCCCGAACAAACCGCGCACCGACCACGACGCCTTCTCCTCCTCCCTGGCCCTCCACGGTTTTCAACACAAAGGGCCGTCCGATGGTCTCCAGGGCATGCTCATCGATGCTGTCCCCGGGAGAGAACATCAGAGTGTGGGGAACCAAAAGACCGCTGTTCATCAACTCGAGGTGCATCACGGCTCTGTTATGAGTTCTGGCGGCTTTTTCCGGATCGTTGATGATGCGGCAGTTCCTTTCCTGATGAAACCGGAGGACGGGCAGGAAAGCGGGGTCGCCGTCGGTGGCCCTGTCCAGGACGACTCTGAAGAACAGCTCTCCGGCCTTCATCCTGGCCAGGCTCTCTTCCAGATTGTGCGGAGCAACAAGGTAGGAGGTCCTCCCCTCCCTCTGACAGACCGAATCCACAAGAGCAACGAACCTCTCGTCGTATTCCCATTCCCAGAGGATGCCTATGTCTCTGACCATTCGTTCAGTCCGCAGTCAAATAAATCGTTTTCGGTCTTCTTCCCATTCATAACACAAAAAGAGCGAAAAACCGAGAAAAA
>CAYZDV010000116.1:0-6291 GCA_964477275.1 uncultured Eubacteriales bacterium
AGAAAATGTTGCACGATTGACGGATGGCCCTGTAAAGGCTCACCTGTCCATGGCCATGCTCCAGCCAGCAGGAAAAGGGCTCATTGTAAATCCATGTCAAGCCTCTGCAGGTCACTGTCGTCTCCTCGGTAATCGTGCCGGAATCGAGACCACCCAGGGCCATGGTGAGCTTGAAGACAGAGCCGGGAGAATACAGACCCCGGATGGCGCGGTTTTCCAGGGGGAATTCAGGGCTGTTGATCAAATCCAGCCACTCTTCAGGGGTGAAGCGGTTGATGAACTTATTGGGATCGAAATCTGGGTAACTGGCCAGGGCCAGAATCTCGCCCGTGGAGGCTTCCATGATAATGATCGCTCCCTCCCTTCCTTCAAGGAGGGTTTCGGCTTCTTTTTGAAGGTCGAAGTCGAGGGTGATCTCAAGATTTGTCCCTTTCTCCGGCTCTAACCGCCCCACTTGCTCGATGCTTCTTCCGAGGCTATCGACAACTTCCACCAGCCGGCCTTCCTTCCCGACCATTTCCGCCTCGTACTGTCTTTCAATTCCCGTCTTGCCCACGATATCGCCAAAGCGCCTGGCGGGATAGACATTCAATTTCATCTCTTCCTGGGAAAGCTCCTGGAGATAGCCGATGACATGAGCGGCAAAATCCTGGAAAGGATAAAACCTCTTGGGCTCTGCCTGCAGAACAAGTTCCGGCAATTCCAGTTTTCTGGCTTCGATCATGGCAACTTCTTCAAAACTCAAGTTTTCCTTGACCACAATCGGCTTGAAAAGAGGCAGGGATTCATACTTTTTGATCCTCTGTTTCAAGACGTGCTCCTCGATCTTCAACAGGCGCGCAATCTTCCGGCAGGATTTCTCGTAATCTTCGCAATTCTCCCTGATCAGCGAGGCTCTGAAAGACGCCTTGTTGTTGGCCAGGATAATGCCATTTCTATCGGTGATCAGCCCTCTTTGATGGGGTATGGCAATCTCTCTCATTCTGTTGGCTTCGGACTTTTCCCAGTACTTTCTGTGGTCGAGAACCTGAACTTTCCAGAAATTGAGAGCCAGGAAGAGGAAAAGAACTCCGGTGAGGATGAATATTCTCTTCGCTCTCCTCTGAACAGGAAGTAAATCTTCGTAGAACTTCTCTTGCTTCATCGGACTATATTTGATCCTTTCTCCTCAATTTCTTGAACATGAAAAACAGGACGCTTCCCATGAGGGCCGTGGCCAGCGGCTGAAGAATGATCAACCTCCCGCCTGGAGAGATCTTCTTCCCGATGATGAAAGAATACAGAAGGAGCCATACCAGCAGCTCAAAGCTGATCATCACCAGGATAAACAAGAAGTTGCGGAGGAATGGCTGGACATCGATTTTTTTGGATAGGTAGCCAGCAAGATACCCGGTGATGGTCTTGGCCAGGCCCGCCACCCCGAAGACTCCGGCAGAAAAAAAATCCTGGATAAGCCCGCAAACCGCTCCCAGACATGAGCCATACACCTCTCCCTTTTCGACAGCAAAGTAGAGGAAAACAAGGCTGAAAACGTTAAAAAGGAGCAGCACCGGGGGAAAAACTCTGCTGAACGCCGTGTAAAATAAAAACGCCGCAAACATTCCGGCAAAGATCCTGATCGCATTCCTCATCCATCCTAATCCTTGAAAAACTCCTTGGGGTCTTTCATGATCACTGCCACCTGGTCCAGATAGCGAAAATCCAAGTAGGGCTCAACGACGATCCTCCAGTGGAGAGACGTTTCTTCCTGTTTGACCGAGACAATCTTTCCCAGCTTGAGCCCTGAGGGATAAATCCGGTCATATCCAGAGCTGATGATCTCTTCCCCTTCGGGGATATCTTCGATTTTGGTCGTGGCAAGGACATACTTGAGAAAACACTGTCCTTCCCCATCGCCGGCCAGAATTCCGGGAATTCTCTTCCGCGCGGAAAAGACTCCGATTCCACTCTCCTCATCGGTGATCAACTGCACTCTGGCTTCTTTCAACGATATCAGTTCAATGACCCGGCCGATGAGATGACCGTCTCTGTCGAGGACAACCATGTCTTTCCTGAGTCCGTCCAGAGAACCGCGGTTAATGACAACGGATTTGTAAAAATTGCTGGTGTCCAGACCGATGACCTGGGCGGGAAGGATATTCTCATGAACTTTGAGCAGGGTGTCCTGGATCTCTTTTTCGCTGCGGAATCCTCTCAGGACATTGCGAAGAATGTTGTTCTCCTGGCGGAGATAGAATATCTCCTCCCTCATCCTGCTGTTCTGATTCTGCACGTTCCGGAGATAACAATAATTCCTCCAGACCTTTCCGATGGACCTGAAAAAACCGATGATTCCATGCTGGAGCGGCGAAAAAACAGAAAAAACAGCCGTTTCTAAAAAATTTGTCTCCTGGCCCTGGGGAACCTGCATGGAAATTAGGAGAAGATGAAACGAAATAAGTGCGATGAGGACGGTCAGATTTTTTCTCTCTTTTAGAAAAAGGGGCATGGAAATTTATATGGCCTAAATTAGAGAGATCTTTTTTAAAAGCTCAAGGTCATCCAGCAACTTCCCCGCTCCGACAACGACCGTGGCCAGAGGGTCCTCGGTGATGAAAACGGGCAATTTGGTTTCCTCACGGATGCGCCTGTCCATATTTCTCAACAGGGCTCCCCCTCCTGTCACGATGATGCCCCGGTCAATGATATCGGCCGAAAGCTCGGGAGGGGTTTTTTCCAGAGCAACCCGGATGGCATCAATAATGGTTGTGAGCACGTCTTCCATTGCTTCCCGGATTTCCTGGTCATCGATGATAATGGTCTTGGGGATGCCCTCTCCGAGATCTCTCCCCTTGATTTCCATGGACATGGGTTCATCCAGAGGAAAGGCGGAACCGATCTGGATTTTCAACTCTTCAGCGCTTCGCTCTCCAATCAGCAGGTTGTATTTACGCTTCATGTACTGGATGATCGCCTCATCCATCTCATTCCCGGCAATCCGTATGGAATGATTGAAGACGATTCCGTTCATGGAAATGACGGCAATATCGGTCGTTCCTCCGCCGATGTCGACGATCATGTTTCCTGTCGGCTCGGATATGGGAAGGCCTGCCCCGATGGCGGCGACCACAGGCTGCTGAACAAGATAGACCTCAGAGGCTTTTGCTCTCATGGCGACGTCCTTGACGGCACGGCGCTCGACCTGGGTGATTCCGGTCGGGATGCCGATGACGATCCTCGGCCTGACCAGGAAAATCCTGTTATTCGTGGATTGCTTGATAAAGTAATCCAGCATCTTCTCGGCCATCTCAAAATCGGCGATCACCCCGTCTCTCATCGGTTTGACAGTCAGGACATCCTGCGGGGTCTTCCCCAGCATTTTCTTCGCTCTGGATCCCACCGCTTCCACTTTTCCTGTTTGCCTGTTGACGACGACGATCGAAGGCTCTTGAACGATGACTCCCTTCCCTTTCAGGTAGACCAACGTGTTCGCTGTTCCAAGGTCAATGGCGAGGTCACAAAACAACCTGTCTTTGAATGAACTCATCAAGCTCATCTCCATCCCTCATGACATACAGCTTCTATTTAGCACAAATTCTGATTTCAAGCAATCAAAAAGGTTGTTTTTCATGGTTTTTATTCTTCTTGACTTTTTCCTTCTTAAAAAATATATATTCAAAAAGCATCATAACAACGTGAGGAGGTCCTCATGAGCGACCATATTTACAAGCCGTATGTTGCCCCTGAACAATCCATGAAAGAGATTTCCTTCAGGGCCATTCTCCTGGGCATCGTCATGGCCATTGTCCTGGGAGCAGCGAATGCCTATCTCGGCCTTATGGTGGGGATGACAGTGGCGGCGACCTTCCCGGCCGCTGTCATTGCCATGGCTGTTCTCCGGCCGATGAAAGCGACGATTCTTGAAGAAAACCTGGCCAGAACGACTGGAGCCGTCGGAGAAGCTCTGGCTGCAGGAGCCATTTTCACCATTCCGGCTTTCCTTTTTACCGGTGTCTGGACGAAATTCGACCTCGTCAAGTCCTCCCTGCTCATGCTTGTCGGAGGAATATTGGGTGTTTTCCTCATTATCCTGGTCAGGCGCACCCTGGTGGAGGACGCCGAGCTGCCATTCCCCGAAAGCATGGCCTGCGCGGAAATGGTCAAAACCGGCCAGCAAGCAGGCTCGAAAGCCGCCTACATGTTCTGGGCCATGGGCCTTGGAGGATTGATAGAGTTCTTCACCAGTGAAAACGGTATCCGAGTCATTGTTCCCTATGTGAGGACGGTATTCAAGATTCCGGGCTTATCGCGGATCACATACCTTGACGACGACAACATCGAAGTCGCCAAAACAGCTTCCATCAAAGGACGAATGTTCATCGAGTCGCCCGCAGCCAATGCAGCCATGACCGGAGTCGGATATATCATCGGCCCAAAGCTGGCCGCCCTGACCTTCTCTGGAGGAGTGCTGGGCTGGTTGTTCCTGATGCCCATCCTGCTTTTCATCAGCGGCGAGCTGGGCCAAATCGTAGTGGAATTTGGCGGAAACTGGAGAGCCATGGCCGTCTCCGCCTACAACGCCCAGATCAAACCCATCGCTGTGGGAGCCATGCTCGTGGGTGCCTTCTACACCCTTTTCCGGATGCGAAAAAGCCTGATTACCGGCATTGGCCGTTCCATCTCCGACGTCAAAAAAGCGAGGCTGGGCGAGGCGACAGAAACGGTCAGAACAGACAAAGACCTTCCGTTCACATCGATCGTGGTCGCCATCATCGCTCTCATTATTCCCATGGTTATTCTCTACAACGTCTTCACTCAAAACATCGGCTCGGCTCTTGTCGCCGCGGTGGTTATGATTGTCATGGGCCTCCTCTTTGCGGCAGTCGCCGGCTATCTGGTGGGCATCATCGGTTCCTCCTCCAACCCCATCTCCGGCCTCACCCTGACCACCCTGCTGATCGCGGCATTGCTGATGGTGATTATGGGACAGAGAGGAAACGAGGGGATAGCCGCTGTCCTGGGCGTTGCCGCGGTCGTCTGCTGTGTGGCTGGCGTGGCCGGCGACATGATCCAGGACTGGAAAGTTGGACACATTCTCGGTGGGACGCCCTGGAGGATGCAGATCGGAGGATTGGTGGGCGTCATCGCTGCAGCAATGACCCTGACTTTCTCCCTCCAGCTTCTCCATACCAATATCGGCATCGGCAGCGAACAGCTTCCCGCCCCGCAGGCAGGGCTGATGGCCACCATGGCCAAGGGCATTGTCGGCGGTGAGATGGCCTGGCCTCTGGTCATCGCCGGGATGCTTCTGGCCATCGTCCTCATCCTCATCGGTTCTCCCTCTCCCATGCTCATTGCTGTCGGAATGTACCTTCCCTTTCGGGCCACGGCCTGCATCTTTTTTGGCGGAGTGATCAAGTATGTCCTGAACAGGCAGGTAAGCCGAAAAAAACCCACGGCCAAAGGAAAAGAAACCATCGAAAATGTCGGCCTGCTTCTCGCTTCGGGGTTGATTGCCGGACAGGCCCTGATGGGGATCATCACGGCCGCCATCAAGGGCACCAAGTTGCAGCTTCCCCAGGTCTGGAGCAGCCCCTGGCTGGCCCTGGTGATCTTCTTCATCCTCGGTTTCATCCTCATCTACTTCCCGTATAAAAAGATGATCGCCTCAGGAGAGCACGAAGGCTCGGAAGAAAAAACGCCCGGACTCTGATAAAATAACAGCGGAAAATTCTCCTCGGTGAAAAAGAGGAAACCTGCACAAACGCCGCTCAATCTGCTGGAGCTCGTCCCTGTCCAGAACATCGACTGGAAAAAGGAACAAAGCGGGCTCATCGTTCTGCTCAAGCCGAAGTTCCAGCATCCCCTTCTCCAGAAACACGTCCTTCCCCGCTTGAAAAATCCTTACTACAGGATCAAGCTGGACTCTGTGGGAAGCTTTCTCTGGGAAAAGTGCGATGGAAAGACAACCGTCAGGGAATTAGGACAGAAACTGAAACACCAATTCGGTGATGACGTCAAACCCATCTATGACCGCATGGCCCTTTTCCTCCAGAGCCTGGAAAAAAACCGTTTCATTTTCTACCGGGGACTGAACCGCGAGAGAAAATAACCTCTGGAAGCGTTTGTTTTTCGATCATTTTACCAGCACGGATTTGGAAATGCTGACATAACCTCTTCCTGCTGTTGAAGAAACCAAGAATTTCCTTTAGAATAGAATGTCAAAAGACTCAGGAAAATGCACATACTCGAAATCATGAAATACGGAAGTCCCATCCTCAAAAAAAGAGCCGAGGAAATCAAAAATCTGGA
>CAYZDV010000117.1:0-6079 GCA_964477275.1 uncultured Eubacteriales bacterium
TTCGGCACAGGCGAGGAATCCAACAAGAGATACCGCTTCCTCCTTTCCCAGGGACAGACAGGGTTGAGCGTGGCCTTTGATCTTCCCACCCAGCTGGGCCTCGATTCCGACCATCCCCTGGCCCGAGGCGAGGTGGGCAAAGTGGGAGTGGCCATCGACTCTCTCCAGGACATGGAAACTCTCTTCAAGAGCATCCCCCTGGAGAAGGTCAGCGTCTCCATGACCATCAACTCCACAGCCGCCATCATCCTGGCCATGTACCTGGCCCTTGCGGAAAAGAAAAAGGTCGCCTGGACACGGCTCGAAGGGACCATCCAGAACGACATCCTCAAGGAGTACGTCGCTCGCGGCACCTACATCTATCCGCCCAAAGCTTCACTCCGGCTTATTACCGACATCATCGCCTTCTGCCAGAACAAGGTTCCCCGCTGGAACACGATGAGCATCAGCGGATACCATATTCGGGAAGCCGGGGCCACGGCCGTCCAGGAGCTGGCTTTCACCCTTGCCAACGCCATCGCCTACATCGAGGCGGCTCTTAAGGCCGGACTCGAAGTGGACAGTTTCGCTCCTCGCCTCTCGTTCTTCCTTGCCGCGCACAACGACTTCTTCGAAGAGGTGGCCAAATTCCGTGCCGCAAGGAGAATCTGGGCCAGAATCATGAGGGAGCGGTTCAAGGCCAGGAACCCCGACTCCTGGAAATTCCGGTTCCACACTCAGACGAGCGGCGTGACGCTTCTCGCCCAGCAGCCGGAAAACAACGTCGTCCGGGTGGCCTATCAGTCTCTGGCGGCTGTCCTGGGCGGCACCCAGTCGCTTCATACAAACTCCAGGGACGAAGCTCTGGCCCTGCCCAGCGAGGAATCCGCCGAGATCGCCCTCCGCACCCAGCAGATCCTCGCCCACGAAACGGGAGTGGCCGACACCGTTGACCCCCTGGGAGGGTCCTATTTCGTCGAATATCTGACCAACCAGGTTGAGGAAAAGGTGATGGGCTATCTGCAGAAAATCGAAGAGCTGGGCGGCATGCTGGAGGCTATCGATAACGGCTTTATCCAAAAGGAAATCCAGGAAAGCGCGTATCGCTACCAGAAGCAGGTGGAGACCAAAAAACAGGTCGTGGTTGGACTCAACGCATACCAGAAGGAAAAAGAGAAAATCCGTTTCCATCTCTACTCTCCGCCGAAAAGGATTGAAGAAAATCAGGTCAAGAAACTCCGTCTGCTCAAGGCCAGACGACCTGAAGGTCAGGTGATGGCCCGACTGGACGCGCTGAGGGAGGCCGCTCGCTCCGGAAAAAACCTTCTCCCCCCCCTCATCGAAGCGGTCAAGGCCATGGCCACCCTCGGAGAGATTTCAGAAGTCCTCAAGGAATCGTTCGGCGTCTTCAAAGAAACCACTTTGGCCTGAGTTTTGCTTTCTTGACTTTCTCCTTGATCAATTCTAAGATAAGACCCGTGCCAAAAAAGCACGAATTTTCCGTCCTTTCTCTCCTGTCTTTATTCCTCCTCGTCTTTGTTCTGGAGAGCGCTGCTGTGGATAAGGCTACAGCCCTCCTCATCGAAAAGGACATCAAGAAAGTCCTTCCCGAGGTCATCAGAACCCGGCGGTTCCTCCACATGAACCCCGAGCTGAGCAACCGGGAATACCAGACGGCGAAACTCGTCTCTTCTAAGCTGATGTCCCTGGGACTGGAGGTCAGGACAGGGATGGCCAAAACCGGAGTGGTGGCCCTTCTCCGGGGCGGCGAGCGGGGCTCCACGGTCGCCATCAGGGCGGACATGGATGCTCTGCCCATCCAGGAACTCGTCGATGTCCCTTTCAAATCCCTGAACCCGGGAGTGATGCACGCCTGCGGCCACGACATCCACACCTCCATCGCTCTGGGAACGGCCATGGTCCTCAGCGCTTTGAAAGAAAAAATCAAGGGAAACGTCAAATTCATCTTTCAGCCGGCTGAAGAAGGTCCCCCTCCCGGAGAAGAAGGCGGGGCAAGCCTGATGATCGAAGAAGGAGCCCTGGAAGACCCTCAGGTCGGGGCCATCTTTGGCCTCCACGTCTGGCCTGAAGACCTCGGAAAAGTCCTTTTTTCTCCAGGACCCATCATGGCCAGTGCGGACTGGTTTGAAATCACGATCATCGGAAAAAGCTCTCATGCCGCCCGTCCTCACGAAGGCGTGGACCCCATCGCACTGGCCGCCAGCACCATCGTCAGCCTCCAGGCCATCATCAGCCGCACCCTGGACCCGACCGACCCCGCTGTGCTGACCATCGGCAAGATAGAGGGCGGAACAAAGGCCAACATCATCGCCGAGAGAGTCCTCCTGGAAGGAACTGTGCGAACCCTGAGCGAGGCCAACCGCCAGAAAATCCCGCAAATCATGGAAAGCATCGTCCGTGGAATCACCCAGTCCTTCGGCGCAGACTACAGCTTCCGTTACCGGCACGGATCGCCGGCTGTCTACAACCACCCGGAACTGGCCAAGATCATGCTTCCCACTCTGGTGGATGTGGTGGGAAGAGAAAACCTCATGGAGCTCAGACCCCAGATGGTCGCCGAGGATTTCTCTCATTACTGTCAGAAAATCCCCGGCTTCTTTTATTTCCTGGGAGTGAAAGACCCGGAGCTGGAGGCCATGGCCCCTCTCCACAGTCCCGACTTCAACCCCGATGAAAGGAGCATTTCGCTGGGCATCAAAATCATGTGTCATCTCCTCCTGGATTGCCTGGAGCACCAGAGCCACCTCGAGGAAAACTTCTTTTAGTTCTCTCCGGAATGCCTTTCCCTTTTCTTTTTCTGGCGCTGTCGCTGGCCTCGGGAATACTCGCATCCTCTCTTCTCTCAATTTCCCTTCTGAGCATGGTCCTGGCTGTGCTGGCTTCTCTGGCCGGCAGCTGGCTGCTGTATTTTATCCGGAGGGAGACCGCCGCTTTCCTTCTCATTCTTCTCACCATTTTTTTTCTCGGCGCAGGCCTCCACACCTTATCTGAGATGACTTTTAAGGAGAATTCTCTCCGCCAGCTCGAGTTTTCAGACTACGCCGACTTCACCGGGACAGTGTCCAGGTCCCCGTCCCGAGCCATGGACAGCGATTTTCTTTTTGTCAAAGTGAAAAAAGTGTCATACGGGAACAGAGAAGTGAAGGCGAAAGGAAATCTCAGGGTCACGATTCCCAGATCCGCGGAGCCGGCCGGCCCGCTTCGCCTCTCGATCGGGGATCGAGTGAAGGTCTCGGCCAGGCTTCTCTCCGATAAGGGATTCCAGAATTTCCAGTCGTTTTCTCTGCAATCCGCTCTCAAAAGTCAGAACATCCACCGGAGGGCGTTCACCAAGAGCCGGCTCCTCGTGGAACGACGGCAGCCCGGGAAAAAATATTCTCCGCTTCGCCTGATCTCGATTCTCCACCAGAATCTGCAGGAGAAAATCGAAGCCCATTTTCCCTCCTCTGCGGGGCGCTCCATCTCTCCTCAGGGAGCAGTCCTCGAAGCTCTTCTCCTGGGAGAAAGGGGCCGAATGGAGCCCTCTGACACCCTCTCTCTCCAGAAGGCCGGCGTCTACCACCTCTTCGCCATATCCGGAGCCCATATCGCCATCATCTCTTTTTTTCTTTTTTCTCTTTTCCGGCTTGTCCGCATTCCCACCCGGCCCTCCTATCTTCTGCTGATGGCCTTTCTCCTTTTTTATGCGCTCCTGGTGGAAGGCCGGCCATCTGTCCTGAGGGCAACAATCATGACCCTGGCCTTCCTCCTGGGAAAACTCCTCTGGGCAGACGTCCATCTCCTCAACACCATCTCCATCTCCGCTTTTCTTTTGCTCCTTCTCAACCCTTTTCAACTCTTCAACGTTGGCTTTCAACTGACATTTGCCGCCACCCTCTCCATCATTCTCTTCTTTCCCAGAGTGATCAAATACCTTCCCCGGATGCCGCTGAGGCTCAGCGAAATCCTGGCCCTTTCCCTGACTGCCCAGCTCGGGGTGCTGCCTTTCCTGGCCAGCACCTTCAACAGGGTCACCTTCTCCGCCCTTGTCCTGAACTATGCCGCCCTTCCCCTCGTCGCCTTGATCATGGCTTCAGGCTACATTTTCCTGCCCCTCTCCTTTGTCAGCTCCTTCCTGGCTCGGTGGTTCGCCCTGGGACTGAGCTTCCTCATCGACCTGCTCATCAGCTCTTCCCGGCTTCTGGACTGGCTCTCTTTCGTCTCCTACCGCATCCCGACCCCTCATCTGGTGACCATCATCGGCTATTTCCTTTTTCTCTTTCTTATGCTCCTTCCTTCCCGGATAAAAAAACAGAAGCTGGTGCTCTCGCTCGGCTTTTCTGTCTTCCTGGTCATTTTAGTCACCTACCCCTTTCCCTCTTCATCCAGGGACCTCAAGCTCACCTTCATCGACGTCGGCCAGGGCGAATCCATCCTCGTCGAGTTTCCCGGAAAAAAGAAGATGCTCATCGACGGCGGCGGGCTGCCCGGCAGCACATTGGACGTCGGAGAAACCGTTGTTTCTCCCTTCCTCTGGAGAAAGGGGATTAAAAAAATCGATTACCTCGTGCTCAGCCACGCCCACCCCGATCATCTCGACGGCCTCAAGGCCATTTCGCGCAATTTCAGAATCGGCGAATTCTGGGAGGCCCTCAGTCCCACGACCTCCACTTCCTACAGGGAATTCAAGGCCGGCCTTCCCTCATCCCTCTCCCAGCGGAGAATGTTTCGGGGGGACTCTCTCCATGAGCGAAAGGTGAGAATCGATGCCCTCCATCCTCGACAAAGTGGGCCCTTTGTTTCCACTATCGAAAACGACGATTCTCTCGTCCTCCGCCTTGCTTACGGCCAGACCTCATTCCTTCTTCCGGGCGATATCGAGAAAGAGGCGGAATGCGAAATCCTGGAGCATGTTCCGCAAATCGAGAGTCAGTTGCTCAAGTCTCCTCATCATGGAAGCCGCTCTTCGAGCTCGGCTGCCTTCCTGAGGCGTGTGGCCCCTCAGATCGTGGTCATCTCTCTGGGAAGGGGCAACCCATACGGTTTTCCTGACCAGGAAGTGCTGGAGAGATACAAAGAGATGGGTGCGGAGGTTTACCGCACCGACATCCACGGCGCCGTGGAAGCCTCCTCTGACGGCCGGAGGATCATGGTCAGGACAGCCAGCCAGAGGACCGACTAAAGGCCGGGCCTCTCCTTTGATGAGAACACCTCATCTTTCCGGGTGAGAAACCGGAGAAAAAAAATCATTCTGAAAATCATCCCGAAAGGCGATTTACGAAAGGACCGATTTCTCTTATCTTGATGAATGAAAGGCACGAATAAAATGCTTAAAGCGAAGGGGTCGGTTTTTGAGCCTTGACCACCCCCTTTATCTCCTCCTTCTTTTATCGTTTTTTCAAGAACCGACCCCTCATCCCGGAGCGGAGAAATGCCTTTTGTCCGATTGACATCAAAAGCGCGATAAGATATAATTGTTAAAAAATAAAAGGAAAATGAACATTAAAAAGCTGATCGTGGCAACGTGTCTTCCCTTATTCCTCACCTCGCTCCTCTTCTCCCAGAGCGTGGCCGAACTGGCCAAAAAGGAAAAAGAACGGAGAGAAAAACTCAAAGAAACAAAGGAAGAAGTTGTCGTCACCAACGCCGACCTGAGCAAAATCAGCAAAAGACCCGCCATTTCCACACCGAGCTCTCAGATAGTGATGGAGGCGGCAAGCCCGGAACAAAAGCCTCCCAAGACCTCCACGGGCCTATTCCCCCCGGCCGCGGATGAAAAAATAGACAGCAGAGAGCCGGGCGGGCCAACACCCGAAGACCTTCAGGCAAAATGGCTCCAGGCCCAGGAGTATGTGAACCTCCTGACCATAAAGTTCAACGGCCTCTGGCAGGAATTTTACAGCATGGACGACATGACCGACCGGGAAGGAATCCAGCAGCAAATCCGACAAACCGCCGCCCAGATCGAAAAAGCCCAGGAGGACGAAATCCGCGCCAGGCAGGAGTGGGAAAAGGCGCGCTCGGGTGCGAGAATAACCCAGAAGAGGCGCAACTAAGGGAAGAGATGGGGGCCGCCGCCGGCCGCAATCTTCAAGCCTGA
>CAYZDV010000118.1:0-6009 GCA_964477275.1 uncultured Eubacteriales bacterium
CTTTTCTTTGGCTCAGCAGAAGGCTTTTTGGGCACCTCAACAGCCCCTGATTGCGATTCTTCTTTCTTGACTATCCGGGAAACTATGTAAGCAATCAGCATGATAAGGCAAGCTCCACCTACGCAAGCCAGAAGAAGAGGCGGATTACCGATCTTTTTAACCAAACCTGCCACTATACCTGAGCCGAACCAGCCGCCGAGAACACCGCCCAGCCCGCAGATGCCATAAAGCCGCTTTGCTTCATCAGAACTGACGATATCGTTGAGGAATGCCCAGAAAAGAACAACCATGATGGTGTTAAAGAAATCACCGAAAAGGTAAAACGTCCAAGTAATAGGGTCGTTGGGCTTGTTGATTACTCCGCTGAAGAGGATGAAACAGGCTATAAAAAAAAGCGACCAGCTGAAGACAAGTTTTTGCCGCGTTATCCTTCGGGAAAGCCAGGTGAAGACAATAACCCCGATTGCAGCCATAACCATGTTCAGCATCTTGGCCAGCTGCTCCGCTTCAGAGCCTGTCATCTGCCAGCCAAAAAGGTTAAAACCGTCCTGGACATAATAGGAGATAAAGACGATCTTCTTCATCGGCTTGAGAACCCAGAACATCGTGATGACCAGAAAAAAATAAAAGGCCATCAACAGAGCTTTCGGCAGCTTCTCCCGGGGAATATCCTGGATGGCTTTTAAGAATTCTTTCATTTTCCCCTCCTCTGTCTTTTCCTCCTCTGTCTTTTTAAACTTTGATGAAATACCAACAGTACTCCGGCTGATTGTTATATTTTTCCTGTATTTCTTCCCATCCCAGGTGGCAATTGTATAGCACAGCAAAAAAATGATGTCAAAGAATAAAACAAATCACCCCGACCTCTCCTCCCTGGCAAAGAAGGCCCAGACGATAGACTCCTGGCACAGACAGGAACAATTCATCAAGAAACAGACCAGATCGGCCTTCTGCCGGGAAAGAGGAATACCAACGGATCGGACGGCGGTGATCATGAGGACGGAAAAGAACCCCGAGACCAAGATGATCGTCAGGATCTCCATCGAACTTCAGCTTCCGCCGGAGTTTCCCCAAAAATACAGGAACGCCGTTATCAGAGCAGTGGATCAGTGCCCGGTCAAAGGCCACATCATGAATCCACACGTCTTTGCCATCGAGGCGAAGATTTCAGCCTGAGGTCTCAAACCGAGACCTTTTTCCCTTTTCTCCGCTGCGACCTGGCAGGATCCGGTCAGAAAATGAAAGATAGCTAAGATCGACGGGCTGTCGGGTCTCTCACTTTCGATCCGGCTGGCTATTCGCCGATTTCATCCCAGAGCCGCACTCCTGGGACCATAGCAAAGTGGTCGTCATAGGTCACCAAGAGCGAGCCCGTCTCCAGGGCATGCGCTGCGATCCAGACATCATTGACGGGAATCGGAGTTCCTGATTTTTTGAGTGAGGCCATGATGAATCCGAAAACATCCGCTGTTTCCATCGTTGCCTCGAGCACGGATACCGTTGATTTGAGCAGGAACTTCTCAAGAATTCGCCTGTTCTCTCTTTCTTTTCCGCCGGCTTTGAAGCCCGCATATAATTCCCCCAGGACGAACACGGACATATAGACATTTTCGGCCTTGGCCAGATAGGCCATGACTTTTTCATCCCCCCTCAGAAAGCGAACATAAGCGTTTGTATCCAACAGGATTTTTTTCATTTCCAGTCATCGGGGTAAACGGCTTGCAGGTCTTTGATGGCTTCCAGAAATTCCTTTGGAGAGTATATAGGCTAATCTTTATTAAAGATCTGCTCCAGGAGCGGCCGCCATTTTTTCATCAGCTCCTCGTTCAGGTCGAGGGGTGTCTGGGCGTCGGCCGGCAGGAAAGACTTATAGGGACGCGTTTTCGAATAGGTCTCGAATTCCTCCCGAAAGCCCGGAAACCTCGGTCAATTTTTTCTGTAAACAGGGTAGGTGTTCTCGGGAATGTTCTTGTATGGGAGAGTGGTCAGGTCAGCTGGCCCCCAGCCAGGCGCGTCGACCTCGATGATGGCACCCGCCAGGCCCGTATCTTCGAAGCCTCTCCGGAAATGGACCCTGGACTTGAGGACAATGATATCCATCGCTTTGACATCGAGGCCAAGCGCTTCGAATATCCGCGTGTTTGTGACCTGCATGAGCTGAGGTGTCAGGATGACACGGTTATTGGCTCCAAAAAAAATGACGGCCACAGTCTCGCGGCCGAATTGTCCGAGGAATTCTATCTTTCCCTCGATTTTGACGGGATTACCGGCGAATTCATCCGTCCAGCCGCCAATATTGATGGAAACAGGATCTCCAGTTTTATACCGCGCCTTCATTTCTTCGAGAGCCTTTTCATCGCGGAGCGTGGCGATGCAGAAATTACTGGATCCCTGGCGAGTGAGCTCGGCGAGGATGTGGGTCGAGCCGCCAGTCCTGTCGCTATGGTCAGCAACGATGACTGGCGTCTTTCCTTCTTTGGCCGCGGCAATGGCCAGGTCAACTCCTTCTTCTTTCCTGGGGAGTTTTTTTCCGGCAAAGACATGCCTCATTCGCCATATATAGTCGGACATGTCATCGGCTATCATCTCGGCCAGAGCTTGGTCGTTATTGGTGACGGCAATGACTGTCGCGCCCACGTCAGGCACATCGGCATAAGCGAAACCAAAGGCGACCGAGACATGAGTCCCCGGATGCTCGCATTCCCAGATGCGGGCTCTTTCCATGATCTCCATGGCTGGAGATGTCCCAGTGCCCTGAAAAACGCTGGGCGTGATGACTCCAGGCTTTCTGACGGCCATCACAGGTTTGTAGCGGCCGCGTAGAGTCTGGATCATAACCCGGGCCGCGGTCTCACCCGTAAGAAAAGTGTCGTAGTGAGGATATCTCTTGATGATGAAAACAGCATCCGCTGCTTCAGCGATTTCCTCATCCTCGTTGGCATGCAGGTCAAAGGTAATCATAATGGGGATATCACCCACGGCTTTCCGTACGCGGCGCGCGAGCTCGGCTTCAGGTTTGGGGATGCCGGTGACAGCCATGGCACCATGAAGGGCAAGAAAAACGCCGTCGAAGGGACCCTGTTCCTTCAGGTCCTCGACAATAAGGCCGGCGTATTTCTCGAAAGCTTCGCGGGTGACCCAGCTTCCTGAGGAGCCGCCCCGGGCGTTGCGGGGGGAAAGAATCCCGACAAGCTCAACATCGCCGTATCCTTCACAGGCCGCCCGAAATCCTCCAATGTAGCCGCGGTCAGTCTTGACGATGTCGCGCGTGGGTGGTCCGTAGTACTCCCAGTCCTCGATGGTCGTGGGGTCAGGACAGAAGGTGCAGGTTTCGTGGGAAAATGTGGCAACAGCGATCTTCAGTTTTTTCTCAGCCGCAGCCCTCTCGCAGGAGATCAGGCTGAAAGCCAGAAGAGAGGTTAGAATCCAATGGAAGGCTATAGATAAGGGATAAGAAAAAGTTCCTTTTTGGCTGCGATGGCTGAGTGAGCATTCATACACCGATTTCACCTCGTCCCATCATCGTGGATGATAAATCGTGACGTGAAGGGATGTCAAGTCGAGCAGAAAATCAGTATTGCTGGCTTCTCTGTGAAAAGGGCCTAGTGTTGCGTCTCAATAACGGCTTTACAATAATCCTGGGACTGTCATTCCTGCGAAGCCTGTCCCTGCGTAGGCAGGGAGCAGGAATCCAGACGTTTTCCCTGCGTAGGCAGGGAACTATAAAAAGGAACTGGATTCCTGTTTACACAGGAAACCCTGGATTCCCGCCTGCGCGGGAATGACAACACTATATGGTTATGTCAATTTACTAAATGCGTTTGTATTAGTTTGACAGTAACAAATTTAGAGGGCCGTCAGGAATCCTTCATCATAAAGCTGGTTGGAATCCTTTATTTCCAGTTCTGTCGATTCAATGAAGGCCATGGCCTGGCGGACCTTTTTGAGCATTGCTTCTTTGTCCGCGGGAAGTTCGCCCGCTGTGCCTCTGTAAATAACAGCGTTGTCTGCCCAGAGGTAGTTTGTGATGTGGTCGCTGGCCAGAAAACAGTCATGAAGAGCGAGGCTTTCGAGGAAGAGTTCTACCTCTTTTAACCTTTCCAGCGGCGGCGTAACAACGAAATCCCCCTTCATCAGTTTCTCTCGCAACGGTGTTCCGTGCTGGATGGTTAATGTCCTTAGTCTGATAAAGTCCGGACCTGCCTTGTTGAGAACCGCAGCGCTGCCAGAAGCGTGCTCCCTCCAGCGGTCTTTGCCGCCCGCACCGCTCAGCACATAGAACGAGATCTCAAAACCGGCTCTTTTAGCCTTTTGCCCGGCTTCGGCCATTTCCCCCGGGGTGACTCCTTTGCAGAGCCTTTTGAGGACAACAGCGTCTCCTGATTCCAGTCCGAGATGGACCCGGTCCAGACCTGCCTTGCGGACCGAAGTCAAGAATTCCATTGGCCTGCGCAGAATCGTCTTGGCCCGGGCATAACATGTGACCCGCCGCGCTTCAGGAAATGTCTTTCGGATAAAACCCACGATTTCTGGCAAATCCTGATGGACAAGATTGTCGCTGTCGCCGAGGACGGGAGGATATAAGAGGATATAAAGAGATTCATCCTAAATCTAACCTGTGGATAAAAGGCAATTTATACAGGGCAGGAGCATGTTTAAGTCGAGCTGAATTCATGCTAAAATAAAATTGTGAATATAAAGAAGAGAGTCGCCCTTCTGGAGCGTCTTCTGCTCCAGCTCATCGAGAATCAGGCCCTTCCCCAGGGCTGCTACCTGGCTGGCGGCACTGCCGTCTATTTCTACCTCCGCCACCGGTTCTCGGTGGACCTCGATTTTTTCACGCCGAAGCCTTTTTACGGAGAAGCTCTGCTCTTCAGGCTCAGGGAGCTCATCAAAGACGCGGACGTCGAGCTCCTTGAGAAGGACACGCTGATTGCCAACCTTTCCCTTGAAAAGCTGAAATTTTCTCTGTTCTATCTCCCCTACGGGCTTCTGTCTCCCTTGACTCCTTACGAACTCAAACCGGGTGCGGTTTGCACACTCGCTTCCTTCGACGATATCGAGGCCATGAAAGCGATCGCCCTCGTCCAAAGGGGCTCGGCCAAAGATTTCATTGACCTGTATAGTTTGTTACGGCACACCGGCCATTCATTCATGGACCTGGCCTTGCGGGTTCATAAAAAGTACCTTGTCGATGAAAAGTACGATTATCACCTCAAGACGGCGATGGTCTATTTTGATGACGCGGAACGAGAGCTCGACGCCATCTGGCTTGTCGGAGATAGCGGGACTGCACGGAGTATCTCAGACAAAGACTGGGGCAACATCAAAGACTTTTTCGTAAGGTTCTGTCAGTGAGGAGAGAACTTTTCTGGGACAGAGACCTGAACCGGGTCGACCCGGAGACGGAGATCGAGCGGGCCGTCAATTTCGGGGGTTTTGATTATATTACAGAAGTCCAGAGAAAATATGGAATGGAAAAATTCACCGCCGTCCTGATGAAGAACAGGAATCTCCGAAAGAGGGCAGTCAATTACTGGTGTCTAATGCTCGGCCTCGACCGGGGAAAAACCGCCGTCTTCCGGGATACTGTCAGAATTTGGTCCCCCTTCAAATGAGCAGGGTTTTCTGGTCTGGATAAGAAGAATTTGGTTTTCGGCTGTGGCGGCCAAGTGAGCCTTTTTGTGTCGATTTACCCCTCCAACCATCGTAGGGAAGTATAAATCTCGGCTCGAAGAGATGTCAAGTGAAGCTGGGAATGGCTCATGGCGGGCCAAAAAGCCACAAAAGCCGCAGAGACGCTCAAAAAACGCCAGAGATCATCCGGACCTCTCCTTCCTGGCAAAAAAGGTCAACTGTGGACCGAAAAGCCCGAGTGGCGCCAGCCTGCGATCTTCTCCACCAGGGCCTCAGAGATGAGCTCTTTCCCAAGGAGAAGAGCGAAGACTTCGCGAGAGAAGAACTCGGCCAGCGCAGCCGAAAAGGGAATTCTTATTCCCGGTAGCAACA
>CAYZDV010000119.1:0-5986 GCA_964477275.1 uncultured Eubacteriales bacterium
TCAGATGACAAATGTGAAGACGGAGGTCGAAAATGGTGAAATTTTTCGTCTGGCTTCTTCTCCTGGTGATTTGCTGGCCCCTTGCTCTTCTGGCTCTCATTCTTTATCCCGTTGTCTGGCTCCTTCTCCTGCCGTTTCGCCTCATCGGCATCACCGTGAATGCCGTTTTTGACTTGTTCAAGGCCATCATCACCCTTCCGGCCAGAATCCTGAGCGGACCCAAAAAATAAAAAGGCTCTCTCCTGTTCGGTGCGGGGAGTCCTGTTCTGGAGCGGAAGACCAGGGACGGATTCGGAATGAATTCACTTTTTTTCTGACTTGATTTTTTGGTCAAATCGGACAAAAATCATTCCTGATGGCAAAATCGGTCGTCATTCGCGTCAATGGCGTGGGGCCTGTTCTTTTCGAACGGAGCCGGCGCGCCAGGCACATCAACATCACCATCAAGTCCATCAGGGGAATTCGGGTTGCCGTTCCCTATGGCATATCATATGAAAATGCCGAGAAAGTTGTCCTCACTTACCGGCCCTGGATCAAGAGGAATCTGGCGAGAGTCAGGGAAGTCAGGCGGAGACATCAGAATCTTTCGAAAAAACTGGTCGTTCTCAATGAATCGGCAGCTCGCCGGAAGCTGCTCAGCCGGCTCGAGGAGCTCTCCGCCAAACACGGGTTGAAATTCAGGAAGGCTTTCATCCGCAATCAGAAGACCCGATGGGGAAGCTGTTCCCCGAACAACAATATCTATCTGAACATCAAACTGGCCATCCTGCCCAGAGGGCTGAGAGACTATGTCATTCTTCATGAGCTTGTTCATACTCGCATCAGCAACCACGGCCGCGCTTTCTGGGCACAGCTGGAGAAGTTTTCCAAGAATGCCAGAAAAAAGCAGCGCCGGTTGAACGAATACGGATTGGGCCTGGCCTGAAATCGTTTCCGCTCTCATTTGACTTGAAAACCGGCGAGTGATAAAAACGAAAGAGAATCGACAATAAAGAATCTCGGTTATGAAGACGGAGGAGTCATGAAAAAAAGAATCACTGTCATTCCGGTGTCTCCTAAAAGGCTCGTTTTTTTCCTGTCCGCCTTTCTCTTCCTTTTTATCGCCTCCCACTGTGCGAAAAGCAAACCGGCCGAACCGCCGGTGGCTCAAAAAATTCAAAAAGAGCTGACCATCCACGGCCAGACCAGAATCGACGAATACTACTGGCTGAGGGAGAAAGAGAACCCGGAGGTCATCGAGTACCTGAAGGCCGAAAATGCGCACACAGAATCCGCGATGAAACACACGAACAAATTGCAGGAGAAGCTTTTTCAGGAAATCGTGGGCAGGATCAAACAGACCGACATTTCCGTTCCTTACAGGGAAAGCGGCTATTATTACTACACTCGTTATGAGGAAGGATCAGAATATCCGATCTACTGCCGGAAGAAAGGCAGCCTGGAGGGAGAGGAAGAAATCCTGCTCAACGTCAACGAGATGGCCAGAGGCCACGATTATTATCATGTGGCCGGCCTTACGGTGAGCTCCGACAATTCGCTGATGGGCTTTGGTGTGGATACGGTCAGCCGGAGAATGTACACGATTCACTTCAAAGACCTCACCACCGGGGAGATCCTCCCGGATCAGATTCCCAACGCATCAGGCAGGGCGGCCTGGGCCAACGATAACAAGACCGTTTTTTACGCGCTCAAAGACGAGACAACGCTTCGTCCCGGCCGCATTATGAAGCACACGCTCGGAGCGGATATTGCCTCTGATGAAGAGGTGTTTTTTGAAGATGATGTCACTTTCAACGCGCATGTTTACAAGACAAAGTCCAAAAAATATATCTTCATCGTTTCCGAAAGCACCCTTTCGACAGAGTACCGGTTGCTGGATGCAGACCGGCCGGATGGAAAGTTTCAAATCTTCCATCCCCGCGAGAGAGACCTCCTCTACGACGTCGAGCATTATCAGGACAGATTTTACATCCGGACCAACTTTCAGGCGAAAAACTTCAGGCTTATGGAAACGCCGGTGGGAAAGACGGCCAAGGAAAACTGGAAGGAAACGATCGCCCACCGGGATGATGTTCTGCTGGAGCAGTTTGAAGTGTTCAGAGATTCCCTGGTGGTCAACGAACGGAAAAACGGGCTCCCCAATATCCGCATCATCGAGTGGGAGGATAAATCCGGGCACGACCTCGATTTCGGAGAGGAAACCTACACCGCTTCGATCGCCCACAACCCCGAGTTTGAGACCGACCTCCTGCGCTACAGATATTCGTCCCTGACCACGCCGGACTCCGTTTTTGATTACAACATGAAGACCAGAGAGAAGAAGCTTCTCAAACAGCAGGAAGTGGTCGGCGACTTTCGCCCCGAAAACTATCATGCGGAAAGGCTCTTGGCCACGGCCGCAGACGGCACGAAAGTCCCCATCTCCATTGTCTACAGGAAAGGACTGGAGAAAAACGGAGACAACCCGCTCCTGCTTTACGGCTATGGCTCCTACGGAGCCAGCATGAATCCCGGCTTCAATTCTCTCTACCTCAGCCTTCTCGACAGGGAGTTTGTGTTTGCCATGGCCCATATCCGCGGCGGCCAGGAGATGGGACGTTACTGGTATGAAGAGGGAAAGCTGCTGAAAAAACAGAATACCTTTACCGATTTCATCGCCTGCGCTGAACATTTGATTGCCGAAAAATTCACCAATTCGGGCAAGCTTTTTGCCAAGGGAGGAAGCGCCGGCGGGTTGCTCATGGGTGCGGTGGTCAACATGCGGCCCGGTCTCTTCAAAGGCGTAATCGCCCAGGTACCCTGGGTCGACGTGGTAACGACCATGCTCGATGAGAGCATCCCGCTGACCACCAGTGAATATGATGAATGGGGCAATCCCAATGATAAGACTTATTATGATTACATGCTTTCCTATTCGCCCTATGATAACGTTGAAGCCAAGGATTATCCGACCATGCTGGTCACCACTGGTTTGCACGACTCGCAGGTCCAGTACTGGGAGCCGGCCAAGTGGGTGGCCAGGCTCAGAGCCCTGAAGACAGACTCCAACCTTCTTCTCCTCAAAACCAGCATGGAAGCCGGTCACAGCGGAGTTTCCGGCCGGTTCCGAAGGTACCAGGAAGCCGCCCTGGAGTTCGCCTTCGTGCTCGACCAGCTCGGAATCAAGGAGTAGATTCGAAATTCAGGGAGATGGGTGATCAGAGTTATCCATTCCGATATTTTTTCTTGAACAGAACGTAGGCCGGGACTCCGGCAGCCACCGTCAGAACAGCGATGGAAGAAGGAACGGGACGTTCGAGGAACCCCAGAACAAGAATGGAAACACCGGCAAGGAGATACAGGACTGGCACAACAGGATAGCCCGGCATTCTGTATCCAACTCTCTCCCGGCGCCTCAGCCTGAAAACGCCTATCACGGCCAGGAGGGGAAAGATCCCCAGCGAAAAAGCCATGTAGGTCAGTATCTGGTCAAAAGTTCCGGAGAGAACCATGACAACCGCAATCGCGGCCTGGAGAATGATCGCCTTTGAAGGCACATGGTAGACATCATGGACTTCCGAGGCGAACCTGAAAAAATAGCCGTCCCTGGCCATCGCGAAATAGACTCTCGGGCCGAGAATGATGAACGCACTCAAGGACGAAAAAAGAGCAAAGGCGATAAGGACGGAAAAAAGGCCCTGGAACGATGGGCCAAAAAGATTCCCTGCGGCGAGCCCTCCGATGGAAATCACGCCGCTCATCTCTTCAGGTGAAGCCGCATAGACGTAAAGGAGGTTCAGTCCAAAATAGAGGACAGCGACGATACCCGTGCTCAGAATCAGCGAAAGAGGCAGATTTTTCTGTGGGTTTTTGACCTCGGAGCCGATATACGCCGAAGCGTTCCAGCCGCTGTAGGCGAACATGATCCACATCAGCGAGAGGCCGATAGTTTTCATCCCGCCAAATGAAAAGCTAAAAGCATCTCCCTGGGAGAAGTGGTCAAAATTGCCTTTTCCCATAGAAAAGCCCAGTCCGACGAGTCCGACGATCAGGCCAACCTTCAGGATGGTCAGAAGATTCTGCACCCTCGAGCCGAAGACGATTCCGCGGAGATGGATCAGGGTAAAAGCGATGATGACCAGAATGGCATAGAGTTTCTTCGAGATGACCTCTTCGGATGGGCCATCAAGGATTCCCCAGCGCAGAGCCTGGGGGAAGGCCCTGGCCAGATATTCTGTAAAGCCAATGGCCGAGGCCGCGATGGGTGCAGAGAACCCGACAAAGAAGGAAACCCAACCGCTGAGGAAACCGGAGATCGGGTTGAACAGCCTGGAGAGAAAAACATATTCCCCACCGGCAAGGGGAAATGCGGCGCCGAGCTCGCTGTAGCAGAGAGCTCCGAAAAGAGCGATTAATCCGCCCACAATCCAGAGCCCGATCATCAGAAAGGGATCGCGGAGGTCGTTCATCAGGAGTCCGGATGTGGTGAAGATGCCGGCTCCGACCATATTGGCAACGACGATGCTGGCCAGGGGAAAAAGCCCCAGCTTTCTCTCAAGTCCCTTCTCCGGATGATGAGCCATTGTCATGCCCTCAAAAACAGCTTTCTCGCGGAATAAAAGCTCAAGGGAGTTTAAACAAAAAAAACAATTTTCACAAGGAAACCCAAAATGGATGGAACCCAAAATGGCCCATGGAAGAGAGAAGGATATTGTTCCTTTGAGCCGCTGAAAATTGACTCTTCGTTGACGTGCTGGTATTCTCTTTTGGGGTGAGCGAAAACATGAGCAGAGATTGTCCGAAGTGCCATTTGGCAAACCCGGAGGACAGCCGCGACTGTCATAGTTGGGCAGCTCCTCTCGAATCCACTCAGGACATCGCGGCTGTCGCCACCCGGACCTTCCCCGCACCCGCCAGAACTCTGGCCCCGGAACTCTTTCTGCCGGAAGGATAAGGATATCTTGGGCAATGAAAATGCGTGAAGGAGGATGAAGTGGCTGCTGTCGAAGGAACTCCACAAAAATCGAGCGCTGCCAGCAAATGGCTCATCGGCTGCGGGGTGGGCTGCGGCGTGGTGATCTTGATTCTCATCATACTGGCTGCGAGCGGCTATTTCTTCATCAAAAACATCACTGAAGGGTTCAAGGAGACAGAGGAGTTGACAGAGGCTCTGACAGAGAAATACGGAGCGATCAGGGAATTCTGCCCTGACCCGGAAGGCGCGATCCCGCCAGAGCGGATCGAGGCGTTTCTGGCGGTGCGGAATTCACTGGGCCCGATAAAGGAGAAGTTCGAGCGCTCGATCGATATTCTCTCTCAGGAAAGAGACAGGGTGCAGGCCGAGAAAGAGCCGTCTGCGGGAATTCTGACCAGGATCAGGGCCGGGTTCGGGATCATCCCCCTGATGGCCGAGTTCATCAACCTCCGACACCAGGCTCTTCTGGATAACGGGATGGGACTGGGAGAGTATTACTATATTTATGTGGTCGCTTATTACTCATTTCTGGGGAAGTCCCCTGCAGACGGCTTCGAGTATGGCTTCATGGAGCGGGCGGAGGAGAGACGCCGGTATGTCTGGGATGAAGAGGAGAGCCGGGAGGACCACCTGGACAGAATCCGCAGGCGGCTGCACAGGATGGTTCTCCCCATGCTCCAGAACCAGTATCAGAAGCTGCAGGAAAGAGGCCTGGCCGGAGTCAGAGAGTCGTGGCTGAGAGCACTGGAGAGGGAAGTCAGAGCCTTGGAAGAAGACCGGTTCCGGCTTCCCTGGCAGGATGGCCTGCCCGATGTCCTCAAAAATTCCCTCCTGCCTTTCCGGGAGCGCCTGGAAGAAAGCTACAACAAGGTGCTCAATTCTCTGGAATTCACAGTCGACCAGCGGTGAGCTCGGGGTGATTCAGTCCTCGCTCTCCTCTCGGCTTTACCTTGAGGAACCATGCCTGCTCGTCCTTCACACGGACTTTTAGGCGATCCACCACTCGCCAAAGAGGATGGGTGGCATGGGGTG
>CAYZDV010000120.1:0-5986 GCA_964477275.1 uncultured Eubacteriales bacterium
AGGACCTCAATTTGAAGCCTGAAGACAGGAAAGTGGTCGAGCCAGCCCGGCAGTCTGCCCGGGAAGCCCGGGCGCAGAACAAGGGAAACAGAGGTATTTTCTGCGGGGCGGCCATTGAGTTGAAGGACGGCGCGATCCTGACCGGAAAAAACTCGCCTCTGATGCACGCGGCGTCCAGCCTGGTATTGAATGCCATCAAGAAGCTGGCCGGTATTCCAGACCACATCCACATCCTTTCGCCGCAGGTCATCGAGTCCATCTCCAACCTCAAGAAAAACATCCTCAGCGCCAGGTCGGTCAGCCTTGACCTGGAGGAGACCCTGATCAGCGTCAGCATCAGCGCCACCACCAACCCCGCGGCAACGGAGGCGCTCAACAGGCTGAAGGAACTGGCTGGGTGCGAGGTCCACATGACCCACATTCCCACTCCGGGGGATGAAGCCGGCCTGAAGAGGCTGGGCGTGAACCTGACCAGCGACCCGAATTTCTCCACCAAGGAGCTGTTCATGTCCTGAAGCCCAAAACCGGGTCCTGGTTGGATATGAAATGAGCCCGGGCTATTCCTGCGGATGAAGCCAGACGCTTGAGTCAAACAGAAAAGAGCCTGAGTTTTGAATCAGGCTCATTGAAAGGAAAAAAGGAAAGGAGGGCGGGAGAGGATCCTCCGTTTTCAGCCTGCTCCCTTGCTTCCTTGGCTAAGCCCTCCTCGGTTTCGAATTCATGCGTTCGTGGACATCATCGCAGAAAACACAGCAGGGGACAATCGCCTCTGCGGGTGGTTTTGGTGATGATTTTTATGACCATCCTTTCACCTCCAGAGGTGACCGACATAAAGGTTGCCCGGCCGGATTCTTTGGCTTAAAATGGTAAAAACCTGCTTCGGGCGACTGCCGGATGTCTTCGGCCGTTCGTTCAATTCCGGGAAGAAGGAGTTGCGAAATGGACGTGAAAAAATTCATCGAGGAAAAAATCCTGGAGATCAGGGAGACCATCGGGCCTGAGGTCGCCATCTCCGCGCTTTCTGGAGGAGTGGACAGCTCGACCTGCACCCTTCTCGCCTCCAGGGCCATCGGTTCAAACCTGAAGGTGATTTTCATCGATGACGGCCTGATGAGGGAGAACGAAGCCCGGGAGGTGAGCAGGATATTTTCTGGCCTTGACATCGAGGTGGACATCGTGGATGCCCGGGATGAATTCTTCCATGCTCTCAAAGGGAAAATCGACCCGGAGGAGAAAAGAAGAGCTTTCCGGGACATTTTCTACAGTGTTTTCGGAAAGGAAGTCCTGCGCAGCAGGGCGAAATTTCTGGTTCAGGGAACGATTGCCGCTGATATCATCGAGACCAGAGGAGGAGTAAAAACCCAGCACAACATTCTGGAACAGATCGGGCTGGACCCGGAAAAGGGTTTCGGGTTCAGGGTTGTTGAGCCTCTCAAAGACCTGTTCAAGCATCAGGTGAGAGAGGTGGCCCGGGAGCTGGGCCTGCCGGAGAGCATTTACGGAAGGATGCCCTTTCCGGGTCCCGGCCTGGCGGCCCGCGTGGTGGGAGAGGTAACCCCGGAGAGGGTTTCCCGCGTAAGAAAAGCCACCCGGATCATCGAGGAGGAAATCGAACCCCTGAAGCCCTTCCAGGCGCTCGCGGTCCTGTTGAACGACAGGGGAACCGGGATCGAGGAAGGCCGGAGGAAGTTCGGCGAGATCGTCATCGTCCGCTCCGTGGAAAGCAAAGATGCGATGACGGCCGAGCCGACTCAGGTTCCCTGGGAGATTCTGCGCCGGATTGCGAGAAGGATCACCGAGGAAATCCCGGAAGTGGTCCGGGTTGCCTACGAAATCACGGGCAAACCGCCCGCCACCATCGAGTACGTTTAAGAAACAGGAAATCCCCGCATATTTCTGAAGGCGTCGCCTGGCGCGCTGTCAAGCCGCCTCTTTCCCCTTGTTGATGATTTTGAACAGGCCGATGGTCAGAAGCGGGATGATGTAGACGGCGAAAAATCCCCAGCTGACGCTTCCGTAGCCTTTGGCGATCAGGGTGATCAGCCCGAAGGTGGAAATCCCCAGTCCGATGACCAGGAGTATCACGGCCACCAGCGGCCTCTGCCAGGAACGAAGTTCTTTCCCCTTTGCCTCAAAAGCAGAGCGGATCCGCTCGTTGACGGCATGGATAAAGCCGGTGCCGGTTTCGATCAGAGTTCCGAAGAGGACAACCTGGAAGAGGATGAGAAGGAAAGGCATTCCCATCTTCTGGAGCATAAAAACGGCCGGCACGGGTTTGGGCAGGACTTCCGGATAGTGGGCGACGACGGCGATGAAGAAGAAAAATCCGGGCAGAATCCCGATCAGGCCTCCGATCAGGCCGGCGGCAATGGCTTCTTTCCTTTTCTCGATGTGACGGATGCAGAAGAGAACAGCCGGAATTATGCCCATGTTGTAGAGGGCATACTTGAACCCCCCCAGAACCCAGCCGGGAAGAACTTCAGCCCGCGAGAAATTGAGCTTGATGTCCGGACCGAATTTGAGCACAGCCATTACCAGGACGAGAGCATAGACGACATAGAGGACAAGAGACCAGCTGGAGAGGAATTTTTCGATCAGGCTGCTTCCCTTCAGGGTCAGGAAGCCGATGGCGGTGAGCATGATCAGCACTCCCCACAGGTAAGGAATGTTGAGGTTTTCTTTGAACAGCTCGCCGGCCGCTGACCCGATCACAGCCAGAACGAGGAAGAGCAGGATGAAATAGGGAATTTCGAAGATGAACCAGAACGGGCCGAGGAGCTTCTTGAAGAACGTCCGGTAGTCATAGGCCCGGAATTTCCGCGAGAATTCAAAGGTCACGGCCAGAAGAAGCGACCAGATCAGGGTGGTGACGAGCAGCATTCCCAGAAGGCCGCCCAGCGGGCCGTAATTCAGAAAGTATTCCACCAGCTCCCGGCCGGTTCCGTAGCCTCCGGCGATGACCACCGACTGGAAGACAAACCCCGGCAGCAGGTATTTTTTAAAAAACGGAGAATTCCAGAAAACCATCGCCTTTTTCTCCCCTTTTTACTGAATTTCCATCCATAACACAAGTAAAAAAGGGGACAGGCCCCTTTTTTCATTGGCCAAGGATTAAGACTTTTTCTATAATAAGAACTTCAACTCATTCTTCTCTCGAAAAAGAGCAGGAAAAGGATGGATATCCGCTCCATAAAGGACAGACAGAAGGAAATTCAGTCCATCACCCTCTGGGGCCTCTTCCTCAACTTTCTTCTGATGGCCCTGAAGATTCTCTCCGGGCTCTGGATAAAATCGTCGGCCCTGGTTGCCGATGGTGTCCACACCCTTTCCGACCTTTCCACGGATTTTATCGTCCTCATCGGGACGCGCCTCTCCAGCCGGCCGGCGGACAGGACTCATCCTTACGGCCACGGCAAGCTGGAGACCATCGCCTCTCTGGTCATCGGAGCCATCCTCCTTGTCATCAGCTTCGGTCTCATATGGTCAGCGGCCGTCTCCATCTACCGTCATGAGCATAGATTCCCGGGATGGATGGTGTTAGTGGTGGCTGCTGTTTCCGTGATCTCCAAGGAAATCATCTTCTCCGTCACCAGGAAAATTGCCCGGAAAACAGGCAGCACGGCTCTCTATGCGAATGCCTGGCATCACCGTTCAGACTCGCTCTCTTCGGTGGCGGTTCTCGGCGGCGGGGTGGCCAGCCTGCTGGGCTGGGGCCACGCCGACCAGGCGGCGACCATCGTCGTCGGCTTCATGATCATCGGAGTGGCCGGCAAGATTTTGTTTGACTGCCTCCTCGAGCTCTCCGAGCATTCCGTGGATAGAGAATCGATCCGCAAAATTGAAGACGTGCTCGCAAGACACACTGACATCTCCAGCTGGCACGCTCTGCGGACCAGAAAGCTCGGGGCAGAATTGATCATCGATGTCCATGTCCTGGTTGCTCCCCGTCTTTCTGTTATGGAGAGCCATAAAATTTCGGTGGACATCGAAGAGGAAATTCAGAAAGTCCTCTCCCGGCCGGCCAAGGTTCTGGTTCACGTCGAGCCCGATATCATGGAGATGCGGAAAGAGAGAGAGCATTATGTTTGATTCGAGTCATGGGCAGGACCCGAAAAGGGATTTTTCTGCTCTCCCGAATCAGAACAAGGAGGAACCATGCCTTTTGTAAAAGAGAGGAAACCAGGCACTCCCACCCTGGGAGTTTTTGTGCCCTGTGACCCGAGGATTGATGAAACGTCCCGTGAGAGAGCCTTCAACATCGGCGTGATGACAGCCGGTCTTCTGGCCGATCGGCTTCGCCTGCCGGACGGAAACCACCCGAACATCTTCTATTGTTCTCATCTCGTCGACAGTGAACGCACGGCTGACTCCGGGGCTCTCGAATTGAGGGAAGCCGGTGCCGAAGCCCTGATCATCGTGCCCGACACCTGGTTTTTTCCCGGAAAGAGCGCCATGGCGCTCACCGCCCACTTTCCCGCCAGCACTCCTCTGGCCTGCGTGGGCGGAAACAACGCTCCCAAGCCCGGAGTGGTCGGCATCGATGCCCTGGTCGGCGCCTATGCCCAGACGGGGCGGCTCTGCCCGATGGTCATCGGCAATATGCCGGAGACAGGGCTCCACCCGGAGTTCGATGAGAAAACGCGGGAGGAGATTGTCGACCTCGCCTTTGCCATGCTGGCCGCCATCGCCCTGAGGGGAAAAAGGTATCTTTCAGTGGATACGGACTCCATGCAGATGGAGACGGCCCTGAACCATGTTCATGCCGCGCGCCGCTTTTTCGGCCTGGAGTCCACCCGGGAGTCGATGAAAATTTTTGCCGACATGCTCCAGAAGAGGGGAGGCTATGACCCGGAGGAGCTCAAAGAGCTGAAGAGTTGGGTGGTCAACGTCAAATTTAAAAACCGCATTTTTCCCAACACCGAAGATATCGTCCGGTTCAAAAAAGCTGTTTACTCCCAGAAAAAAATCAAACCGCCCGCACTCTCTGAAAAGGACGTAAGGAAGCTTGAGGAAGGACTGGCCCTCTATCTCATCATCCGGAATTGCATGAGAGACGTCAACGCCATCGGAGGAGGCTGGACGAACCAGCTGGCCTGGGGTTCGGACAGGAGAGGAATTCCCCTGGCCACCGCGGACATCGCCGAATCACTGTTCAACTCCACGGAAGACCATACGGGAAAAAAGCCGCCGATTCCCTTTTCCACGGAAAACGACATCCAGGGTCTGCTGACCATGATCGCCTATTGCTATCTCACCGGAGGAAATCCGCCCCTTTTCATGGACTTCAGGAAAGTCTATGAGCCCTGGGAAACCCGGAAAATCGCCAGGGAGTTGAAGCTCAGCCTGGCTCCTTACAGAAACGAACCCTGGATGAAGAGGGGCTTCATCGACGGGAATAATTCAGGCAGCGCTTCTCTGAACTATGCCAGAGAAGCCTATTTGTTCAAAGCCCTCGAATATTATTTTCCCGGGCTCGGGTTTTCAGTGGGCTTTGTCTCTCCCGGGGGGATAAAGGGCATGGCGGGAAGAATGGCCTATTCCCGGCTCTCCGGGATGTTCACCATGGTCCAGGATGAGGCGCAGAGTGTCGATCTTCCGCCGGCTTTACGGGAGAGGTGCTGCCATGCCTCTGATTACTCCTGGCCGCACACCTTCCTGACTTTCGAGCATGTGCCGGCCAGCCTGGCCAAAGTCGGCATCCCGGCCAACCATTTCCACATGGTGACCGGACTGGCCCGCCGCCGCTGGCAGCATTTCTCCGACTTCACCCTGATTCTCAACTACCGGTGGGAGAATACGCCGGAGTACACGGAAGGACTCGACCGCGCCCTGCCCATGCTGTGGAGGATAAACGGAGGCGAGGTTCGGGCCAAGATGCTGATGAAGTAGGTCGAAGGCAGTTTGCAGGCAATAAAATTTAGTTAGTGTGGCGTATCAGCAATGTCTTTACAATGTTGTCATTCCGGACCCTGTCCTGAACTCGATT
>CAYZDV010000121.1:0-5944 GCA_964477275.1 uncultured Eubacteriales bacterium
GCAGGCACGGGAAAGACCTACCTTGCTATGGCCATGGCCCTGTCCTTCCTTCAGGACAAAATCGTCAACCGCATCATCCTCACCCGGCCTGCCGTCGAAGCTGGTGAAAAACTGGGCTTTCTTCCCGGCGATTTGCAGCAAAAAATCAATCCCTATCTGCGTCCTCTCTATGACGCTCTTTTTGACCTCACCCAGACCGAACAAGCGAACAGACTCATCGAAAAAGGCATCATCGAAATCGCGCCTTTAGCCTACATGAGAGGGAGAACCCTGAACAGCTCATTCATCATCCTCGACGAAGCGCAGAACACAACAAAGGAGCAGATGAAGATGATTCTCACTCGCGCCGGTTTTGACTCCAAGATGGCGGTCACAGCGGATATCACCCAGATCGACCTGCCCAGACCTGAACTCTCCGGCGTCTTGCATTCGATACGCATCCTCTCCCCCCTCAGCGAAATCGTCTTTACCTATTTCACCGAGAGAGATGTCGTCAGGCATCCCCTTGTCCAGAAAATCATCAGAGCCTACGAGAAAGCCGAGGCGAAATCCCGAAAGAGTCGATGAACTCCATCTCCTTTAAAAACCTGAAACTTTTCAAAAGTCCGGACTCTCAGTCCGTAAAGCCGAAAAAAAGCCTCCCTTCTCTTCTTAAAAGCAAAAAAAAGAGCATCTGGCAAAAGTTCAGCCAGAATCCCTTTCTCTACCTTTTCCTTTTTGTGGCCGCCCTGGCCTACCTGACTTCCTACCTTCCCTCCAGGTCCCTTCCCGCTGACCTCATAGAAGGGGAAATCGCCACTTCCGACATCATTGCCCCTGAAGACCTGACGATTGAAGACACGGAAACAACCGAGAAAAGAAGGAATGCGGCCGCCGCGGCAGTGTTGCCCGTCTATGATTTCGACCCCAACGTCTTCCTGAACACCGAAGAGCAAATCCGTGGCATCTTCCGCTCGGGAAGAGAATGGCTGAAGCAAACGCAGACAGCGAAAAGGACAGAGGACCTTCAACAAGAGGTCAGGGACAGATTCAATTTCGTCGTCGGCATCCAGGACCTCAGGCCTCTGATCAGGGCCAAATTCGATGAAAGAATCGAGGAATACCTGAACAGTCTCTTGGGAAAAACCCTGCAAAATCCCATCGTCGCTTCCCGAAACCTTTTCTACCGTGGCGAGCAGGAAAAGGGGCTCACCCTGATCAAAGACTCAAGCGAAATCAACCTCAAAGCCAATGACATTCTGGATATCAAGGAGAGTAAGGAGATTCTCGCTTCAGATATCGATCAACTGGACCTTTCTTCAGATGAAAAATCCCTTCTTCGGTCACTCGCCCCTTACTTCCTCAAGGAAAACATTAAGTTCAACAGAATCAGCACAGAAAACAGAAGAGACATGTCACGGAAGAGCATTGAGACTGTCTTCTACACCATCAAAAAAGGAAAAGTCGTCCTCCGCAAAGGAGACGAGGTCACAAAGGAGGCTCTCGACCTGATCAGGCTGATCAACCAGAACCTCGGGGCCAGACCCGGCTGGTTGACCAACTTTGCCGGAACTTTTCTTCTTTTCGGCCTGATTTTCATCACCCTCTGGTACTACCTGAAATCCCTCCTTAAAGTGAGAGAAGCTCTGAGAAGCTTCATCATGATGGGAATCATATTCATCCTCAGCATTCTCGTCTACAAGCTCTCCATTTTTCTGGCCAATACCTTCAGTGCCAGCACCAGCATTTCTCTGCTGACCCATGTGAAAAGCTACTGGTATGCTTTTCCCTTTCAACTGGGAGTCCTCATCCTCACCTTTCTCACGGGGAACCAGCGCGCGCTGCTCTATACCATCATCAACAGCCTGCTTGTCGGCCATCTCTTCAAAGGGGATTTCGAGCTGATGATGTACTGCTTCATCGGCGGCCTGGCTGCGATCTACGGCATCCGCTATTTTGGAAGGCAAAACAGAAATTCCATCTTCCGGGCAGGCTTCCATCTCGTCGCTCCCATCAACATCTTCGTCATCATCACGGTTCATCTCATCCACGAAAGGTTAGGGCCCATCGACCTCTTTGCCAGCGAACTTTTCATGGGGATCGTCGGAGGGCTGCTCAGCGCTTCCTTTGCCTTCCTCTTTCTGCCCGTATTCGAAAATGCCTTTCGCTACCTCACCCAGTCAAAGCTCCTGGAGCTCACCAACTCTGACCTCCCCATCTTCAGGCAGATGGCCATCGAGGCCCCGGGCACCTACCACCATTCGCTGCTCGTGGCTTCCCTGGCCGAGGGTGCAGCCGAAGAAATCGGACTGGACCCCATGCTGGTCAAAACCTCTGCCTACTACCACGACATCGGAAAAATCAAGAGGCCCGAATACTTCATCGAAAACAAGATGCGCACACAGGACCTTCACCAGGACCTCAAACCCAGCATGAGCACCCTGGTCATCGTCAACCACGTCAAGGAAGGTCTGGAGCTGGCGAAGAAGCTCAAACTGCCCAGGATCATCAAGGACATCATCGAACAGCACCACGGGAATTCTCTGGTGAGATACTTCTTCCAGAAAGCCAAAGAAAAATACGACCCGGAGATGCACAAGATCGGGGAAGAGAACTACCGGTATCCGGGTCCCATCCCCAGAACAAAAGAGGCCGGCCTGATCCTTCTCTGCGATTCTGTGGAGGCGGCCTCGCGGAGCCTGAAAAATCCGACCATGCCCACCCTGAAAAGGATGATCACCGAAATCTTCAACAGCTACCTCCAGGATGGACAGCTCGACGACTGCGGTTTTTCGGTCAAAGAACTGCGGACGATCGCCGCTTCGGTTCTCTCAAACCTCTACACTATCCTCCATCCCCGGGTCGAATATCCAGGCTTTGACTTTGAGATGAAAAAAAGGAGAAAGGCCGCAAAAAGCAAGACGCCGAATGATAGAAATCATAAACCAACAGCATAGATACTGGCTTGACAAAAGAAAATTCAAAGAATTACTGCAAAGGCTCGTCAGCCACTATAAATTGGAAAACCCGGAGCTGACGCTGGTCTTTGTCGACACCAGAACCATTAAAGCATTGAACCGGAGATATTTGAAAGAAAACGCGCCGACGGATGTATTGAGCTTCCCTTTAGGGGAAAAAGGCGCGGACGGAAAATTCTATCTGGGCGATATCGTCATATCCGTCCCCCAGGCTTTCAAGCAGTGCCTCTCAAAAGTCCATGGTCTTGAACGGGAGCTGGAGTTTCTGGCCATCCATGGTTTCCTCCATCTTCTCGGGTACGACCACTCGGCCGGCATCGAGGCGGAGGAAGAAAAAATGAAAAAAATCCTTCAGAAAGACTGAACATGGAAGTCAATCTCATCAAATGGGCAGGATTCTCCCTGAGCTTTCTGGCCGCTTTCTTTTTCTCTTTGTTCCACATTTCCCTCGGGTCCTTCTCCAGAATTTCGCTCAGCCGTTTTCTGGAAAACAAAGAAAAAGCATACCGGTTCAAGATTCTCCAGATCCACGACGAAATCAAAATATCGGTCGGCCTCATGCGCATCATCTTCCTCATCGCTTTCCTTGTCTACTTCTACAGCCTCTTTCCCCGGCTCATCCACTGGCCGCTCTGGCTGTTCCTTCTTTCCCTGGCCGCCTATTTCATTTTCTTCGACCTACTTCCCCGTCTCATCAACGCCTTGAGCAAGAAAAAAATCCTCGGCGTCCTCCTCCCCTCTTACACGGTGGCCCGCTTCGTGGCTTCTCCTCTTCTGCGGATCTCCCGAATCGAATCACCTCCTGATGAGCATGAGGAGCTGCGGGAAGCCACGGATGAGGAGATTGAGGCTTTTATTGACGAGGCCAGGCAAGAAGGAATCATCGAGACCGGCGAGGGAGGGCTGCTGAAAAGCGTGGTGGAATTCGGAGATACTGTGGTCAGGGAAATCATGACGCCCAGGGTGGACATGGTCTGCATCCGGAAGGACGCCGCCATTGAAAAACTCCGCGAGCTGGTGATCAAAGAGAAGCGCTCCCGGGTGCCCGTCTACAAGGACAGGATGGACAACATCGAAGGAATCGTCAATGCCAAGGACCTTCTCGAATATGTGGACCCGGAGCTCAGAACCGGGTCCATCGAGCCTCTTATCCGGCCGGTGCACTTTGTTCCCGAATCGATGAAGGTCCCGGCGCTTCTCAAGGAATTCCAGAAAAGAAAACAGAAGCTGGCCATCGTCGTCGATGAGCACGGAGGAGTCGCCGGGCTTGTCACCATGGAAGACCTGGTGGAAGAGATTGTCGGAGAAATCCAGGATGAATATGACCGGGAGGAAGTCCACATCATCGAAAAAGGACCTCATGACTATATCGTCTCCGGGGAAGCTGAAGTCGAAGAAATCGAAGACCTCTTCGGCATGGAACTCGCCGAAGATGACTACATCACCCTCGGCGGCCTGATCACCCACTCTCTGGGGCGGCTGCCCATTCCGGGAGAGAAAATCCAGATCAAAGGGCTGTTCATCGAGATGCTGGAAGTCGACCAGAAGAGAATCAAAAAACTGCGGGTCAAGAAACCGAGCGAGAAAAGATAATTAAGGTGGCAGCCTCATCCGTAAACGCATATGTTGGAGAGTGAGGAAGACATCCCGCACATCAACGGACATATTCAACACAAAAATAAATGAAAAAACAGACAGCGAAAGTCGGATATGCAGCCCTTGTCGGCCGGCCGAACGTCGGAAAATCCACACTCCTCAATCGCATCCTGGGACAAAAAGTGGCCATCATCTCCGACAAGCCCCAGACTACCCGGGTGAGCATCCTGGGCATCAAGACAACCGCGAAGGGGCAAATCATCTTCGTCGATAATCCGGGCATTCACAAACCTCTCCACAATTTGAACAAAAGGATGATGAGCTTTGTCTACTCGGCGCTGGAAACCGCCGACGTGGTCTGCCTGCTGATTGATGCCACCCAGAAATTCGGCCACGGCGACGAGTTTGTCATCGAAACCATGAAGAAAATCTCGACTCCCATTCTTCTGCTGATCAATAAAGTGGACATCGTCAAGAAGGGAAATATCCTTCTCCTCATCGACAAATACAAGGACCTTCTGGACTTCAAGGAGATTATCCCCATCTCGGCACTCAGTGGGATCAACGTCAGCATCGTCGAGGAAAAAATCTACGAGTGTTTGCCAGAAGCCGAGAAGCTCTACTCCGATGATGAGGTCTCCATCCAGTCCCAGAGATTTCTCATTTCCGAAATCATCCGGGAGAAGATTCTCCAGCATGTGACCCGGGAACTGCCTTTCGTCACCGCTGTTTATGTGGATAGAATCGAGGACGCTGAAGACTCCCTGCCGACGACCGACCCGGCCAGACGAACTCCCCGCAAATTCATCAAGGCCACCATCTTCGTGGAGAAAGACACCCATCGGAGAATCATCATCGGCAGAGGAGGACAGCTCGTCAAGACCATCGGGACAGAAGCCCGGAGAGAGCTGGAGATGATTCTGCGCTCCCGGATTTTTCTGGACCTATGGGTCAAAGTCAAGGAGAAGTGGCGCGACGCCCCGGATGTCCTCGACCTCATCGAGGGCCAGTAGAAACGCGAACCTGCGGCCAGAACCCCCGATGACCCATGAGAATGGGTCCTGTCCAGGTATCTCCCATCAGGGCCACGTCAAAGTCCATAAAATAACATACCGCCTTAGTCGGTATCTTTCCTGTCATTCCGGGCTTGACCCGGAATCCAGAATAATAAATCCTGGATTCCTGTACCCGCCTTCACGGGCACAAGCTTCCGCAGGAATGACAAAAAGAGGACTTTGACGCAGTCCTTTATCTCCCATGGCTTCGTATTGACAATGGATTGAAGAGATGCGAAAATTTGAATCCTGCCTCTGTGGTGAGTGTAGCTCAACTGGTTAGAGCATCGGACTGTGGATCCGAAGGTTGGGGGTTCGAGACCCCTCACTCACCCC
>CAYZDV010000122.1:0-5925 GCA_964477275.1 uncultured Eubacteriales bacterium
CACCTTCTGGAAGAAAATCTTCATAATAATTAGCGGCTTTCTTAATGAATAGTGCAGGCGAGAAAAATAAGATCAATGATAAAGGAAGAGTGAAAACGATGAAAAGCAAGGCATTTCTCGCCGCTTGCGTCTCCGTTCTTTTGGCGGCCCTGGTTTTTTCCCAGAGTCCGGTCAGGGAAAAAGACCTTCCCGATAAATACCAGGATTTTTTGAAGCTGACCCGCTACATCATGCACGAGAAAGAGAAGGAGGCGTTCCTGAAGCTGACCAACGACCGCGAGAGGGACGTTTTCATCGACCTTTTCTGGGGGGTGAGGGACCCGACCCCGGGAACGCCTGAAAACGAATACAAACAGGAGCACATCAAGCGTTTTCTCTACGCCAGCAAGCATTTCAAGCGCAACTCTCCGCGGGAGGGATGGATGACCGATATGGGGAGAATCCACATCCTTCTCGGCCAGCCGGTCAGCATCGAGAGGTTCTATGGCACCATCGGCATCTATCCATGCGAAGTCTGGTCCTATTACGGAGACACGGAAAAAGGCCTTCCGCCGCACTTTGTCATCGTCTTTTTCCAGAGAGGCGGCACGGGCGAGTTCAAGCTCTACGACCCGGTTTCCGACGGCCCGGCGGCCTTGATGGTCCACAGCAAAGGGTTTGCCATCGAGGACTACGAATCGATGTATGAAACGCTCAGGGAGATGGCTCCCACTCTGGCCGATGTTTCGCTTTCCCTCATCCCCAGCGAGATTCCCTTCAACTACCAGCCGTCGCCGAGGAATACCATTCTTCTCGCCAACATCGCCGAAGTCCCCAAAAAGGCCGTCAACCCTTCTTACGCCACACATTTTCTCAGCTACAGGGGGATTGTCAGCACCGAACACATGACCAACATGGTGGAGAGCGAGACCAGCACAGCCCTGATCCCGGACCCCATCATGGGCCTCAACTTCCTCCATTTTTCCGTGGTTCCCAAGAAAATCTCCATCGATTATTACGAGGAGAACGATCAGTATTACTGCAATTTCGCGCTCAACGTCAGTTTGAGGCGCGGGGAGGAAATCGTCTTTCAGTACACCAAGGATTTCCCTCTCTATTTCGCGCCGCAGGAACTGGAGAGGCTCAGAGCCAACGGAGTGGCCATCGAGGATTCCTTCCCGGTCATCGAGGGAGACTACAGGCTGACCATCCTCCTTCAGAACTCTGTGGCCAAGGAGTTCAGCATCTTTGAACAGGAGATTTCCATTCCGGAGGCAACCGGCCGACCCCGGATTGTGGGCCCCTTTCTGGGCTATGGGTTCCAGGACTACCAGAGCAACGTCCACATTCCGTTCAAGATAGTCAACAGGAAATTGATCGTTGACCCCAAGAACACCTTTGCCGCTTCAGACCAGGTCTCCTTCCTTTTTGACCTGATGAACGTCTCGAGCAGCCACTGGCGCGATGGAGAAGTCCGGGTGAATATCAACGGCCTGCGAAAGGAAAACCCGGTCGGAAAATCGATGACTTTTCCCCTGAAGGATCATCCTTATCGCCGGTCCCTGAGCATCTCCCATTCCATTCCGGCCAGAGAGTTCACACCGGATTATTACGAGATGAAGGTCACCTGGGTGGGAAAAAACGGAGAGCTCATCGACGAGACAAAGGCGACATTCATCGTCTCTTCAGAAGAGGCAGTGGGTCATCCCATCATCCAGGCCAAGGTCTTCCAGCTCTCCAACAATTTCCTGTTCTTCTACATGCTGGCCCATCAGTATGCCAAAACCGGAGATTTGGAGAAAGCCGAGGAGACCTACGAGAGAGCTTACCGGATGAACCCGGAATACAAGAGGGGAGTGGTCGAGTACGCCAATTTCCTGCTCACCCTGGGGAAATTCACCGAAAGCCTGGAGATGGTCGGCAATGTGCGGGACCAAAGCTATTTCCAGTTTGATTATTTTCTGATCAGGGGAAAAGCGCTCCTGGGGTTGTCGAGATTCAGGGAAGCGATCGACAGCCTGGTCGAAGGGAACAAAATTTACAACAGCGACACCGGGCTTTTGAATGCGCTCGGCTTCTGCTATTACAGGACGGGACAGAAGGAGAGGGCGCTGGAGGTTCTCCGGGCGTCTCTCAATTTGAATTCGTCCCAGGATGCGGTGAGGCGGCTGATCGAGGAGATCGAGAGAAGCGGCGGCACAGGATAAAGCTTCTATTCCACCACAAAATCGAGGCTCTTTGTCACCGATTTTCCGGAGATTTTGTCGGTGATTTTCATGGCCAGCCTGTACGGGCCGGGCTCGATATCCCGCTTCTCGGTCCTTTCTTCTGTTTCCGATTTGATCAGAACCGTCTTCTGCAGAGGGAGCTGCTGCTGAACGAGGGGGGATTCGTAGTTTGCGGGCGCAAACAGAATGGCCTTCTCTTCTCCCTTCAGGACATCGTAGATGACTTCGATCTGGAACTGGCCGTTGTCGTCCGGCTGTGCTCCGAAAATGTAGAAGAAAAGCTCGATATTGTCACCGGAAGAAAAGATGCGCTCGAGATTCGGCTCGACGTTGATGATGGAATAGGTGAAGAGATTTTTGTGAGCTTTTGGCCTGCGTTCCGGCTCATCGATGTATTCGATTCTCTCGGCAAAGAAGATCGGTGTGGTGTCCAGCTTATCGATGAAGGCTGTGTAGTCAGGAAGGGAAAACTCATAATACTGGGTTCCGATTTTTTCCAGTTTTTGAGACGTAACGGCCATGGAGAGAAGATAGTTGCCGGGAGCCAGGGGATATCCTGCCGAGTAGAATTCCATCTTTTCGGGATCATAGCGTGTTTCCTCTTCCTGGATGTTGACCGGAACATAGACTTCCTGAACGACCTCAGCCGGCGTATCGCCTTCCAGCCTGTTGAACTGGAGAAATATATGCGATTTTGTCTGCAGCCTGGAGGAGGCGGTGACGAAGGCCGTGAGCTCCTCTTCTTTTTTCTCCGGAGCCGGCGCGATCGGGGCATAGCCGAGGTCCTCGTTTTTCACCTCGAAGATGAAGATCGAGTGAAACGCAGGCCCGGCGGGAAAATACAGGTGCCTGACGATGGTGAAGGGGATGTCGGTTCGGGCCTGGCGGGATGCCATTCCCTCTTCCAGCACCGTTTTGACCTCTTTGGGGATGATGACCACCTTTGACTCCTCGGCCTTCGGTGCAGGCTGCCGTTGCGGCGCGGTCAGGCCGGTGGACAGAATCAGGGTCAGGATAAGTCCCGAAAGAAGCGCTGAAATCGCCTTATTCCTGATTTTCATGTCTCCTCCTCTGTGGCAACTTTCTTCTCTGGAATGGATTTCCTGTCGATATCAAGCTTCCCGACGGAAGGTTGTCCTTCCTTTTGAATTAATAATATAACAGAACCGCGTTTTTTTTTCCACTGCTCACCGTCTCTGATACTTCAGGACCGCCATCTGGTGTTCTCTGAAGGTGCGGCTGAAGACATGGCTGCCGTCATTGCGGGAGACAAAATAGAGGTATTCTTCCTCTGACGGGAACAGAGCCGCCTTGAGCGCTTCCCTCCCCGGGTTGCAGATGGGCCCGGGAGGGAGGCCCCGGCGGCGATAGGTGTTGTAGGGAGAGTCCATCTGCAGGTCTTTTTTCCTGAGTTTGCCGGTAAAGGTGCCCTGCTCTTTGAGGGCATAGATGACGGTCGGGTCACAGTCGAGCTTCATTTTGATCCTGAGGCGGTTGTGGAAAACCGCCGAGACGAGCGCTTTTTCTTCGGGAATCGAGGCTTCCTTTTCGATGAGCGAGGCGAGAGTCACCACCTCTCTTGCTGTCATGTTCATTTCCTCGGCCCTTTTTATCCATTCCCCGGAAAAAGCGGCTTTGAGATGGACGACCATGGTGGAGACGATTTTCTCGGCCGGGATTCCCCGCGGAAGATGGTATGTTTCCGGGAAGAGATATCCTTCGAGGTTGGGGGCCTGGGAGTCGAGGTCGGAGATGAGCTCGGTTCTCTCGCAGGCGTTGAGGAAGTCCTCGGCGGTGATGAAATTCAGGGATTCCAGATGGCCGGCGATCTCCCGCCTGGTGAAACCCTCGGGAATGGTCAGGGCATGGAGATAGACCCTTCCTTCGGTGAACGTGTTCAGGAGGTCTTTGGTGGAGAGAGGAAGGTCGAGGGCATACTCGCCCGCCTTCAGGGTTTTTGAGGAGAAATAGAATTTATAGCCGAGGAGAAACGGCCAGCTTTTCCTGAGCATCCCCTTTTCCTTGAGGCCGTGAGCAATGTGCTGGGCACCGCTTCCCGGCTCAATCACAAAGAAGACCCTGTCCTCCGCGGCCTTCTGGGGGAGATAGAACTCAAAGGAGAACCAGGCTGTGAGCAGGAGCGGAATGGCCGCTGAAACCTTCAGCGCAGTTTTAATGACTCTGTGGATCATGTCGTTCCCCTCGCCGGCTTTCCAGATAGCTGGACAGGATGAGTGTGGCCGAGACCTGGTCTTTAAGGGCCTTTCTCCTGCGAAAGTGCATCTTCTCCTGGCTGAGAATCCGGAGTGCTTGCCGGGTGGTCAGGCGCTCGTCCCAGAAGACAATGGGAAGGCGGAGAGTGTTTTCGAGCCAGCGGCCGAAATTTTTGGTTTTCTCCACACGGCTGCCCGGGCTGCCGTCCATTCTCAGCGGCAGGCCGATGACGATTTCGCCGACCTCATGCCGCAGGACAAGGTCTTCGAAATATTTCCGGTCCTCTTCCTTGCTTTTCAGCCGGTAGCGGCCCAGGGCCTGGGCTGTCAGGAGCATGCGGTCGCTCAGGGCGAGGCCGATACTCCTGTCGCCGAAGTCGATTCCCAGGATTCTCACCGGTTGTAACTTTCCCTTTCTTTTTTTTTCTTCCTGTGCCTCTCAAAGCCCAGCTCGAGGAGCCGGTCGAGGAGCCTGGGAAATGGGAGTCCGCTTGCTTCCCAGAGTTTGGGATACATGCTGATTTCCGTGAAACCCGGAATGGTGTTCAGCTCGCTCAGGAAGACCTTCTCCGTCTTGCCATCCATCAGGAAGTCGACGCGGGCCATTCCTCGACAGCCGACGGCCTTGAAGGCGGCGAGGGAGAGGTGGCGAATTTCTTCTGTCCTGGCCGGAGAGAGCGCGGCCGGGACGGCGAACCGGGTTTTGCCCTCGATGTATTTATCCCTGTAATCGTAGAATTCCCGGGAAGGGAAGAGCTCGCCCGGGAGCGAGGCTTCAGGGTTTTCGTTACCCAGCACACTGCATTCCAGCTCCCGGCCGACGATGCCCTGCTCGACCAGGATTTTTTCATCGTAGCGGAGGGCTTCCTCGATGGCAACCGGGGTTTCCTCCTCTCTCCTGACTTTGGAGATTCCCACGCTCGAGCCCAGGCAGGATGGTTTGGCAAAACGGGGAAGGGGCAGCTCGTTCTGGATTCGAGAGAGGAGGGCCTCCCGGTTTGTGCGCCATTCTTCTTCGCGGATCACGAGGTGGGGGACAACCGGCAGGTTCTTCGCCGAGAGGATGGTTTTGGTCATCGCCTTGTCCATGGCGATGGCCGACTCCATGACCGAGGCTCCGGCGAAGGGAACATCGGCGATTTCCAGGAAACCCTGGATGGTGCCGTCTTCTCCGTAGGGACCGTGGAGGATGGGGAAGTAAATGTCGGCCGATACGGCCGGGAGAGATGAAGAAGGACTCCAGGGCAGGAAAGAGAAGGAGGGACCGTCGTTCAGAGCCGCCGGCGGGAGAAGCGGCGATTCGACGATCTTCCAGTTGCCGTTATTTGTAATGTAGATGGAAATGATTTCGTATTTTTCCCTGTCCAGGTTCTCATAGATGGAACGAGCGGAGAGCAGGGAGATCTCATGTTCGGCAGAGCGGCCGCCGAACAGCAAGGCCACCTTGACCCGTTTCTCTCTCACTTTTTTCCTCGAAACCTATTTTAAAGGAATGACCTTCTCTT
>CAYZDV010000123.1:0-5892 GCA_964477275.1 uncultured Eubacteriales bacterium
GCTTCGAACAGCATTGACTCCTCCCCTTTTTGTGTGCTGCCGGCAACGATGAGCTTTTTTATGGGCGGAATCCCCCATTCCTTTTTTATCGCTGCCATCTCCCCATCCTTCAGCCGGGGAACCTCGATCTCGGATTTCAGGTTGCTCGCAGCCCGGACGCGGTGAGGATGAACTCCCATCTTCTCCAGCCTCTCCTTATCCTCTTCTGTCTGGACAAGGAAAAAGTCTATATTTTTCAATGCGTTCCGTAAAAAAAAACGAAACTTCAGGTATCTCTGGAAAGACCTTCGAGAGATTCGGCCGTTGATCAGGAGCACACCTTTTGTCTTTTCTTTAGCCTGTCTGAGAAGATTCGGCCAGAACTCAGACTCCGCCAGGACAAAGACTCGAGGCCGGAGTGTGTCGAAGAACCTTCGGACGACAAACGGAAAATCCACGGGGATGAAGAATATCCGGTCAGCCGCAGTCAGCTTTTCCCTGGCCATGCGCATGCCATTGTGGGTCAGGGTGGAGAAATAGATGCCCCAGTCAGGATGTCTTTCTTTGAGCTTCTGGACAAGGTTCTGGAGGGAGAGGACTTCGCCCACAGAAACAGCATGAAGCCAGACCGAGTGGGACTGAATGCCTTTCTCGGGAAGTCTGAGACCCAATCTTTCTCTAATAAAGAGCCGTTCTCTTCTTAACAGCTTGATTCTTATAAAATAGGCAGGGAGGTAAATCAGAAGCGACAGAAACAGCATGAATGTGTACAGCACATACATGTTTTCCCGACTATACTAAATATCCGGCTCTTGTGCAAGAAGAGGGAAAAGCCCATGACACGGCTCTGCTTCGGCTCCGGCAGAGCCCGCGTGGACTTCGAGCGAAGGGTCCCGACCGCAGCGCTGCCAGCGTCGCAGGGACATCCCGGTCCCACCCCGCCTTTTGCTCCCGATAAGCGATTTTATCCCTTTCGTATCTCACGGATCTCAAAAAACTGCTGTGAGATAAGAATATATTGGCAATCTATGGAGAATTATCGTTGTCAAATCGCTGCGAGCCATATCTTCTGAAAAAAAAGGCTTCTCTCCTTGCCTTCCGGCCCTGATTTCTGATAACCTACTGGCGAGGTGAGCCGCCTCGCCGAACAGAAAGCCCGAATCTGAAAGGAAGTCCCATATGGCCGAAGAGAAAAAAAATTTAGAGAAAAAGTCCAAGGAGAGAAAGGAGCCGTCCAGGTCCAAAAGGGAAAAAAAGGTCGCGGAAGCCAAGCCTTCGGCAGCCGAAGCCGAAAAGACGGAAAAAGAAGTCTCTCCTGAGAAGAAAGTTGAGGAGAAAAAACCAGAAAAAAAAGAAATCCTGAAAAAAGAGCCGAAGAAAGAGCCAGAAGCGGAAGTGAAAGAAGAGGAAGAAGCAAAAGAAGAAGCAGCAGAAGTGGCTCCCGGAGAAATAGAAGAGGCAGCTCAGAAGGAACCGCCCTCGGAGGAACAAAAGGCTGAGAGACAGATGGCTGCAGCCGAAGAAGCCGAAGAAAAACAAGAGGAAAAAGCCATCCCGGAGAAAGAGCCCGCCACCAGAGAGAAAAAAGAAAAGCCTGAAAAGGCCGAAGCCGCTCCGCCTCCTGCATCGGACAAGAAGAAGAAGATCAACAAGTTGACTCTGGACGAGATCGAAGCAAAGCTCAATGAAATCAAAAACAGCCAGGGCGGATGGCACTCCAGGTATGCCATACAGCTTCTGAAAAGAAAAGACTATTTAAGCTCCCTGAAATAAAAAATGTTTTGGTGCTAGCCTGTTTAACACCATAGAAAATAAAGATTTACATTGAATCCGTTTTTTGTTACTATGAACTGCCTAAGCCACACTGAAGGAGAACAGATTGGTACTCACCAAGGATGAAAAAGAAAAAATCATCAAATCCCACCATCTTAACTCCTCTGACACGGGTTCGCCGGAAGTGCAGATTGCTGTGATGACCAGCAGAATCGAATATTTGACCCAACACCTCTCCACACACAAAAAGGACTTCCATTCGCGGATTGGCCTGATGAAAATGGTCGGCAGGAGAAAAAGACTCCTGGAATACATAAAGAAACAGGATGTCAAACGTTATGAAAACCTGGTGAAAAAGCTAAAACTCAGAAAGTAGCCGGGGTCAAGGGGATCAGCATGTCCAGCGAGAAAATCAGCTTAGATATCGGAAACCGCATTCTTTCAATCGACATCAGCAAAATTGGCAGGCAGGCCGACGGGTCTGCGCTCCTTCGATACGGAGACACCATCATGTTCGTCTCCGCCACCTCGAAGAAGGTGATGAAGGAGCCGAAGCCTTTCCTGCCTCTGATTGTCGACTACCGGGAAAACACCTATGCTGCCGGCAAAATTCCCGGCGGCTTTTTCAAGCGAGAAGGCCGGCCTTCGGAAAGAGAAATCCTGGTCAGCCGCCTGATCGACAGGCCCATCCGGTCCCTCTTTCCGGAGGGGTATTTTTATGACACGCAAATCGTTGCCCTTCTCCTCTCCGCTGACCTGGAGAACGAGCCGGATACCCTGGGCCTCATCGGCGCCTCTGTGGCCCTTTATTTCTCCGACATCCCGTTCACCACTCCGCTCGGTGCGGTAAAAGTCGGCTTCATCGATAACGACTTCGTCATCAATCCCACGGTCAAACAGCTCGAGGCGAGTGCCCTGGACATGGTGGTGGCAGGGACCGAAGAAGGTGTCGTCATGATCGAAGCCGGCGGAGCGGAGATCGAGGAAGAAAAGGTCCTCCATGGTGTTCGCCTTGCTCAGGAAAAAATCAAGCAGATTATCCAGGCCCAAAAAGAGCTCTACAGCAGATGCAGCATCCAGAAAAGAGAATTCCAGCCTGCAGAATTCGACCCGGCCAAAGTGGAGAAAATCGAGAGAGAGATCTTCGGGGCTCTGAGTGAGGCCACTGCGATCAAAGAAAAAAAGGACAGAGAAACAGAAGCACAGAAAATCCTGGACCGTCTGCTCGAGCCAATCTCCGAGGAGAACGAAGAGGAACGCTACGAAACCAAAGAAATCTTTTACAGAATTCAGAAAAAAATAGTGAGAGATTTGATCCTCAACCAGGGAAAAAGGCTTGACGGGAGGGGAATGGATGAGATCAGGCCCATCTCTATCGAAGCCGGTCTTCTGCCCCGCACCCACGGCTCCGCGCTCTTCACCCGGGGTGAGACGCAATGCCTCGCTACAGTGACCCTGGGAACTTTCGAAGATGTGCAGAGATTGAACGGAATCGGCAATGAGGGCGAGAAAAGATTCATGCTCCACTATAATTTTCCTCCCTTCAGCGTGGGAGAGGTGGCTTTCCTGAGAGGGCCGGGAAGGCGAGAAATCGGCCACGGCGCCCTGGCTGAAAAATCCATTCTGCGGGCCATTCCCGACGAAGAAGTCTTCCCGTATACCATCCGCATCGTGTCTGACATACTGGAGTCCAACGGTTCCTCCTCCATGGCGACTGTTTGCGGCGGAGTCCTTTCCCTTATGGATGCAGGGGTTCCACTGTCGATGTTCATCGCCGGCATCGCCATCGGACTGATGAAAGAAAATGACCGCTGTGTCCTGCTCACTGATATCGCCGGGCTCGAAGACCATTTCGGCGACATGGATTTCAAAGTGGCGGGAACCGAAAAAGGGGTGACGGCTATCCAGATGGACCTCAAAATACCGGTCATCTCCCTTCAAATTCTGGAGGAGGCTCTGCAAAAGGGAAAGCAGGCCCGGTGCAAGGTCCTGGAAAAGATGAGAGAGGTCCTTCCCGCACCCAGGGCCGACATCTCTCCTTATGCGCCCCGGATCATCACTCTCATGATCAATCCCGAAAAGGTCAGCGATGTCATCGGTCCGGCCGGGAAAAACATCAAAAAGATTCTCGCCCAGACCAACACCAAGATCGAGATCGAAGAGAGCGGTAAGATCACCATCGCCGCCGCCAACACCGAATCGGCCGAAAAAGCGAAGGAGATTATCAGAGAGATCACTGTCGAAGCCGAGGTGGGGAAAATCTATACAGGGAAAATCGTCCGCATCGAGGACTATGGAGCGTTCGTGGAAATCCTGCCCAACCTGGTTGGTCTTCTCCATATCTCAGAGATATCCCACCACAGGGTGCGAAACGTCAGGGATGAGCTCAGGATCGGACAAACCATCCGGGTCAAGGTTCTGGCTGTCGACGAAGACAATAAGATCAAACTCAGCAAAAGAGTCCTGGAGAACGACTCCTGTCGTCCTTTTGCCTCCCATGATCCCAAGCAAAAAAAACAGCTCGATCATCAAAACAGGTATCATAAGAACAGGTTTTGAGTTTTGATCAACCGAGGCGAAGATGAGAAGGTTTCTTCTTCCTAAAAGGGGGTTCACTCTCGTGGAGATGCTGGTCACTCTGACCATCCTGGGCATCCTGGCCGCCGGTATCCTGCCCCTGGCCAAGACCGCCGTCAAGAGAGAAAGGGAGATCGACCTGAGAAGAAATCTGAGGCTCATCCGTGAAGCCATCGATGCTCACAAGAAGCTGGCGGATGAGGGCAAGATTGAAATCGAAGAAGACACAGAAGGCTATCCTCCGGACCTTGAAACCCTGGTCGAGGGAGTCGAGGTCATCATCGAGGAGGAGGGCAAAGAACCGGTCAAGAAAACGGTGAAATTCCTCCGGCGCATTCCCAGAGATCCCATGACCAATTCGTATGAATGGGGCTTGAGGTCATACCAGGATGAACATGACTCTGAGTTCTGGGGAGGAGAGAATGTCTACGATGTCTACACCAAGAGCCGGGCGGCCGCCCTCGATGGCAGCAGCTATCGGGACTGGTGAGACCATGAAAAACACCATCTTCGCTGTGAGAACAAAAGGTTTCACCCTGATTGAAATCATCATCGTCTTCACCCTGATCGGCATCCTGGTCGGTCTGGGCCTCCCCCAGTTCCGGACAGCCACTATCAGGGCCAGGGAGAACGTGCTCAAAGAGACACTATTTCAGCTCAGAAAACTGATCAACCAATACTATACGGACAAGGGAAAGTATCCTGCCTCAATCCAGACTCTCGTCGATGAAGGCTATCTGAGAAGCGTTCCTGTCGACCCGATAACAAGGTCTTCAGAGACATGGATAGAAGTGCAGCAGACAATAACTGAGGATGAGATGATGATGCTGGAATTGGAGATTGGCATTTCTGATGTCTATTCTGGCGCAAAAGAAAAGGCTCTGGACGGCAGCCTTTACAGCACATGGTGAATTCTTTCCCTGATATTGACAGTCCGTGGTTCTCATGACTCAACGCAAAGGCTACACCCTGCTCATCCTTGTGTTTGCCGTCTTTGTCCTGGGCATCGGGCTCCTGGTTGCCGTTCCAGTCTGGCAGACGCAGATTCAGAGGGAAAAGGAGGAAGAGCTGATCTTTCGTGGAAATCAGTATGTGGAAGCTATCCGCCTTTTCCAGAGAAAAAATCCGGGAAGCTTCCCCAGATCCCTGGAAGAGCTGTTCGAGGAGAAGTGCCTTCGCAAAATGTATAAAGACCCCATGACAGAGCACGGAGAATGGAATATCATCGTTCCCTACCAAAGGGTCAGCCCGAGGCCGAAACGCGGCAGATCTTCCGCGGAAAGCGAGGGCACTGTGCAAAAAATTCTGGTTGTGCCTCCCGGAGCGTCTTCTTCAATCGAAAACATCCAGATCATCGGAGTGGTCAGCACTTCTTACGAGCGCTCCTTCCACATCTACCTCGGCCAGGAGACTTACGACCGATGGCTCTTTTTTTACGGCCTGGACCCTGAAAAACTGCCGGAAATCGTCATCTACGGTGAAGAAACAAAATAAGCGGAATGGATCTATCCTCATCATAGCCGGAGAGAACTCGGGGGATAAATACGGAGCCGACCTCGTCAG
>CAYZDV010000124.1:0-5890 GCA_964477275.1 uncultured Eubacteriales bacterium
GGAGCGAGGACGGACGGGGGACACCCCATGACAGGACCCATCCTTAAAGTATATTATCCGCCACGGAAAAAATGATGCTTTCCTGCTTTCACCAAAATTTGATACGGGCCGTGCATAAAGCTATAATAGATAGGTTTAAAGGACTCATGGTTCATCAGCAGGCAGTGGCACTGGTTTTCTTCGAGTGGCCGCAAGCGCCAGCACGCTTCAGCCCGCTCGACCTTCGCCGTTGTGTCGAAGGGTTGGGGAAGCCATAGAATAGAAAGGAGAAGGGATGAAATTCCACACGGCAATGAGACCCTGGGCGATCCGACGCCTGGAGAAGATGGATCGCGTCGACCTGGTGGTGGGCATTCCATGCTTCAACAACGACTCGACCATCGAACATGTCATCGACATGGTCAGCGAAGGCATTGCCAAGTACTACAAGGACCTGAAAGCCGTGGTCATTATTTCCGATGGAGGCTCGACCGACGACAGCAGAGAGCTGGCCAGAGATAAGACCGTTTATCCCTTCATCGAGAAGCTGGTCACCATCTACCGCGGCCTTCCCGGAAAGGGGAGTGCGCTCCGGATGATCTTTGAATCGGCCAATTCCCTGAAAGCCAGGGCGTGCGTTCTGTGCGATGCCGATTTGCGGAGCATAGCCCCGGACTGGATCAAGGCGCTGGCCGACCCTGTCCTCAACCAGGGCCACGACTTCGTGGCTCCTGTCTATGCAAGGTACAAATACGACGCCACCATCACCAACAACATCGCGTATAATCTGACAAGGGCTTTGTTTGGCAAACGGGTGCGTCAGCCCATCGGCGGAGATTTCGGGCTGTCGGCAGCAATGATCGATTACTTTTATTACTGCGGCCAGGATATCTGGATGACCGATATCGCCAAATTCGGGATCGACATCTGGATGACCACATCCGCCATTGTCGAGAACAAATCGATATGTCAGGCTTATCTCGGGGCAAAGGTTCATGACGTCAAGGATCCGCTGGAAAACCTGGGGCCGATGTTCAGGCAGGTGGTTCATCCCCTCTTCCAGCTGATGGAAACCTATGCGGAGAAATGGAAACAGGTCAGGAAGAGCACTCCCGTTCCGACCTACGGAAAGCCTCATGAAGAGGAGCCCAAGCCGTTCAATGTCGACCTCGCGGGGATGATCGGCAACTTCAAGGAAGGATTCAACAACCTCTCCGCTCTCTGGGAAAAGATCATCAATCCGGAGAGCTTTGCGGTCCTCAAGTCTTTGATCAGAAGCAGGAAGAAAGAGAAGTTCCACATGCCGACCGAAGACTGGGCCAGAATTGTCTATGATTTCGCGGCAACATTCCACAGGTGGAAAAGGGACAGGGGAAAGCTGGTTGAACTCATGCGACCGCTGTACTATGCGCGGGTGGCCTCGTTTATCAACGAGACCAAGGATATGAGCAACTCCCTGGCCGAGGAACTCGTCGAGAGACAGGCCCGGACTTTCGAGGAATTAAAACCCTATCTGCTGAAAATGTGGGATGAAGAGTGAGCCAATTTCCGAAAAAAAACTGGGGGAAAAAATGAAGAAAAACCAGCTCCAAATCCTTTTTGCCTCTCCGGAGGTTGCGCCTTTTGCCAAAACGGGCGGGCTGGCCGATGTTTCCGGCTCTCTGCCCGCCGCGCTTTCTTCTCTCGGGCATCAGGTGATCATCGTCATGCCCATGTACCGTTCGGTCATGGAAGGAACGTTCAAGTTGAAGCTCATGGAGAGGGCCCTGGAGGTTCCTTTCCGGGACCGCATCCTGAAGGATAAGGTCTTCTATTCGGAACTGGGACCGCAGCTCCTCATCTATTTTGTGAAGAGAAACGAATTTTTCGACCGGAGCATGCTCTACAGCACTCCGGAGGGAGATTACTTCGACAATGCCGACAGGTTCATCTTCTTCTGCCGGGCGGTCCTGAATCTCAGTCAGCTGGTTGGATTCAAGCCGGATATCATCCACTGCAACGACTGGCAGGCAAGCTTGATTCCCGCCTGCCTTAAAAGCCTCTACAGGGACGACTCCTTTTTTTCCGGCTCCCGCACCGTTTTGACCGTCCACAACCTGGCCTATCAGGGCGTTTTTCCGCCGGAATACATGACTGTCAGCCAGTTGCCCGACGAATTCTTCTCTCTCCAGGGTTTTGAGTATTACGGCCAGATGAACTTCCTGAAGGGCGGAATTCTTTTCTCTGATGTCATCACCACCGTGAGCGAGAGATACGCCCTGGAGATTCAGACTCCGGAGTACGGCTACGGGCTGGATGGGGTTCTCAGAGACCGCAAAAGAGACATCTACGGCGTCCTGAACGGCGCCGACTACGGCGAATGGAATCCTGCGACCGACCCTCACATCGCTGCCCATTACAGCGTGGAAGACCCTTCTGGCAAAAAGAAGTGCAGGGAAGAACTGTTCGATATTTTTAATCTCAAAGGTCCGAAAGACAAGCCCGTGATCGGCATGATCACCCGGCTTGCCGCCCAGAAGGGGTTTGATATTCTGACCGAGGCCGTGGATGAACTCCTGAAGCTGGGTGTGTTCGTCGTCCTCCTGGGCACCGGTGAAGAGAAGTATGAGAGCCAGTTCAAGCAGATTGGAAAGAAGAACAAGGGCCGCTTCGCAGTCAAGATCGCCTTTGATAACGTTCTGGCCCATAAAATCGAGGCCGGCTCTGACATGTTCCTCATGCCGTCCCGTTACGAACCCTGCGGCCTGAACCAGATGTACAGCCTGAAGTATGGAACCATTCCCATCGTCCGGGCCACCGGCGGCCTGGATGATACCATTGAGGAGTTCGACCCTGAGACCGGGAAGGGGAACGGCTTCAAGTTTGCCGAATATTCTTCGCCGGCCCTCGTGAAAGAAGTGGAAAAAGCCCTGGCCGTCTACCAGAAAAAAGAGCTGTGGGCAAAGCTGGTGAAGAAAGCCATGACTGAGGACTTCTCCTGGGAGAGGGCGGCTCTCAGGTACGGAAAGATTTACGACCAGGCCCTGGGCAAAAAAAGGGCTTGAGCCTTTTCACGGAAGCCACCACTTCAAATCAAGGTCAGGAAAGAGGCCTTCCTTTTCCTCGCAGAAGCCGAGAAAATTCTCATCCTCCGGACGAATTGCTCCTTCTGCTTCAATGGCCTCCACCATCTGGCAAAACCTCTCGAAGTTTTCAAAATGGAGGCTGACCCGCTCTTCGGCATAATCGCGAGCGCTCCAGGTGGTGATGAGGAACTGCCAGTCAGAGCTTTCCAGCAGAAGAAGCTCCCGGGCGGCCTGCTTGAGCACTCTCTCTGCTTTTTCGTGTCGTTTTCCTTGCCAGCGCTTGACCAGGTGGAGGAACTTTTCCTCGGCACTGTAAATTTTTTTCCACGTCCAGCTGTTCTGGTCATTCAGCCATATGTAGTGGAAGCCTCCTTCTCCCCAGGAGCCTTCAGGCAGCGCCACGAGCTGCCCTGCCGGAGCATGCTGGAGAAAGGCGCCGCAGGTGATGGGGCTGATGTCCCTGTCTTCGGACATCTTGCTCAGGAGAGAGAAAAGCCACTGGCACCCTTCAAACCACCAGTGACCGAAGAGCTCCGTATCGAAGGGAGCTGTCAGCACGCCGGCTGTTCCTGTTTTCTGGTGATGGTCAAGAAGAGTGTTTTTCGCCAGATGAAGGAAGTGGTCAGCTTGTTCGCTCACCGCGGCCGCGGCTTTTTCGGGTTCGTAGTCCTTCTTGTCGCCCAGGTCGGCTTTATAGTCGACCACTCTCCAGAAGCGAAGTCCTCCGGGGTGGTGTTTCTTGTGAAAATCGAGGTACCAGGGGTTTCCGGGATATCCATACTGCCCGCTCCAGACCTGGAGGCTGGTCCGGGGGTCCCTGGTGAACACCGCCACTGTCTCCGGAGTCTCCTTTCCGTGAAGGTAATGGACCTCATAGGGAGATTTTTCCGCCTCTTCCTCCAGCGGCTGGTAGCTTCTGGCAAACCTCTTCCACAGTTTCTGAAGAGCGCTGAACCGGGAAAGGTAGACTCCAATGGCTTTTCCCCCTTTCAGAAGGTGAGAATCGGTGATGAAGTACTTGATGTTTTCCTCGATCAGAAACTCTTCCAGACCCTTCCTTTCCCTAACTTTTTTCCTCTTTTCGTGGACGGGAAATCTCCATTCATATCCCGGACGGTAGGCGCACTCCGGAAGCCAGATTCCCACAGGCGGCCTTCCAAAATGGCGTTTATAGCTCTGGACTCCCAGGCTGATCTGGGCTCTGACGCACTCATCGTAGCCGAGAAGGGGAAGGTAGCCGTGGGTCGCGGCAGAAGTGATGATTTCCACACTCCCTGAGTCCTGGAGAATTTTGAAGGCGCCGATGATGTCCTTTTCGAAGCGGCCTTCAAAGCTTTCGGCCATTTTCGTGTAAAAGCCAATCCACCAGTCGGCTAAATAAGCCTTGTGCTCCTGCCCGTATCTGCGGAAATCCGCCGCGTTCTGGCGCGCAGAGGCGATTTTTTCCCGGGCATAATTCATCAGGCCCGGCGCAAAATTGGGGTGGCGGAGCTGTTCGCAGAGAACCGGGGTCAGGCTCAGGGTCACCCGGGGCCGGACGCCGCTTTGCTCAAGGTCATAAAAGGTGTTGAGCAGGGGAAGGTAGCTTTCCACCGCCGCCTCGTACAGCCAGCTCATGCCGTGCGGCCAGTCCCTCTGGCCGATGACATAAGGGAGGTGACTGTGCAGGACGAGGGAGAAAAACCCCTTTTTCTTTTTTCCTGTCATTTTTTCTCCAGTTTTCCGGTCTTTTTTGGACTAATCCAGCTTGATCTCACGCAGATACTGTGCGGCCTGCTCGGGGATGCTGGCGTTGATGTAGAAACCGCTTCCCCACTCGAAGCCAGCGATGCGGACCAGGCGGGGGATGATGTCGATGTGCCAGTGATAGTCATACTTGATGGTCACCCATTTATCGGAAAACTTCGGCCTGGATTCGATGTTGGGAGAAGTGTTCAGGACGTAATTGAACGGAGGATCTTCCAGCACTCGCTTGAGCCGGGAAAGGACATTCTTCAGGAAAGCGGCCAGCCTGGCCAGCTCGTCATCCGGAACTTCAGCGAAGCTGAAGTTGTGGACGACGGGAGCGATGAAGATTTCGAAGGGGAAGCGGGAAGCATACGGTGCTGCGGCCACAAATCCATTCTCAGAAAGGATGATCCGGCTCCCGTCATCCATATCCTGCTGGATGACGTCGCAGATCAAACAGCGCTCTTTTCTCTCGTAGTGCTGCTTTGATGCTTCGAGCTTCATGCTCACGTTCCGGGGGACGATGGGGGTGACAATCAGCTGGGAGTGCGGATGGGCCAGCGATGCGCCGGCTCGTTTGCCGTGATTCTTGAAAATCAGAACATACTTGAAACGGGGGTCTTTGTAGAGGTCCCGCAGCCTTTCCCGGTAGGCCAGCAGAACGTATCTGACCTGTTCCGGAGGAAGGTCGGCCAGACCGGTCTCATGCTCGGGAGTTTCGATGATGACTTCATGGGCCCCCAGGCCTTCGATTTTATCGTAGACGCCGACTCCCGTCCGTTTCCCCATGGATTCGATGTTCAGAGCCGGGAATTTGTTGGAGACGACCCTGACTTTCCATCCGGGGGAATTGGCAGCAGTGGAGGGGTCGCGGATGGCCCATATTTCCGGAGGGGTGAGAGATTCGCATCCTTCGCAGAAGGGGCAGTCTTTGACACGGTTGTATTTGGTCGTATCGTGCAAATCCGAGGGCCTGGCGCCTCTTTCAGTGGCGATAATCACCCATCGGTGCTGCAGAGGGTCATACCTGAGTTCTGGCATGGGATGCTCCTTGTTGAAAGCTCTTTTTCTTATCCGGTTTCATTTTTTTATGGCTCATCACAAAAATGAGTACCTGG
>CAYZDV010000125.1:0-5674 GCA_964477275.1 uncultured Eubacteriales bacterium
TTTATAACCGAATATCGCCCTGATGTCAAGGCAAAGAAAAGATGTGTAAGGATCTTTTTTTCCGTGATGAAGACCTCTCTCAGGAGGATTAAAGAGAGTCAGGTGAGCTTTCTGTAGTAGAATTCGCTCTTGCGAAAACCAGCCCCTTCGATGAGCCTGTCCCACTCGTCCTGAGAGAGCTCCTGCTTCCGGAAGGGATCAAGTCCCGAGATTTCTCTTCGGTCGTACCATTTCAGTAACTGTTTCCTGGTCAGCTCGATGACCATGATGCCGATTTTTGTCATCTGATGGAAAACCCGCAGGGTATGGATGATTTCTGAGAGTGTCAGGTAGACAAAAACGCCGTTGACATGAATGAGGTCGTATTGCCGGACAGGCTGGAGATCCTGAACCCTCATCCTCTTCAGGTAAGGCCGGATTTCGCGTTCTGCGCGGACCAGAGCATACTCGCTGACATCGATGCCATGGCTTTCGATTCCCAGCCTTCTCAGAGCCTTGACCAGGAATCCTTTGGCGCAGCCCACATCCAGCGCCGTCCTCACGCCGGGAATGGAGGCAATGACCCGGGCTTCCTCATCGAAGTCGCGTTTTCCTTCGGCGGGGCTGCCCATCTCGAAATAGCCGCGAAAGCCTGTCAGGGCGGTCGGGTCATCGAAGTAGTGATAATCAAAATCCATGTAGTCTTTTTCTACCCTGGAGGACATTTGCTGCTTGAAGGGGTGTTCGACGAGGTTGATCTCGTTGATGGACAACCTGTCAATGGTTCCTTTTTGTGCCGGCAGCGGATCGGGAGACATCGCCGTTTATCAAATACATTTAGCACGAAAAGGAAAAACAGTCAATTTGACTCTTTTTTAATGCAAACGCGATACCAGAATAAACTTCTCCATTGGCCGGCGGAGAAAATGGCAATGTCATGAAGGCCTGACTCCGCTCAAACCGCCCTGACCAGGTGCATGACTGAAGCGGATATCAGGCCGACGGTGAAGTTATCGTCGATGCCGACGTGCAGGACCTCGACCACAGCCGCAGCGGCTGATCCGGCCAGAATCATGACAAAGGAGACCTCCAGGAAATAAGCGGCCAGGAAGCCCACAAGAAGACAGGCCGTAAAATACGCCAGAAATCCGCTCAGGGTTTTACCGAATATTCTCGTCCGGCCGTAAAGGATTCCGAAATATTTGGCTGCCAGATCGCCGAAGATGAGAAACAGGATGGCGACGATGGCCGGCCCCGGGCCCAGAACGCGATAGACATTCCGCGTGCCGGCATTCCCGCTGCCTTCTTTACGGATATCAACCCCTTTCAGAATCTTTCCCAGAAAATAGGCCGGGGAGATTGAGCCGAGGAGGTAGCCGGTGAGGATGGCAAAAATTCCAGGAATCATTTCCCTTTTTGATTCAAAGAGGGGACAGGCCCCTTTTTCGCTTCACCTTTGAGGCCCTGGCTTTCTCCATTTTTTGAAGCTTCCGGTTCAATGATGCGCGCAGTGCCCGGAAAGGAAGAGCGGCGATATCCCATCTGGAAGCCAGCCCCACTCGAGCTGCCTTTCTCAAGGCTCTGGCCATCCGTCCCGGAGTATAGAACTCGCGCCTTATCCTCCTGCCGATGCGAACCAGATCGTCCATGCTGTAGCGATCGGAATAGACGAACCCCCTCGGGTTCGTATAGTATCCCGGTGTTTCCGCCACAATATCTTTTATCGCCGTGAACCGGAGTGCACGGAGCTTCATGTAGGAGATGGAGTCCAGTCCCAGTTCAGCCGCAAACCGGGGAATCTCCAGCATTTCGTCCTCTGTCTCGCCGATGTTTCCGATGATGAAGTAGCCATGGTAATACATGTCGTATTTTCGGAGGATGTTAAAGTACTCCCTGAGGCGGGCCGTCGTGTATCCCTTATCGAGCGCCTTGAGTATCCAGTCCCGGGCAGACTCGACGCCCAGAAGGAGCGCCTTGAAGCCTGCAGCCTCGAGCTTCTCCAGGAGCGCCGGGTTTCGGGCAATGTCCACCCTCGCCTGAGTCAGGAGACGTTTCTTGACACCACTGTCGACCAGGAGGTCGCACAGCCTCTCGATTCTCTTCTGGTTGACGAAGATGTTGTCATCGACAAAGAATACGATGTCCGCCTCGAGCGACTTCACCTCCTGGAAGACGCTCTCAGCGGAGCGCTCCTCGTAGTCGCGTTTTTTCCCGAGTGGATTCCGGTTGAACGAACAGAACTTGCAGTCAAAAGGGCAGCCCCTCGACGTGAGCACCGTGTCCAGGGTTCCGCCGAGGAATTTCACGCCGTACCTTCTGATCTCATACCGGACGCGGCGAAGAGACCTGTCGCGGCCGGGAAGAAGCTCCATGGGTCCCACTGTGCGGTTCTCGTTGTGGACGATGGTGCCCTTCACGCGGCGGCTCAGGCCAGGGATTTTCTCCGCCGGTTTTCCCGAGGTAAGATCGATCACGATTTCCTCGCCGTCCCCGCGGGCCACGCAGTCGACATTCGGACAGCGGTTCATGATCTCCTCGACCCGGGCACTCGCCTCCTGGCCTCCAACGACCGTGTAAATCCCGGTTGGAAGGCGGGAGACGAGACCGAGCGCCTCATCGAACCTGAACTCCCAGTTCACACTCACGGCGAGGAGGTCGACGTTTTCCCTGTGAATGAATTCATGGAGCTTTGTTTCCGTGTGGAAATCCCTGTCATGGCGAAGGTCAGCGATTGTCACCCGCGGGATGCACGTGGCGAGCGCAGAAGCAATGCACTCAAGACCGGTCGGCGGGAAGAATCCCATGGCCGCACTGCTTTCCTCATAATAAGGGTTGATACAGAGCGCGTGACTGAAGACAGTCTTTCCTGTCATTCAGGGTTTCCTTCCGAGCAAAGTCTGAATGTGCTTTTCTGCCTGGAAAAGGTCAGCCGCAACAAAGTCAGCGAAGCTGAAGTCCTGGCCGCGGGTGTATTCTGAAGGAACGGCGATCACATAGCTGCCCGCTCTTTTTCCGGCCAATGCGCCGTTGGAAGAATCCTCGAGCACCACACATTCCTGAGGCTTGAGGCCGAGCTTTTCACAGGCTGCAAGATAAATTTCCGGGTCCGGCTTGCCCTTCTGGATTCCGTCTGAAGTCTGCAGAGCCGAGAATTTTTCGCGGATGTTCAGCCGGTCCAGGGCAATATCCAGAAATTCTTCCTGCGCGGCCGTGCACACGGCGAGTTTCAACCGTCCGTAAAAGGCATCCAGGATATGATGGAGTCCTGGCATGGCCATGAGCTCTGTTTTCATCTTTTCGTGCATGATCCGGGTCCTTGTCTCCAGGACCTCTTCCGGATTGAGAGGCAGTTTGAGCTCCTCGACGAACAGCTTCATGCTCTCGATCGGCTTTCGGCCCATCATCCTGCCCAGAGTCTCATTGCTGACATTTTTCTGAAATTTCCTGGCAATCTCCCTTTCTGTCTGAAAATAGAGGCGTTCGCTGTCAATCATCAACCCGTCCATGTCAAAGATGAGGGCCTTGAACATCCCGAACCTCCTTAGGGGCATCGCGTCATTTTTCTCAAAAAATGCGGTCTGCTATTATGGTCTTCTCAAAGATTTTTTGAAGCTGCAGGAGAATTTCCATTTGACGGAGCCGCGGATTTTCCTTCAGGCTTCAAGCACCGGGCCGCCTCCGCTCAGCGGCCTCTCGGTTCGTACCCTGCCTTCAGGATGCTGACCTCGGCCAGAATCTCGAGAGGCTCGATTAGCGGCACATCGATATCCTCAGGCCTCAGGACAAGCGCAACTTCCGTGCAGCCGGCGATGATCGTCTCGGCGCCCCGGCGCACGAGAGCCCTCGCCACATCGACGATGATGTCCCGGCTGCGGCCCGCCGCATACCCGGCTTTGATCCCCTCCTTGCCGAAAATCGCCTCCATCACAAGCTCCTGCTCATCATCTACGGCCGCGACAATCTCCACTCCCTCTTTTCCGAAAGCCTCATGGAAGAGCCCTGCCGTCAGCGTGCCGGTGCTTGCGATCAGGCCTACCTTCTTCATTCCCGGCATCTTTCCCACCGCGTGGACCACGGTCTCCTCCACCAGGTTAAGGAAATTCACCTTGACCTCTCCCAGAATCCGGTCGTAGTAATAATGGGCCGTAACGCAGGGCATCACGATGAAATCCGCTCCTGCCTCATTGAGCACCCGCACGCCCTCCAGAAGATGGGGCAGGGCACTCGGCCCTGCCCCCAGGATGGCGTCTGTGCGCTGGGGAACCTGAGGATTGCTGTAGATGATGACCGGGATGTGCTCCTGGTCCTTCTCGGCTTTTGTCTTCCTGATGACGAGTTCGAAGAAATAGGCCGTGGCTTCAGGCCCCATCCCTCCCAGGATGCCGATTGTCTTTTTCATCTCTTTGGCCTCTCTTCCATGATTTTCCGCAGCCTGTCCAGGGGAAGGGCCTCGACCCTGTGGCCGTCCCTCCCCTCCATCGCCTCTGCTTTGAACATGGAGTTGAGGATGGCTTCCTCGCAGGCTTCGACCGCGGCCAGGAAAAGCGGAGACATCCGGTCGTTCCTCAGGACTTCCATCTTCCGGGTGGCCGACAGAGAGCGCGGGGGCACTCTCAGCTCCTCGGCCGTGGAGAAGGCGATGGCGTAGTCGCCGCTCCCGTTCGAGAAATACCCTCCGGTGCGGACAATCCCCAGCAGCGCCCGCTTGGCCAGCCGCTTCAGGTTCCGGCTGTCGAGAGGCGCATCGGTGGCCACCACCACCATGCACGAGCCCCCGGGCATCTCCTCTGCGCCGAACTGCCCGCTGTCCTCCTTCAGGCTGCCGCCGAGCGGCAGCCCGCCAATCTGGAGCACTCCTCCGTGGTTTGTCTGGACGAGAACGCCCACCGTGTAGCCTCCCCTCTCTTCGGGAAGCACCCGCGATGAGGTCCCGATCCCGCCCTTGAACCGGAAGCAGATGGTTCCTGTCCCCGCGCCCACCGAGCCTTCATCCACCGGCCCGGACCGGGCTTTCTTTAGGGCCTCGAGCACATGCTCCTTCCTCACGTGCCTTCCCCGGATGTCGTTGAGCCAGCCGTCGTTTGTCTCGCCGACCAGCGCGTTCACCGAGCTCACCCTCTCGTTCCCCGGAAGGGAAAGCGTGTAATCAATCACCGCATCGGCCGCAGCGGGAACGCTCAGGGTGTTGGTCAGGATGATCGGCGTCTCCAGGTTCCCCAGCTCCTCAACCTGGGTCGAGCCCGCGAGCTTCCCGTATCCGTTGCCCACATAGACCGCGGCCGGCACCTTCTCCTGATAGATATTTCCGCCGTGAGGAAGAACGGCGGTCACGCCCGTCCGGATACTGTTTCCCCGGATGAGGGTCACGTGCCCCACCCTCACGCCCGGGACATCGGTGATGGCGTTCCATTTTCCCGTGTTCAGAATTCCGGTCGTGATCCCGAACTCCCTCATCCTGGGCCTTTCTTCTGAGGGAAGAAGACACAGGCCTGAGACAGTAAGGATGGTTATGAGAAAAGCCGTTCTCTTCATCCGTCTTTCCCCTTGGCTCTAATGGAATAATGATGGTAGTGAATTCGGGCCGAAAAATCAATACTCCCTCAAAACCTCATTGACATTGCCACGCCGGATAATATAATTTTGAAAAGCTGCATGCACTGCATAAAAGAAAGAGCCTTCCTGGAAATGGCGATTT
>CAYZDV010000126.1:0-5671 GCA_964477275.1 uncultured Eubacteriales bacterium
GAAAAAAGAGAGCCGTAATCCATTGAAAGGCTGAGCAAAACAGTGGAAACGCAGGTCCTTTACACCATCTTCCACGAGGAAGCCTTCGGGCTCAACATCGCCATCTACTTCTACCTCACGGGATTAAGCGCCGGCTCGTTCATCCTTTCCACCCTGGCCTACGGCTTCGGCATGGAACAGTACAAGCCTCTGGGAAAAATTGGAGTGGTTCTGGCCACCCTTCTTCTCATCATCGCTCCCTTCTTTCTCCTTATCCACATCGGGATGCCCCACCGGGCCTGGCACCTCTTTGTCTATCTCAACATGTCCTCGCCGATCACCTGGGGGTCTTTCCTTCTCATTCTTTACCCCATTAACTGTGTCGTCTACGGTTATTTCATGTTCAAGGAGAAGGCGAAGCCCACGCGAATCTTCGGGCTCATCGGAATTCCGCTGGCCATTGCCGTCCATGGCTACACAGGGTTCATCCTGGCCTTTGGAGCAGCCCGGGCCCTGTGGAACACAGCCCTGATGCCCATTCTCTTCCTCGCTTCAGCCATCGTCTCCGGGATCGGCCTCATGATTCTGGTCTGTGCCATCCAGCAGCGCTTTTTCTCCAGAGAGAAGAAAATCAACCGTGAGCTCCTTTTCAGCCTCGGAAAACTGATGGCCTGGATGATCGTCTTCGACCTCTTTCTCGTGGGAAGCGACATCCTTGTCCTCACCATTTCTCATTCAGATGCCCAGGCTGCGGCCCGGCTTCTTCTGGGCGGTGAGCTCGGCTTTCTCTTTCTTGTGGTGGAAAACCTTCTGGGCAAGGCTGTTCCCTTCATCCTGATGGTCGTGCCCAGATTCAGGACCGTTGCAACGGTGATTGCGGCCTCGATTCTGGTCGTCATCGGGATATTCTTCATGAGATATGTGGTCGTTGTGGGCGGAGAGTATATTCCCTTGCTGTGAGAGGAATGGACGAATGGTGAAAAAAGAGATCTCCCGGCGAAAATTCATGAAGACAGGGCTGGCCTGGACGGCCGGAACAGCCGCCGGCTTCGCTGCTCTTCCCGCTGCAGCGGCACAAAAAGACATCGCTGCGGTCTCCCGGACATCCCTCAAGGAGCTGCGGGCTGTGGCCACTACCTGTGGCCAGTGTCCGGCCGGGTGCGGCGTCACCGCCTGCCTCAGCGGCGACCGGCTGGTCCAGATTCTCGGCAATCCCCATCATCCCGACAACCAGGGCGGCCTCTGCGCCAGGGGAATTGCCGCGATAAACCTTGTGAACGACCCTGAACGGCTTCTCTTCCCCATGAAAAGAAAAGGAGTGAGGGGAAGCGGGCAGTGGACCAGGACGAGCTGGGATGAGGTCTATACTACCCTCAGCAGACGGCTTGATGAGTTGAGGAAAGCCGGCCGGCTGAGCGAATTCGTGGTCGACAAAGGCCGTGATGAATGGCTGCTTGAACGCTTCATCAATTCCTGGGACGGGATGCAGGTCATCGACCGGCCGGCCCTGAGAAACATCAGCCGGTCCACGGCCTTGCGGGAAATGACCGGTTCTCCCTCTCTCATCGAAGACGCGGGAAGAAGCCGGACGATTTTCAACTTCGGCGCCAATCCTTTTTCCAGCCATGACCGGCTTGTCGGGTTTGTCCGTCGGCTGATGAAGGCCAGGGTGGAAAAGGGAACGAGGCTCATCACATTTGACGTCCGCTTGTCCGAGACCGCAGCCCAGAGTGATGCCTGGTATCCGGTCAGAGCAGGAAGCGACGGCATCCTGGCCCTGGCCATGGCCAGGGTCATTGTGGAGAAAGGGCTGGCCGACAGCAGCGCGATCGAACACCACGCCGCCATTTCTCTTTCATCCCTGAGAGAACATCTTTCTCCCTATACACTCGGGCTGGCGGAAAGAGAATGCGGCATCCGGGGTTCGGAAATCGAGCGCCTGGCCATCGCCTTTGCCACCGAGAAGCCTTCTCTGGCCATCTTCGGAGGAGGCCTGAGCGAACAGGAAAACGGAACCTTAAACGCGCAATGCGTCATTCTCCTGAACTGGCTGACAGGAAACATCGAGAAAGAAGGAGGGCTCTTTTTCCCCCGCAGTCCAACCCCGGCGAAAGAAGATGCATTTCCAGAAGATGGGAAGCTGTTCGCTGGCAGCCGGATTCTCACCGGAATCAGCGACCTGCTCGAGACTCAACAAGACATCGACACTTATTTCATCTGCCAGGCGAACCCGGCTTTCGATGAGCCTGACTGCCGCGCCACGGCCCGTCTGCTCGAAGACGAAAAGAAAATTCCACTCCTTATCGTCATGGATACTCATCTCACGGAAACAGCCATGACGGCGGACATCGTTCTTCCGGCCGCGACCTATCTTGAGGGATGGGGGGTGAACTTCGCCTCTTCCCTTGACCTGAGCCCTCTCCTCAACCTCCAGCAGCCGGCCGTCTCTCTCCTCTCTCCGTCCGAAGTCCTGAGGTCTCCTGACTTTGAAGCGGGGAAACTCCTCCAGCCCGTCTTCCGTCCCAGAGGAGAAGCCAAAGAAGTGGGGATGTTCTGTCTGGAGCTGGCCCGGAGAATCGGAGGTGAGGCCTTGCGGCGCCTTCCTTACCGGAATACCGAGGATTGGACTTCCCGGCTGGTTTCCTCTGTTCCCGGTTTTCAAAAAAATGGGGGGTTCAACGTTCTTAAAGAGAGAGGCTTCTGGGAAATCACGGAAAAAGGAGAAACGCAGCCCCTGAAAAACCGTCAGGCCTTTCCTGCTTCGCTTCCCCGTTATCCGGTTCCCGAGCTTCCCCGGAGAAAAAAAGAAAATGAGTTCGTGCTGTCCACCTTCAAATCCAGCCTGGGCAGCGCGGAGACAGCCAACAGCAAGTGGGCAAGGGAAATCATGTCCGGAAACCGCCTCTGGATAAACAAGGAGCGGGCAGCGCAACTCGGAATCAGGAACGGAGACAGGGTGCGGCTGATCTCTTCTGCGGGAACTCTCTGCGTCCGCGCGCTGACCACCCACCGGATTCACCCCGAATCCGCGGCCCTTGCCGAAGGTTTCGGCCATACGGCGGTCGGAAACGTAGCCAGGGCCAGACGCTTCAAGAGTCAGGACAGGGACACCGGACTCATCTGGTGGGAGAGTCGCGGAAAGGGCGTGAACCCCATGGAGGTCATCGAACGGCGCAAAGACCTCCTCAGCGGCGGCCTTGCGCTCAAGAGCACCCTGGTTCGTATAGAAAAAGAAGGAGAATGACTTCAAGGAGGACGAAAGAAAATGTTAAAAAGATGCATCAAAATCGCTTCTGTCCTCTTCATGGCGGCGCTTCTTGTCTTTCCTGCTCAGAGAATAGATCAGGGCGGCCGTCCGGAAATCAAAAGGCTGACCTTCTCCGGAAACGCTGAGGCCCTTTATCCCTGCCTGAGTGACGACGGCCGTTGGATGGCCTACGTGCTCGAGGTCAAAGACGAGGAAAAAACGACAAAGGTCCTCAAGGTGATGAACACTGCGAACGGCAGGGAGAACGAACTCTTCCGCAGCGGTGAAAGAAAGGCGCCCGCGCCTTATGAGGATGTCTTCCTTGAAGTTGGCTCCAAACCCCCTCTCCTCAGCGGAAACGGACGGAAGGCCGTCTTTTCCCTGAGCCTGGCCGAGCCGGTGAGTATTCTCGACCATTATCTGGCCATTGTCAACACTGACGGGAGCGACTGGAAGCTCATCGAGTTTCCCAACCAGGCGCTGACAACAAAAGACCTCAGGGCCTTAGAGTTCGAGAGTGCCAACTGGGAGAGAGTGGCCAACTACGCGGTGAGCGCTGACGGGAACCGCGTGGCCTGCGCCCTCAAGGGACATCTGGGACCGCGGCGCTACGGAAACGCCAGCGCCATCATCCTCCTGGATGTCCAGAGCGGCCGCCAGAGAACAATCCTCGCCCCTGATTTTGACGAAAAAGGATGGGTCTGGGACTCTTACCCCCGGCACCCTTTCACCGGCGGAGGCTGGGCCTTCTGCCTGAGCGGCGATGGAGAGACCCTGGTCTTTGGCTCTCAGTCCTCTCCTGAGAAAAGCGATTACGACCTTTACCTCTCGGAGTGGGAGGGTAAAGAGGTCAGGAGATTGACCGATTTCGAGGACCGCTGGTTCAGCCTGGCCGACATCAGCCATGACGGAGAGGCGATTGTTTTTTTCTACAACGGACAGAAAAAGAGCGGCATGGGGACTTACCTCATCCGGAGAGACGGGTCTGGCTTGAAGTTCATTTCATCCCAGGCGGCGCCGAGGGTCGAATTTTTCGACCTGTCCTCAGACGGCCGCTACATCCTCTTCATGCATGTTTATAAAGGCATGCGGCTCGACCTCATCACCGGTCAGGAGAAGCTGGCGTTCGATGAGGAAACGCCGGATTATGTCCATGGCCTTTTCCCCATGGATTTTCCCCGCTTTCCCGCTTTCTGGGGCCCGAGGATCATGAGTTCCAGGGGAGATCGGATCCTCCTTGTCGGACCTCCCCTGGGCAGAGAAAAGCCTGAAATCTATCTGTTGAATATGGGCCTGAAATAAAATGGCGGCTTTGAGGTTCAAAACAAAATTCCGGCTGGTGTTCGTGATGCTGGTCTTCCTCTTTCTCATCGCCGCCAGTGTGGTCACCGCCTATCTTGTCCGCTTCTCCGCCACCCAGGAGATTGTCTGCCGTCAGTGCCACCCTGAGCTTTCCGAGCTGTGGAGGAGTTCGAAAGGTCACCCGGCAGACCAGACGAGGTGTTTTGAGTGTCATTCCCCCAAGCCCGATCTGAAACCCAGAGGATGGAATGTCCTCCGGCATTTCCGCGACCAGCTGGCGCCTCCAGAATATCTCGCCGACGACGAGCTGACCTCCAGCCGCTGTCTCGACTGCCATAACGATGTGCTTTTTCTCGGCTATAAGGTCAAAAAGAAGGTGGTCAGGTTCAACCACCGCATCCACAGCATGGAAGGCCTGGACTGCATCGACTGTCACCGGACAGCCGGGCATGAATACATGATGCGAGGCACAAACCGGGCCACGATCCTGGAATGTCTGAACTGTCACCTCCGGGAATTCGAGGGCCCGCCCAGGAACCAGAAATGCCTCAACTGCCATGATGTGATGCTGGCTCCCGGAAAAACATGGTAGAAACGCCAGCCGCTCCACAGGTAAAGGATGCACAAGACACTGGAGCAAAGGAAAAAATGAGACGGCGATGATTAAAGCGTTTGACATTTTTGTTGTTCTCCTTGCCCTCTCCATCTTCTCCTGGGGACTTTCCCGGCGCTTTCGCCTCTGGAGCATCGGAAAAAAGGAAGACCGGGCCGACAAACTCGGGGCCAGAATCAAATCCATGCTCATTGATGGCGTCGCCCACCGCCGGATCCTCCAGGATTTCTATCCGGGACTCCTCCATCTGGCTGTTTTCACCGCTTTTCTGGTTCCTCTTGTCATTGTCCTGCTCACCCAATTTGCATTCACCCTTCCCCTCGTCCTGGCCCGCATCATTTCTCTCCTCCTCGACCTCATCGCGCTGGCCGGCCTCACGGCTGTGACCCTGTTTGCCTACCGCCGCACGGTCAGCCGTCCGCCGAGGCTCGATACTAAAGCTGATGACCTGGTCGTCCTCCTTTTGATTCTGCTCATCATCCTGACCGGACTCATGATGGAGAGCCTGAGGCTTTCAGTCCTGGGAAAGG
>CAYZDV010000127.1:0-5561 GCA_964477275.1 uncultured Eubacteriales bacterium
GTGAGGGAATGGCGTTAAAAATCTGAAGGGAGCGATGCCATTTCCGTGTATTTTAGTCTTAAAATTACCCACACTAAGCTGGAAGAGAACTATTAAGAATAGTTTTCAGAATGGCATTCAAAAAAGGAGGGACATAATGAAAAAAGCCATCGGATTGTGTCTTATCGGGCTTCTATACACTGCGACTCTTCTCCATGCGGATAGAGGCTCCATCTCCTTCAAGCCTCATGTCAAAGTCTTTGAGCCCGCCCAGCGGGCGATGATTGCCTGGAACGGGCAGGAGCAAATCCTCCTCCTTTCCACTGATTTGAAAGCCTCGGAAGCGACCAGGGTTCTTGAAGTCATTCCCTTCCCCTCGGAACCAGAAGTGAAAAAGGGAGACATTGAGGTCTTCCGGAAAGCCATATCTCTCATCAACATGAAGGTCAGGCGTCTCGGAACGGGGACAGGAAAAGGTCTTGTCAGAGGTAGGGGAGAGGTGCCTGCCGGAGAAGTCACCTTTCATCAGCGGATCGGCGCCCATGATATCTCGGTCATCCGGGTGCTTGAGAGCGAAGGTTTTATTGGCTGGGTAGAAGGCTATCTGAAGGCCGATGGAGTGGAAAACCCGGTCATACCGGAAGCTTTGAAGGAGGTCGTCGCCGAGTACATTCAGGAGGGGTTTGAGTGGTTTGTCTTTGATGTGGTTTCACTGGATGAAGTCCCCCGAACCATCGATGCGATCCAGTACCGCTTCAAGACCGATTTCTTGTTCTATCCGTTAAAAATCATGAGAAATGAGGAAGGCGATACATCCATAACCCTTCTCGTGCTAACGCCCCGGCTCTTCGCCGAATCTGATTTCATCGGTCTTCCCGCGAAGCAGGTCCTGCTTCTCCATCCACCGGTGAGCCTCAGCTCCAGCGAGCTGCGCACTTTGAGTGAGGAGATGGACGAGCTCTTGGGCCGCCGCGAGGACCTCAAGCTCCGCATCTGGGAGATTCGCGGACGATTGAGCGCGTTTACCAGAGATTTGATGGCGAAATAGAAGGAGAAGGAAGGAACGGAATGAATTTTCAAAAAGGAGGTCCTGTTTTGAAAAAAACAAAAATTTTGTGTCTGTTTTTCGTTGTTTTGCTCCTCATTGTTTCAGGTCCGGCAGTCTCCCGGTCAGCCGAAGAGGCTGCCAAACGGCCTCTCGGCCACGATGATTATGACAGCTGGAAGTCCATCGTCTCTCCATTGATTTCCGCCGATGGAAGCTGGGTTCTTTACCTCGAAACTCCCCAGGATGGGGAGGCGGATGTGGTGGCCCTAAATGTGAAGACAGGAAAAACCTTTCGCCACACCATCGGCTACTCCGGAGAAGAGACAGACTCGGAGAGAGCGGCGCTTCCTCAATTCAGCTATGATTCCTCTCATGCTGTTTTCCTTATTTCTCCTTCGCAGGAAGACGTGAAGAAATCCAGAAAAGAGAAGAAGCCGGAGGAGAAGAAGAGAATACTCATGAAGAAACTGGGAATCATGAACCTCGCCAGCGGTCAGGTCACGGTCATCGAGCAGGTGAAGAGCTTTGAGCTGCCTGAAGAAGCCGGCGGCTGGGTGGTTTATCTGAAAGAAGAGCCGCCCAAGGAAGAGAAAGTGGAAGAAGAGAAAAAGAAAGAAGAAGAAAAGAGCGAGGAGAAAAAAGCAGAAGAACAGAAAGAAGAGAAAAAGGAAGAAAAGAAGAAAGAGAAAAAATACGGAACTCTTCTGGTTCTGCGCTCGCTCAGGGATGGAAATGAAACCGTTTTCGAAAGCGTGCTCGACTACCGTTTCACAAAGAACGGCCGATTTCTTCTCTACACGGTCTCCAGCAAGGGAAAACCGGAAACAGATGGCGTGTACGCCCATCAACCTGGAAAAGGCCCCAGCGCAGCCCTTTTGACCGGAAAAGGAACCTATTCCAGATGGGCCGTGGACAGAGAAGAGACGGTTCTCGGCTTTCTCACCGACCGGGACGATCAGGAGGCCGAGGAACCGAATTTCAGTCTCTACGGCTGGAGAGCAGGGGAGCCGGCAGCGGAATTGTGGGTCTCCCACTCTTCCACGCCGGGTTTTCCTCAAGGCATGGCTGTCAGTGACAAATCCGGCATTAGTTTCACCGATGACGGCCGCATGGTGATGTTCGGCATTAAAGAAATCCCCCCTGCCAAGAAAAAAGAAGAAGAGGAAAGAGATGAGCCCAGGTTCGACCTCTGGCACTGGAACGACCCTTATCCTCAGCCTCAGCAGAAAAAAATGGCCAAGAACGTCCGGGAAAACACCTGGGAATCCATCTATCATCTCCAAACCAGGGCGTTTGTCAAGCTGGCTGATGAGGCCATCCCTGATGTGGAGCTGTCTCCCAACGGCAGGATTGCCTGGGCTCAGACCATTCTTCCCCACACCAGGCTTGTCTCTCATGACGGATCCTACTACGATGTCTACGTCATCAACCCTCAGAGCGGCGAACGGACCCTGGTCAGAGAGAAGCTCTTCAGAGGAGCGAACCTCTCTCCCAACGGAAAATACATTTACTGGTTCGAGGATAAAAACTGGCATGTTTATAATGTAACTACAAGAACCACAAATGATATTACGGCTTCCATCAACGTCCGCTTTGAGCAGGAAGACTGGGATACGCCCAGTCCTCCTTACGGCTATGGAGTGGCTGGCTGGACAGATAACGATGAGACAATCCTCGTTTACGACCGTTACGATATCTGGGAGATAAAACCAGATGGCTCAGAGGCCCGGACGATCACCGAGGGATCTGGCCGCAAAAACAGCCTTTCTTTCCGGTATGTGCGGCTTGACCCTGAAGAGAAGACGATCAACCCGATAAAACCGATGCTGTTGAGAGCCACGAATGAAGAGACCATGGCCGGCGGGTTTTATCAGGATGAAGTCAGGGGCAAGAAGCCTCCCTTCAGACTGACGATGGAGGAGAAGCGGTTTGGAAACCCGACAAAGGCGAAAAACGCATCTGTGCTCCTTTTCAGCCGCTCCAGCTTTGATGAATATCCAGACTTATGGATAAGCGGCCCGGATTTTAAAAATCCCCGAAAAATAACCGGCCTCAGCAAGCAGATGGAACCGTTCCTGTGGGGGAAAGCAGAGCTGCGGAGCTTCCTCAGTGCCGACGGCAGGCCCCTCAAAGGAGTTCTGATCAAGCCCGAAAAATTTGACCCGGGCAAGAAGTATCCTTTGCTGGTCTACATCTATGAGACTCTCCATCGGATGAGCCACAGCTTCAGCCATCCCTCGCCAGGAACATCCATCAACTTTTCTTATTATGTCAGTAACGGGTATGTGCTGTGGATGCCGGATATCGAGTACGACGCAGGATATCCGGGACAAGATGCCTTGAAATGCGTGCTGCCCGGGATTCAGATACTGATCAATGAGGGCTACATCAACCCCAAGGCCATCGGCATCCAGGGTCATTCATGGGGCGGCTACCAGATTGCCTACATGGTGACCCAGACCAGCATTTTTGCCGCTGCAGGGGCCGGAGCCCCTGTCTCCAACATGGTCAGCGCCTACAACGGAATCCGCTGGGGAAGCGGAATGGTGCGCCAGTTCCAGTACGAGAGAACCCAGAGCCGTCAGGGCGACAGTCTGTGGAACGTTCCCCTCCGCTACATTGAGAACTCTCCGATTTTCTGGGCGGACAAGATCCAGACCCCTCTCCTCATTCTCCACAACGACCAGGACGGAGCCGTTCCCTGGTACCAGGGCATCGAGTTCATCATGGCTCTGCGACGGCTGGAGAAAGAGGCCTACATGTTCAATTACAACGGTGAAGATCACGGACTGAGAAAGAGGATCAACCAGAAACACTGGACGCATTGCATGCAGGAGTTCTTTGACCATCACCTCAAAGGGACACCAACTCCCAAATGGATGAGCGAAGGCATCAAAGCCTGGGAAAAAGAAGAGGAAGAGAAGGAAAAGAAAGACAGAACATAGCCGGTTTCGCCGCGTTATTCGGAAGTGATAAAAAACACCCTCCAACCGTTTAACAAACTGGCACTTCTGTTGATTATTCTCTTTTCGCCTCTTCTTCTCTCCGGAGAAGATATCGTCGAAAGAATCGAAGTCACCGGCAACGTCAGGATCCCGAGAGAAACGATACTTTATTATCTGTTCATAAAAGAGGGAAGAGCCTATGATCAGGACTATCTGACCCAGGATTTCAAGGCTCTCTGGGCGACGGGATTTTTCTCGGATATTCACATCAAAGAACAACAGGGGGACAGAGGCAAGGTGGTGACCATTGCCGTCGAAGAAAACCCCTTTGTCACCGGTGTCATCTTCAGGACAGAAAAAAAACTGAAAAAGGCTGAGGTCAGCCGCTGGCTGAAAGAGAATGGCGAAGGCATCCCGCCGTTTTCCTTCTGCAGTGCTTTCCGTCTGCAGAGAACCAGGGCTGCTATCGAGGAACTGCTCATGGAGAACGGCTTTCCTTCCGGAGAGGTCAGAATCACAACCAGAGAAAAAGGGAGAAACACCGTCGAGATACTCTTTGATATCAGAGAAGGGGAGAGGGTCAGAGTTGGAGATATCGTTTTCGACGGCGAAACAGGACTTCCGGAAGCCATTCTTTGTTCGGCCATGAAGAGCAACAGAGAACACGCGATCGAGTCCTGGCTCAGCGGCAGGGATATCTTTCGCAAGACGAGGCTCGAGGATGACTTGAATCACATCCGGCGCAAGCTCAAGGAGCATGGCTACCTCAATGCCTTTGTTGGCGAGCCGAAGATCGAAGAGATGACCAGAAGAACACTTTTCCTGAAGACGCAGAGGATGAAAAAAATTGTCATTCCCATCCAGGCCGGCTCCAGATACAGGCTGGGAGAAGTCCGTGTGGAGGGAAACACAGTTTTTGATTCCGATCGCCTGAGAAAAGTGGTCGCACTCGAGGAAGGAGACTTCTACAGCCTTAAATCCAGAGAGGAAAGCGAGGACGGAATCCGCGATATTTATTTCAATCATGGTTATATCTCCATGCAGATCCAGCCAGTGGAGATTCTGGACTCCGAGAACAATCTGGTCAATGTCACTCTCCAGATCATCGAAGGCGAAGCCGCCTGCCTGAATAGGCTCGAAATCAGAGGCAATACCTTCGTTCACGATAGAATCATCCGGCGCAAAGTGCTCCTCAGAGAGAAAGAGCGCTTCAACCTCAGGTTGTTTGACGAGAGCCTCAAAAAGATAAACCAGATGGGCATTGTGAAGCTCGATGGAGAGCCGGAGATGCAGCCTCTGCCCGATGACCCTTCTCAGGTGGATATCGTCCTCCGGGTCAGAGAGCTCCTGAAAAGCAACTACTCTTTCTCAGCAGGCTATAACGGCTACGGAGGCGTCTTTATCGCTCTGGATTACGCCAGCATCAATTTTCTGGGAAAAGGAGAAATCCTCCGCTTAACCTTTGAGTCCGGAAGAAAAATCAAAGACTATCTCTTTGACCTCTCCGAACCCTATCTTCTCGACTATCCGATCAACTTCGGGCTCAACGTCTATTACCGGGACAACATTTTGCCCGAACTTTTCAACCG
>CAYZDV010000128.1:0-5551 GCA_964477275.1 uncultured Eubacteriales bacterium
GTGTTTCCCCGGGAATGGATCTTGTGGAAGAGGTTGAGGATTTCCTGTCCTGTTTTGGAATCCAGGTTGCCGGTGGGCTCATCGGCGAGAAGGAGGGAGGGTTCATTGACCAGAGCACGGGCGATGGCCACCCTCTGTTTTTCCCCACCGGAGAGCTCGGGCGGACGATGGCTGCTTCTCTCCAGCATCTCCACCATTTCCAGCGCCCGGAGCGTTTTCTCCTGCCTTTCTTTTTTCCTGGCACCCTTGTAGATAAGGGGAATCTCCACGTTATGAAAGGTGGTCGCCCGGGGAAGCAGGTTAAAGACCTGAAAGACAAACCCGATTTCGTTGTTGCGGATGGAAGCCAGCTCGTTGTCGCTCAACTCGCTGACCAGCCTTCCTCTGAGGGAGTATTTTCCTCTGGTTGGGGTGTCGAGACAGCCGAGGATGTTCATCAGGGTTGATTTTCCAGAACCGGAAGGGCCCATGATGGCCATGAATTCGTTGCGGGCGACGGTGAATGTCGCCTCACAGAGTGCCCTGACCTCCTGTTTCCCCAGCTGATAGACCTTCCAGAGGTCCTCTGCGGAGATGAGGATGTCGTTTCCTTCCCTCATTTCTCTTTTTTTTTCGTCTCAGGCTTGATCAGCATGCCGTCCTTGAGCTGACGGAGGGCGCTGTAGGGGCCGACCACGATATCCTGGCCTTCGTTGAGGCCTGAGGTGATTTCGATCATCATCTCGCCCATGATCCCTTTCTGGACCGGAGTGAATTTCACCCGGTCGTTCTCGACGAGAAAGACCCCTTCCTCCTGCTCCGCGCCTTTCTTCTTCTCTTTTTCCTCTTTGTCCTTCACCGCCAGGGCCGAGATGGGAGCCGCCAGCACACCTTTTTTTTCGGCGGTGATGATGTCAGCGGAGGCGGAGAGTCCTGGTTTGAGAATATCGGGGGGGTCCTCGAGGGTGATGATGACCTTGAAGTCCCTGGATTGCTCGGTGGCGGTCAACTTTTGAATGGCGGAGCTTCCGATTTCGGTGACCTTTCCTTTGATGATCCTGTCAGGAAGAGCGTCGACTCTGACCTCAGCGAGCTGCCCGATTTTGACCCCGATGACATCTGTTTCGTCGACTCCGACCTCGACTTCCATCACCGAGAGGTCGGCGATGGTCATCAACACTGTGCCCGGGTTGTTCATGGTGCCGATGATGGCCACTTCCCCTTCTTCGACCCGGAGGCTGGTGATGATCCCGTCGATGGGAGAGTTGTAAACGGTTTTGCCCAGGTTATCCATGGTGCTCTGGAGAGAGGCCTCAGCCTGTTTGATCTGATAAAGGAGGGATTGGTGCTGGGCTTTGGAGATTTCATTCTGGGCCTTGGCAGCTTCCAGCTGCTCTTCCGAGATGAGCTGTTCGGTATAGAGCTTTTTCTGTCTGTTGTAGAAGCTTTCGTCTTTTTTCAGGATGGCCTCGGCTCTGATCAGCTCTGCTTTGTAGGAGTGGATGAGGGCCTTGTCTCTTTCGGCATTGGCCTCATACTGGGCGGAGTCGAGCTTGAGGAGAAAGTCTCCTTCTCGGACGCGCTGTCCTTCCTGCACTCCAATTTTAACGATTCTTCCCGGCACATGGGCGCTGATGTTGACGCTCTTTTTGGGCTTGACCTCCCCAGAGGCCGAAATGATCGAGGTCAGGTCATGGCCGGCCACCTTCTCCACAGTCACATGTATGGCCTTTTCTCTCTGGGCCTGAAGGTTGAAGTAGACGATGACGGCAACGAAGACAATAAACAGGAGAACAAAGATGATTTTTCTCCTCTTTTTCGAGGAGCGCCCCATAGGCTGGGGGATGTTCTCTTTTTTCCCGATTTTCAAAACGATCCCCGGCATTTCACTTTTTCCCTTTTTTATAATTATCGTATTATATTACGGCCTAAAAGGCAAAAGGTTTCCAAAGTCTCGGGAGCATTTCCAAATCCGCGACGGTCAAATGGTCGAAAGGATGAAAAAGAAATGGCTGCCAGAGCCTCCAAAAGGTAGCCTGATTTCCCGGCGTTATGGTAATATAAAAAAGCCATGTCCTAAGCGCATTTCTTGAAAGCTTCTGAGGAAAGGCCCGGCAGGCCGGGGACATGCTTGAGCCCACGCTGGGCTCGCCGTTGATTTGTGGGATAAGATGGAGTAAAAAAAGAGGACTGAGGATGAGAAAGAAATGAATCTTGGCAGACCCGGGCTGGAAAGCATTTTTTTTCTGGTGTGTTCGCTGCTCGTTTTTCATTGGGCGGTTGGCCTCCTTTCCCGGGCTGAGCCATTGCCGGGGAATGGACTGGATGTCTCCCGGTTCACCGGCCAGAGGGACTTCGACTTTTTGCCTGTGAGCGCCGAGAAGGCGTATGCCCGCCAGGTTGCGGCTGAAGTGGAGAGAGAGGGTCAGGTCGTCCAGGATGAATTTCTGAGCGCCTATCTCGAAGAGATTGGAAGGAAGTTGATTCTGCGCGATCGCCTGAGAGATCCGGTCGGAGATTGGGAGTGGTCGTTTCGCATCATCGACTCTGCTGAGCTCGACGCCTTTGCCGCCCTGGGGGGGCATGTCTACCTCACCCGGGGCCTGGTCGAAGCTTCGGAGTCGGAATCCGAGCTGGCCGCTGTCCTCGCTTTCGAGATCGGGCATTTTCTCTCCGGGCATGTTCGCCAGCATATCCTCGAACGATTGGCCCGTTTGAGAGATTTTTCTCCCCAAGAGAAGTTAATAGGGGAGGAAGGCTGGCAGAAGCTCGTTCGTCTTTTTGAGGCCGAAGGCGGCGTCATTTCCTTTTTTTCGGGGAAGGCGCATGATTCCTCCCAGGTGGAAAAGGCCGACGAACTGGCCCTGCTCCGCGTCCATAACGCCCGGTTCAATCCCCAGGATTTCCTTCTTCTCCTCAATCGTCTGGAGAGAAAGAAAGAACCTTATCCTTCATGGCTGAAAAGGAACGCCTGGAACCAGAGAAGACAGAGGAACATCTCGGCCAGCCTGAGGATGCTTTCCCCTCTCCCCTTCGTGGAGGAAGACTCACGGTTCTTTGCGTTCAAAGCCCGGCTGATCTCTTTATCTGGAAGGCCGGAGGAGACGAGTCCTCTCGCAGAAGGAGAAATCGTCCACCAGATCACTGTTCCGGGCGAGGTGAACTGGACAGACACCGGGATTGAGGTCAAGGAGGGGCAGGACATCTCCTTCCATGCCCAGGGGAATGTTTTTCTTCAACAGGGCAACCTCGTTGCCCGCTGCGACCCGAATGGCTACGACTTCAGGTCCATGCAGCAGCCCCTTCCCGACCGCAACATCGGCGCCCTGATCGGGAAGGTGGCTGTCCTCTTTTCCATAGAAATCAACAAAGAGAACGGAAGGGAGTTTCGCTACGAGGTGGCCGAGGTGTTTTACATCGGGTCGGAGAACACCGTGGCGATGCCGATGAGCGGCCGCCTCTATCTGGGAATTAACGAGAACCTCGTCGGCGACAATTCCGGGGCCTTCACGGTCAATCTCGCTTTTCGCCCTCCTGTTCTCTCCCCGTGACTTCTGTTTTCTTTTTCAGGAACCGTTCCATGAATTCGGTGGTGGAGTTTCCTTTGAGGAAGTCCGAGTTCGCAAGGATGTTCAGATGGAGAGGGATGTTTGTCTTGATGCCGACGATGGTCGTTGTTTCGAGGGCGGTCCGCATTTTATGGATGGCTTCGGCACGCGTGGGAGCCCTGACAACGATCTTGGCCAGGAGAGAATCATAGTCAGGGGGAATCTTCCAGCCGCAGTAGGCCGCCGAGTCGACCCGAACTCCCTCTCCGCCTGGAAAAACAAGGAATTCAATCTTGCCGGGCGAAGGAACAAAGGTCTCAGGATCTTCAGCGTTGATCCGGCACTCCAGACTGTGGCCTCTTGATTCCAGGCGATGGGGGAGGGAGAGAGTGGCGCCGGCGGCGATTTTGATTTGCTCCTTGATCAGGTCGATATCGTAAACCATCTCTGTGATCGGGTGCTCGACCTGGACCCGGGTATTGGCTTCCATGAAGTAGAAATTCTTCTGCTCATCCACAAGGAACTCGAATGTGCCCAGGCTCTGATAGCCGATGAAGCGAACGGCTTCGGAGACAGCCTTGATCATTTTTCTGCGGAGCTTTTCATCGACAAAAGGAGAAGGCGTCTCCTCGATCAGCTTCTGGTACTTTCTCTGGATGGAGCATTCCCTTTCACCGAGGGCCATCGCGTTTCCTTTATTGTCAGCGATGACCTGGATTTCAATGTGCCGGGCCTGGGGGATGCATTTCTCCAGATAAAGAGAAGGGTCACCGAAAGAAGCTCTGGCCTCGCTCTGGGAGATGGAGAACTGTTCCTCCATCTGCGCGGCGGAGCGCACGATTCTCATCCCCTTTCCGCCGCCTCCGGCCGCCGGTTTGAGGATGAGGGGATAGCCGATTCTTTGGGCGATTTTTTTCGCTTCGGCCGCATCTTCCACGATTCCATCGCTGCCGGGGATGACCGGCAGTCCGGCCTTTTTTATCTCCTGGCGGGCTTTGTTTTTATCGCCCATGAGACGGATGTGCGAGGCCAGGGGGCCGATGAAAGTGACGCCGGAGGTTTCACAGGTTTCTGCGAAACGGGCGTTCTCAGCCAGGAATCCATAGCCGGGATGGATGGCGTCTGCTTTGCTGATCTCGGCGGCACTGAGGAGATTGGGAATGTTCAGGTAGCTTTCACTGGCCCTGGCGGGACCGATGCAGATTTTTTCGTGGGCCAGCATGGCATGGAGAGAATTTTTGTCCGGCTCAGAGTAGACAGCAACGGTTTTGATGCCCAGTTCCCGGGCGGCGCGGATGATGCGCAGGGCGATCTCCCCGCGGTTGGCGACCAGGATCTTTGAGAACATGGGAATCAGGAGAGCGGCCGGATGGCGAACAATTTTTGTCCATACTCGACCGGCATTCCGTTCTCGACGTAGATTTCCTCGAGGATTCCGTCGACCTCGGATTCGATTTCGTTCATGAGTTTCATGGCTTCGATGATGCACAATGTCTGGTTTTTCTTGACCGTGTCGCCGACTTCAACGAACGGCGCTGAGGATGGGTCCGGGGCGCGGTAAAAAGTCCCCACCATCGGAGAAGTGATCAGGTGAAAATGGTTGTCTTTCTCTGCCGGCAGCTCCTGAATTGGAAGTGTTTCATTCATTTTTGGCTCCGGGGACGCCTGGAGGGGCAGGGGGTTCAGGCCGGAAGAGGGAGGGTTGGGATTCCGGCTGAGCTTGATTTTGAAGCCTTCTATTTCCAGCTCGAAATGGGCGAGGTTTTTCTCCTCCATGAAATCGGTAATCCGAGTGATTTCCTTGTAGTCTATTTTCGCATTCATTTTGGCTCTCCTCAGCAGGCAGCAATGGAAGCCTGAGCACTGAGAACAAAAAAGTAGTAATACCTTAATCACAGCGGAAAAAAATGTCAAGAGAGAGAAAGCCAGGGTGAGTATCTTTTTTTCCGTGATGAAGACCTATCTCGGTAGGATTAAAGAGGGTCAGGCTGGGTGTTGAGAAAACCGTGAGCAGGGCTGAGCGG
>CAYZDV010000129.1:0-5522 GCA_964477275.1 uncultured Eubacteriales bacterium
ATCGAGACCCTGGGCGGCGTTTTCACCAGGATGATCGCCCGCAATACGACCATCCCGACCAAAAAGACAGAGATTTTCTCCACAGCCTCGGATAACCAGCCCAGCGTGGAGATCCATGTTCTTCAGGGTGAAAGGGAAATGGCTGCCAACAACAGGACCCTGGGCCGTTTTCATCTGGACGGCATCCCGCCCTCTCCGAGAGGCGTGCCGAAGATCGAGGTGACCTTTGACATCGATGCCAACGGAATCCTCCATGTCTCGGCTAAGGATACAGGCACCGGAAAGCAGCAGGCGATCACCATCACCGGCCACAGCGGCCTCGACGAGAAAGAGATCGAGACAATGGTCAAGGACGCAGAATCCCATTCTGAAGAGGATAAAAAGAGGAGAGAACTCGTCGATGCCAGAAACCAGGCCGACCAGATGGTCTACAGCCTGGAAAAGCTGATAAGGGAGAACAAGGAAAAAATCCCGCAGGCCGAAGCCGACCAGGTTCAGGCAGAAATTGAGAACACCAAGAAAGCCATCGAGAGCGATGATATCCAGTCGATCAAGCAGGCCATGGAAAAACTCTCCCGGGCCTCCCACAAATTGACGGAGATGATGTACCAGCGGGCCGGCCAGCCGCAGCAGGAAGCCTCTGCCGGCCAGCCCACTCAAAAGGAAACCGAAGAAGGTTCTGGCGAAGAAGAGGTCATCGATGCGGAGGTCGTGGATGAAGAGAAGAACTGAGGCGCTTTGATCCACGACTTTTCTGTGCGATAATCCTGGATAGCAAAGGACAGGACCGGGATGGAGAAAGACTATTATGCGGTTCTGGGCGTTGACAGGAAAGCGACCCTGGCCGATATCAAGAAAGCCTACCGGAAGCTGGCCCGAAAGTACCATCCTGACCTGAATCCAGGCGATAAGTCCGCCGAAGCAAAGTTTAAAGAAATCCAGGAGGCCTATTCCGTCCTCAGCGACCCCAAGAAAAGAAGCCAGTACGACCAGTTCGGCTTTGTCGGAGACCGTCCCCCCGGAGATTCCCAGTATCAGACGTATTCTTCAGGCTTTGAGGGGTTCGACTTTTCAGGCTTTGGAACGTCCAGCTTCAGGGATTTTTTTGAAGACCTGTTCGGGAGATCTGCCCGCAGGGCTCAAACGAGAGTGGAGAAGGGCGAAGACCTTCTCTATACAATGAAAATCGGGTTTATGGACGCCATTAACGGTCTCAAGACACGGATCCGGCTGTCGCGCATGGTAGCCTGCGCGAGCTGCCAGGGCACTGGCTATATCCAGAAAGGAAGCCAGCAGCTCTGCCCCGGGTGTGGCGGAACGGGCCAGAAGGTCTTGCAGCGGGGTGCGATGAGGTTTTCAACGACCTGTCCCGCCTGTGGAGGAACAGGCAGGACAGCCGGCAAGGAATGTCCGTCCTGTTACGGGCATGGCCTTGTCCAGAAGACGGAGCTGATCAGCGTCCGGATTCCGGCCGGAGTGAACACCGGTTCCAAGGTTCGCATTTCCGGAAAAGGAAACGCCGGGAGAGGGGGAGGGCCTCCCGGTGACCTGTTCATTCATGTTGAGGCCGACTCCCATCCCTTTTTCAGGCGCGAAGGGTCGAACATTTATGTGAAAGTCCCCATCACCGTGCCTGAAGCGACACTGGGCGCAAAGATTGAGGTTCCCACACTTTACGGCAAAGCGACCATCCGCGTCCCGCCCGGAACCAGGTCCGGACAGAAATTCCGCTTAACGGACAAGGGAGCTCCAGTAGCGGGGAAAAAGGCCCATGGAGACCAGTATATCGAAGTCTCCATCGTTCCCCCTCCGTTCAATGATGAGAGGATCAGAGAGCTCATGAGAGAGCTGGAAAGAGCCTCTCCGGAAAATCCGAGGGATAAGATGGGGATGGGATAAAATGAAAAAGGGAAAAGAGAAAAAGAAACCCATGCAGTATTATCACATCAGCAGCGTGGCCAGCATGTACAACGTCCATCCCCAGACCCTCAGGCTCTATGAGAGAGAAGGGCTGCTCAAACCGTCTCGAAGTGAGGGGAACACCCGGCTGTACGACGAGGAAGACCTCAAACAGCTCGAACTCATCCTGAACCTCACCCGCGAACTGGGAGTCAACCTGGCCGGAGTGGAGGCGATTCTGAACATGCGCGAGAAGATCGAACAGATCGAGACCGAAGTGAACCTGTTTCTCGATTACATCAAGAGAGAGTTCTTCGAGGGCAGGGAAGAGGAGTTCGAGCAGAAGAAAAAAAGCCTGGTGCGGATCAGCCCTGTCCAGATCATTAAAATCGAAAAAGAGAAAGAATGAAGGACGAATTCAAGAACTACGTCGACCTCAAAAACCTGAGGCTCTACATGAATCAGATATCCCGATTCCCCGGTCTCAGCCCGGAAGAGGAAAAAGAGCTGGGCAAACACATCCAGAAAGGAGATAAAAAGGCTCTCCGGAAGCTCGTCGAAGCCAACCTCCGCTTCGTCGTCTCCTACGCGAAGAGATACAAAGGGATGGGAATGCCCCTTTTCGACCTTATCAACGAAGGCAACCTGGGTCTGATCGAAGCCGCCAAACGGTTCGACCCCGCGCGGAATGTCAAATTCATCTCCTATGCGGTGTGGTGGATCAGACAGGCGATCATCCATGCCCTGACCCGTTCCGCCAGGGCCTACCATATTCCCCAGAAGATTTCGGACAAAATATCGGAAATGAAGAGGAAAACGGCCAGGCTCAAGATGAAGCTGGGCAGAGACCCCACGCGTGAAGAGATCGCCCGGAGCATGGGCATTCCCACCAGAGAGGTGGAAGATCTGGAGTTGCTGGATGAAAGGGACCTCTCCCTGAGCGAGCCATACTACGAAGATGGGACTGATGTGGAAGGGAGGATAGAAGACAGCATCACGCCTTCAGTGGAGTACCAGATTATCAAAAATTCGATTGAGGAGCAGATCCGGGATCTTCTGGAGGAGCTGGATGAGAAGGAAAAACATGTGATAAAATTAAGATTCGGGCTTGACGATGACCGGCCCCGCACTCTTCAGGAAATCGGCGACATTATGAGTCTATCCAGAGAGAGAGTGAGGCAAATTGAACAGAAGGCAATGAGGAAGCTCGGCCGCTCTCATTGTCTTCGAGAATTGAGAGGATATTTGAACTGATGCCCGAGACACTCTGTCCGGATTGCCAGGGAACAGGCTGGGTGGTGGTGGATTCCGAGGCCGGCTCGGCTGCCCGTCGCTGCCGGTGCTTCTATGAGCGCAGAAGCCAGATTCTCCTCGAACAGGCGAACATCCCCAGAAGATACCGGGATTGCTCCTTCAAGAATTTTGAGATTCACAACGACTCCCACCGCGACGCCCTGAAAATCGCCAGGAAGTTTGTCAAGAATCATCCTGTCCAGGATATCGGACTCCTTTTCCTGGGGCCCTGCGGAGTGGGGAAGACTCACCTGGCCATGGCCACCATCCGCGAGTTGATCGAGAGGAAAAACGTTCCGTGTTATTTTTGCGACTTCAGGGAGCTAATCAGGAATATCCAGAGCAGCTACTCCCCGGATTCCTCCCTGTCTGAAGTGGAAGTTCTCGCGCCCGTATTCCAGAGCGATGTCCTGTTGCTGGACGAGCTGGGGGCGAAGAGAACAACGGCCTGGGTGGAGGAGACTGTTTTTTACATCATCAACAACCGCTACAACAACAAAAAGCTGACCATCTTCACTTCCAACTATCCGGATAGTGAAGAAGAAGAGGAAGACAAGAGGGAGGCCTACTTCAAAAAAGGCGAGGAGACCCTGGTCGACCGGATCGGGATCCGCTTGCGGTCCAGGCTCTATGAGATGTGCAAGATCGTCGAGATGTGGGGAAAGGACTACCGGAAAGAAATCAAGCAGGCCGGCTACCGTTTTTAGATAGAACCCGGCGATTCCGTCTGGATTATTGATATTCTCCTCAAATTTTGCTAAATTATGGACAACCTGCTCCTCGGTAGCTCAATCGGCAGAGCGGGTGGCTGTACAACGGAGGAATGATGGAAGTGCAGCTTCCACGAGAGATCGTGGTTGAAAAATCGGGTGAATTCAGGGAAGCCTTCACCCTGTCAAAAAAGAAACAGGAGTATGGTAACCCTGAGCCAAGCTCTGTTCCTGTAAAAAAGGTCAGAGAAGGTGCAGAGACTAGAGCATATGCTCGTACTCCACTGATGTTCTGGGGGAAGCGCCCGACACCCTATCCTTTTTTATCGAGGAAGGGTGAAGAGATAGTCCAAGCCCAGAAGAAATTCTGGGGCACTTGTAACCACTAGGTTGCAGGTTCGAGTCCTGCCCGAGGAGCCATTTTTTCCTACCAGAAGAAACGTTTATCGTCTATCTTATTGAACGTACAGATTACCCTTGCTTTTTTCGGAATCATTGGATAGAATCAGCACCAGCTTTTGGGTCTCAAAGAAGGAGGTTTGCTCATGGCCAAACTGGATGAAAAACAGGAGCGGACGTGGGGCATGCTCTGCCATCTTTCAGCTCTGGCTGTTTTCATCTTTCCCCTCGGAAACGTCCTGGGGCCGCTGATCATCTGGCTCATCAAAAGGGACGAATCGGAGTTTGTCAACGAACAGGGAAAAGAAGCCCTCAACTTCCAGATTTCCTTCACCATCTATTGCCTGGTCGCGGCCCTGCTCATCATCGTCATCATCGGCATCGTCCTTCTCATTGCGCTGGGCATCGTTTTCCTGGTTCTGGTCATTATTGCCTCAATCAAGGCCAACGAGGGTGAAAAATACCGCTATCCCTTGACCATCAGACTCATCACCTGATGAGGCTGGCGGAGAGGACTGGTACCTCTAACCTGGGAAAAAGCACTCTTTTGTCCTGAGGATTATCGATATTCCCGACAATGCGACAGTTACGGATACGCCCGTGCGATTGTTCTCCAATGAGCGACACGGATTGTCGCTCGAAAGGGTGATGGAGTCTCACCCAGGAATTCACCCTGCAAGGCTATTTACTTTTTCCTGCGACACTGCTATTTTGAATGAACCGATTCTCAGACACGATGATGTCCTCAACCGAATCCCTCTCCTTGACAAGGGATGCTTTATATTTTATAAAGGCGTGAGTTTGAATGCCGACAAATGCAATTAAGGAGGAATGAGAATGAAACGCTTATTTGATTGGTTTCCCCGATGGAAAGCCATTTTCGCTCTGGTTGTCTTTTTGTTTGCCGTTGTGTCCGTTGCCAGCCCCCAGGCCGAAGAAGAAGGAAGCGAGCTCGAAGCCACCCTGAAAAACTTATCCAATGACGTTGCCCAGGCCTATGTGAGCCCCATCGTCTCTGCCTTCGGTTCAAACCTCAACGGCGGCTGGTTCCACAAGACCCCGCCGCCAAAGATTTTCGCCCTGGACTTCGAGTTCGGGCTGGTGGGGATGGGAACTTTCTTGCCCGATGACCCCGAGTACAAGCACTTCTCGACGAGCGCATCATTCCGCTTCGACAGCAGCCAGTCCTCACGCATATTCGATTCCACAGGCCTGAGCCAG